>CAZIQL010000001.1:0-15019 GCA_964541485.1 uncultured Lachnospiraceae bacterium
TCTACAAGAATATTCTGACCTGTACAGAATGTATTTGTCATAGTCAAAAAGTATGCCCATTCTGCTATCTCTTCTGAAGTCGCCCACTTCTTTAACGGCGTTTCATTCATAATTTCCTCCCAGAGCACAGCATCATTCATCACGCACTCATTAAGTGGTGTAAGCACTCCTCCCGGGTCAAGACTGTTGCAAGTCGCACCATAAACTGCAACACGCATTGCAACATTCTTAGTGTATGCTAAGATACCGCCTTTACTTGCGCAATACTCCGGAAACTCAGCTCCGGTATGAGCACTTGCAGAACCGATATTTAAAATGGAATGAATTTTATCCTGAATACCATATTTCTCCGTAATCCGTATTACAGCTTTCAAATTGATATCAATATCATCCTCATTCTGCGTGCCTGCATTATTGATTAAAACATTGATATCGGAAAGTTCCGGTAAATTCTCGTAATCACGGACATCCATCCGATAATGAACATATCCTTCCTGCTCAATACCTGCTTCTTGTCTGTCGATACCAATTACCTTATGATTTTCCTTTAAAAATCGTTCAGCAATTGCTTTTCCTATTCCCTGTGATGTTCCTGTAACCAAAATCTTCATTACCGTTTTCCTCCCTTGATATAGTCAAGATATTCATTCCCTACATTGTACTGCTTCCACTTCATTACGATTTTATACCCCAACGGAGAGAACAATGCTTCCATAATCAGTTCCGCTACCGCTCCAGTTAATGCACATGCTGCACATTGCAATACTGTCCAGTGAAATCCATCCCAGAATATTGGTGCAAATCCCACAAAAACTATGAGAGAAAAAATAAGGTTGTCAAAAAATTGCCCGATAAAGGTTGAAATATATGACTGTGTAACAAAAGCAAGCTTACCATCCCGATTCTTAGAAAACGCCTTTCCGATTGTCCAATTTAAAAAATTGTTAATAACTGCGGACACCAAAAACGCAATCGTACTTCCCAGAAGAATAAACCATGTTCCTCCAAGTATCCCATCCAATGCCGTATAATCATTCGCATTGGATGGAATACTGCTTGCAATATAAAAAATCGCACACGTAAGCAGATTTATCGCCGATGCAAGTGCTGCAATTTTATTGGATGCCTTAGGTCCGAAATACTTTGTAATGATATCCATACACATAAACGACAACCACGAAATCAATATGCCTCCATCCAGTGCAATATAGGTTGTCTGTAGCAGCGTTTTATTTGCGAGCAGATTCATACAAATAACACTCACAACAAATAATGAAACCGTCGTTGCCGGGATACACCTAAGCAATATTTCCGTTTCTTTCTTCTCTCTTAAAATCCACTCCCGTATAGACAAAGAGCCTTTTTCATTCTGATTTTTCATATCGTCCATAGTTTCCTCCAATAAAAAAATAGTTTTACATCACATAAAACTACCTTCCAATAAAACATAGACCCCTACAAATGCATCGTCGCTATGTCGTCAATATTAGATTAGTAGCCCTGGTTTTGTTTTACGACAGGATGGTACAAATGAACTGTCGATCGCTTGTCATTATACAATATATCTTATAAAATAACAACCCTGTTTCTATGGCATTTACCTCTTAGTCTCTAATGCCGGCACGTTAATCACAAAAATTGATAGTACGTAGAAACCAGCTATTCCGGGGAGCTGCTTTTAGTCTAAAAAAGGACTGCGTCCGAAAACGCAATCCCCTTTAAGATCATTTCAAAAACTTACCGGAATTCACATCCGTTGCGAATGTCACAGCGTTGTAAAGCACTAACACGTCAGTCACTTTGTACTGCACCATAAACTGGGTAATCGGTATATTAAAGTAGCGGAAGTCCACCAGATATACCTTTTCGTAATTTCCAACGGTAAGCGGTGCAAAACAGTGTGAGAAAGAATCCTTGATGATGAGAAGCACACCTTCCCCTTCGCTGTTTGACAAAATTTCCGTCAAACCATGGTTGCCGTCTAAGTAATAGGAATACTTGTCTTTCATGGAAAGATATTCCTCCACATACATGGTATCAAAGGTTTCCATCATATCTACCGTCACCTGCACCTTGGAAGGTGTATTCGGCAGATTAAATACGCTCATGCTGTCCTTGCTGATGTTTAAGTTAAGCTTAGAATGCACGGTTCCAAGGAACTCTTCTGAAACGACAGTCTGCTCTACATCCGAAAGCTCCGGCACCTCAAAGCCCGTCGCCTTACAGAATTCCTGGTACGCATAAAATGCACCAAGTGTTGTCCAGTGATGGTCCGTTTTATAGAAAATATACTCATCCGAATGTGCTTTTAATACATCTCTCACATCCAGCGCTGTTCCCTCCGGCAACCGGCTGTACAAATCATCAATCATGCCATTCTGGTCAAAGCCTGTTGCAAACAACGGCAATTTGTCCGTCAGAATCTCCGATGCTGTCGGCACAAGCATTACCTTCACATGATCCGCACCAAGACGACCCACCTGCTTTTCCACAAACTGTGTCAGGCGGTCTAAGTTCTTCTCAAGCATTTCAAAATCAATCTCCGAGTCCTCGTGACGCTCGATAAGATATCCGTCATCTGCAATATAAACTCCATTGACATCCTGCTTGTTTAACACAATTTCTGCAATTGTTTTTATCTGAATCCAGCTGTCCCTAAGGAAAAACTGGTCTGTAATATATTCTTCATAATCCGTCATGAATTCTCCGGAAAATAATGTCTCCCAGGAAAATTCCGGCTTTGTTGCCAACACTCTGTTTTCATTGTCTGAGAATGTTCTCTCCGGGCTCACAAACGTAATTGCCGTAAATCCAAAGACAAGGACCAGAAGTACTATGACAACACTTTTCGAATAATGTCTGTTTGTCTCCATTTAAACTCTCCTTATATTTTCTCCCGGTTTCAAAAACAAAAACCAAGACCTACGACCTCCGTTAAAACCTGAAATACAGGAACGGATTATACGTTGCATCTACCAGATAAGCCGTGGAAATGATAAACACTGCTGCAACAAAAACACACTGTAACACAGCAGAAACCACACGACCTGCTTTCTGTGCTTTTAAGCCTTCTAACTTATCCATAAGCTTAGCCGCAAGCATCTTCGGATACGGCGTTGCTGCTAAAATCAGCACAACCAGCATCACGGCATAGCTAAGTAACAGATATAAAGTTTCTGTACTCACAAAGCCTGCACCGGTCAGACCAAACATCGCCTTGATATACTGAACGCCCTGTGCCATATTATCAAAGGCAAAAATTGCCCAGCTGATCCATACAAGGAAAATCGTATAGACATGAGAAAATATCTTATGTTTCTTAAGGAAACCAAGCCACAGGAACTTCTCCAGAATCAGGAGCACACCAAAATAAACACCCCAGATTAAAAAGTTCCAGCTCGCACCATGCCAGATACCGGTCAGCAGCCAAACCACAGCAATATTTCTCATCTGAAGCTTTAATCCCTTACGGTTTCCGCCAAGCGGAATATATACATAGGAACGGAACCAGCTGCCCAGCGACATGTGCCATCTTCTCCAGAACTCGGTGATGCTTCTGGAAATGTACGGATAGTCAAAGTTCTCAAGGAAATGGAAACCAAACATCTTTCCAAGACCGATTGCCATATCGGAATAACCCGAGAAGTCAAAGTAAATCTGGAACGCATACGCCGTAATTCCAAGCCACGCCATCACTACCGGCACTTCACCGACACTCCTTGCGCTGATCATATCCCAGAGAAGACCAATATTGTTTGCAAGGAGAACCTTTTTGCCGACACCGGTTATAAAACGCATCGTACCGGCTGCAAAATCATCCATGCTTTCTTTTCTGCCTTCCATCTGCTCTGCAACCGTATTGTATGCCACAATAGGACCTGCAATCAGCTGCGGGAATAATGCCACATACGCACCGAAGGAAATGATGTTCTTCTGTGGAAGTGCATCGCCACGGTATACGTCAATTGTATAGGACATCGTCTGGAACGTATAGAACGAAATACCAATCGGAAGTGCCAGATTAAGGAGCGGAATTTCCACCCCCGGAATCAGGTTCAAGTTTGTGATCACAAAATCTGCATACTTAAAGAAACCAAGCAGTGCCAGATTGATTACCATGGAAGAAAGCACCACCAGTTTGGCCTTTCCCATTTCATTTTTTTCTTTCAGTTTATACACCCAAAGTCCATGCGTATAGTCCACAACCGTTGAGAAAATCATCAGTACAACATAAACCGGTTCGCCCCACGCATAGAAAATCAGGCTGGCAATAAACAGTACGAAATTCCTCAGTTTTTTTGGTGCTATGAAGTACAAAATCAGCACAATCGGCAAAAACCGGAACATAAACAACAAACTACTAAATACCATAATGTCACCCTTTATTCATTCCCATCCGAAATCCAATCCGGACGTACGTATTTTTCTGATTCCTCCGACCATACAAAGAAATCCTGTTCCCTGGTTACCATCAGCAACGTATATCCGCCTTCCTCCGTCTGATAACCGCCTTCAAATGTTGCTCCGCCTACCTTAATCTGCATTCCCAAACGGAGCTTTTCTATAACATTCACGCCTTCTGCAAAACGTACCACAACCATCGCACGCTCTAAAGCCGGTACTTCCTCTGCACTCATATCACGCAGTCTCAGAAAAATTAAATTGTGCTCTGTATCAATGCTCTCAACTTCCCCATCCAGGTAGGAAAGCTCCGGCAATATTCTCGGCTCAGGATTTCCAAGGTCATCCCCTTCCTCTGACAATAAGGCGATTCCTTCATTCCCTCCCTGCGGTGTCTGATTGTAATTTTCCAGTGTCATCACGCCGACTCCTGCCAGCCCAAGACACACAACAAACATCGCTGCAATCTTTGTTGTCCTTGCCGCAAAATTCACACGGATAATTTTTGTCTCATTTTCTTCTGTATAAGAAGCGGCTTTTTCATAAATGCCCGCTATAAATTCTTCATTCGATTTCATATTCCCTCTCATTTCTGCAGGGCTAAAAGAAGTGCCTTTCTGGCACGGTGTGCCAGCACCTTAACCTGCGGAACTGTTTTTCCCATCACTTCCGCCACTTCCTTTAATTTCATTCCCTCCAGTTCTGTCAATACCAGAACCCTTTGGTATTCTTCCTTTAAGCCGTCTAAGGCTCTGTATAGTTCTTCTTTATCTTCCTGTTCAAGTACCCTCACTTCAGGGCTGTCAGCACCGGTCACACCGGTCTCATCTTCCGCACTGAAATCAGTTAAGTACTCTCTCCCGGACTTTCTCACATAGTCTACTGCCTTGTGATGTCCAATCGTATATAAATATGTTTTAAACGATGCCTTGCCCGGCACAAAACGCTCCTTGTGGACATAAACCTCCACAAAGGCGTCCTGCGCCAAGTCCTCAGCAATTGTAATGTTTTTTATCATTCGGTTCAGATAATAGATTAATCCGTCTTTGTAACGAATAACAAGCCGTTCAAAGCCACTATTATCACCGCTTAAAAATTCGGAATAATCCTTTTCATCTGTGTACATGCCATTCCTCCAAGTATCTGTCTGTCGAAAAAGTTACGATTTTGTCCATCGATAAAATCACTAACTTATATTATACCACACTTAAGGGTCCGACTTCAACCGGATTTCTATGGCAGAGAATTTCTATACTGCTTCTTAATTTAATCTGTCACAAATTACTCCCAGATACCAAGATATCCTCTCACAGCCCACTCTGCATTGCTGTTCTGGGATTCATAGTAAGAAATTAAATCTTCATCTGTTGTGATACCGTACATTTCCGGATCATCCAAAGCTCCGCCAAGAATGGAGAAAATTGCATAATCACCTACGGTTGCAATCCATGCGGCCTGTACACGTGGCTTGTTCATCGGATACTGCATGGAATCATCAATTAAGGACTGCTTGTGAGCCTCTAACGCTGCCTTAACATTTTCAAGGTTGCCTTCTGTAGCATGGATTAAGATAAGCTTATCTGCGTTTGCACCAATCATCGGGATTTCAACGATTGCATCGTCATACCAGGACGCATCTAACTTTAAGAGCTCCTGCATGTAGGTAGGATCGTCCTGTACCTGTACATTTGGTAAGTACATATCTGCATAAGCCTTCATGATTGCCGCACGGATCTTCTGGATTTCTGTCCAAGGAGTAACTACGATATCTCCGTTCACAACACCTGCAATAGTGTCAACTGCAAGCTGTGTGCTTTCCTTACAAGCCTGGATCAGAGCAGCTTCATCTTCATACATCATATCATTCACGCCGGAAGTAAGTACTACAAAGTATACATACTCACCAACCACACCGGTCTGTGCACCCTGGGAACGGGTTACGGTTGTTGGGTACCAAGCATTCTCTGTTAATGTTGTCTTATAAGCTTCCATTGCATTCTTTACATTTTCAAGGTTGCCTTCTGTCGGATGGATAATAATGAAAGTATCCGGAATAACTGCCATACCCATTACTTCAGCAATCGCATAGTCATACCAGGAAGCGTCTAACTTTAAGGTATCTGCCATGTAATACTCATCTGTCTGTACCTGCATGCTTGGTGCATAAAGGCTGCCGTATGCTTCCTGTACCGCCTGATGAATGTTTGCAAGCATCTGCTCATGGTCTGCTTCTGCTACCGGAGCATCGGTTGGAGCCGGTGTTGCTTCTGCACCCTGTGTAGGAGCAGGAGTAGAAGGACCGTCACCTCTGTCACCAGGAGTTGCCTCTGTGGTAGGTGTTGGGGTAGGTGTTGTATCACCGTTGTTATTGTTGTTGCCGCATGCTGCAAGCATGGATACTGTAGCGATAGTTGCTACTGCTACTAAAAAACTCTTCTTCATGTTAATCTCCTTTTCTTTTAAAAAATGCCCCTGCAAAAACAGGGGCGTTTTATCTCTCTGTTTTTTGACTTACACTCCTTATTCGTGCAAATCAAAAAAAGGTTACACTTAATTTTTTTTTTGCTGAAAATAAATAAGTATCGTACTTAAACCGGAACACCACCGATATATACCTTCTCTAATGTCCAGTCCTCATCCACCACAAGAAAGTCTGCGACACGTCCGCACCCGATACTTCCGACTTCACTTTCCATACCAATGGACCTTGCCGGATAATACGATGCGCCGAGGATTGCCTGCTCTGCCGGAACACCAAACCGGATGGCGTTCACCATAGCATCATAGACACTGATGGTGGAGCCGGCGATGGTTCCGTCTGCCTGCGTGGCTTTTCCATCCCTTACATAAACTTTGATTCCTCCCAGCTCGTACTCTCCGTCCGAAAGCCCTGCCGCCTGCATGGAGTCGGAAATCAGGAGCACCTTGCCCGGACAGAGTGAGAACATCATTCGGATGATGGCAGGATGCAGATGAATACCGTCACAAATCAGTTCCACATACATTTTTTTATCCACCGCAGCCCCAATCAGGCCGGGTTCTCTGTGATGAAGCGGCTGCATTGCATTAAACAGATGGGTCACGTGATCTGCTCCCCACCCTGTTGCCGCACACGCCGTTTCATAATCGCATGCCGTATGACCAAGAGAAACCGCCACCTGATCCTCCCTGCATCTGCGTACCAGTTCTTCCGCTCCCAAAAGCTCCGGGTCCACTGCCAAAAGACGGAGCTTTCCTCCGCAAAGCTTCTGAAATTTTTCATAAACCATCACATCCGGCTTTTTTAAATACCGTGCATCATGCGCACCTTTTTTCTTTTCTCCCAGAAATGGTCCTTCCATATGTACACCCAGGAGCCTTGCGCCCGTATGTGCCGTTTCACAAAAGGCACCAATCACTTCAAGTGAAGCTTCTATCGCCTCCGGCCTGTTTGTCATTGTCGTTGCAAGCACAGACGTCACACCACAGGAAGCATACGAATCGCAAAGCTTTTGCAGGGCTTGCCCTGTCACAAAACTAAAATCCTCACCCACACGTCCATGTGTATGGATATCTACCAGACCCGGCAGAATTTTCTTTCCGAATGCCTCAAGTACCTCTTCGCCTTCCCATGCACTCAGGGTCCCCGGTTCCTCTGTCTGTACTATAATTCCCTCAGATACCCGGAGTTCCTTTCTTTGAAATTCACCTTCTAAAAATACCAGTCCATCTCTAATTATCATTATTCATTCTCCAATTTTTCTGTTAGCTTTCTTTTAAGTATACCACATTTTTCAAAAAAATACTATTGAAACCTTCCTACCTTACTACTATAATAAGAGCAGAAAACAAAAGAGTTTCTTTTGGAACCACAGGGGGAAAACAAAATATGACAAAACATCAAATACGCGACACAATAAAGGAGTATCTGCTTCTGACGGCCGGTGTTTTACTCGTCGTCATCGGTGTTTACTTTTTTAAATTTCCAAATAATTTTGCCATCGGCGGAGTCACCGGTCTTGCCATGATTGTCAGCGATCTGTGCGGCGGGGTACTGAGTTCTGCCACCATTGTCACTATGGTAAACTCGATTCTTTTAGTCATCGGACTTCTTGTCGTCGGAAAAGATTTCGGTATCAAAACCATTTACGGAAGCCTGCTGCTTTCGCTTTCCCTGCAGCTGCTTGAAGTTATCTATCCGATGTCGGCACCGTTTACAAACGAACCGGTGCTGGAGCTTGCCTTTGCGGTCGGACTTCCGGCAGTCGGAGCTGCGATTTTATTTAACTGCGGTGGTTCTACCGGCGGTACCGATATCGTGGCCATGATACTTAAAAAATTTACTTCCTTTGATATCGGTCAGGCACTGTTTTGTTCCGACGTCATTTTGACCCTGCTTGCTTTTCCTACGTTTGGTATGCAGACCGGTCTGCTTTCCTTCCTTGGTCTGATTATAAAATCCACCTTGGTTGATATGGTCATTGAAAGCATGAACCTGTGTAAGTACTTTACCGTCATCTGTGATGATGCCGGTGCCATCAGCGATTACATCGTGCACACCCTAAAGCGCAGTGCCACGGTTTGTGATGCCACCGGTGCTTTTTCCGGTCAGAACAAAAAAATCGTCCTTACTGTAATGAACCGCTCCCAGGCCATCCAGCTCAGACAGTTCATCAAACAGGAAGCTCCCGGTGCCTTCATTCTGATTACCAATACAAGCGAAATCATCGGCCGTGGCTTCCGCGGATTATCTTGATGATATCAATTCAAAACTAACATAAGAAGCCGTGCTCCCACCCGGAACACGGCTTACTTTTTATTCTATTCTCAAATTTTACGTCCGTAATAATCTCTGTTGATTTCACTTCCGTCAAAATGACGTGCGGTAAAATGCTGGAACATTGCGTCAAATACCAGAAAACCGATAAGCCCAAGCAGACTACCGATGAAACGGAAAATAACATCATCCACATCACAGGTTCCCCAGCCAAAAAACAACTGAACTGCTTCAAGCACAGCAGGAAGGAATAAAAGCAGAATCACTCTCAGTATTCCGTGCAGCTTCCTGCAAACCATGCCGATGAAAAATCCGTATGGAAGGAAAAACACCACGCGGTTTAACAAAAACTCCACAACTCTTTGAGCAGTGATCGTCTTCTTCACCACACCATTTATCAGTGCGGCAAAGGTAGCAAACGGAATCCACTGTGTAGCATTCCCTTCTTCCGCTGCTGTCTGCTGAAAAATAGCACCATAAATCACTAATGCAAAATATACCAGATAGAAGAAAACCGTTGCCCTGGTATAAAGCTTTGCAAAACCGGCCATTTCGGTATTCCCGTTTGCCCAGGTATAAATCATTGCATAAACCACCGGAACCAGCCAGGTAACCAGACAACCAAGCAACACCACATTACTCTCCGAAAAAAACGGTATCTCTACATATGGAAGCAACAATCCCACAACTCCGGAAAACGCACACGGAATCAGTAAAAATCCCATCAGCTCTTCCTGCTCCGTTGTAATAAAATGCACCAGCACACTTCCAATCAGAACCACTACCGCTGAAAGCAGAATACCAAGCCATCCTCCGCTTACAAAATAATATATCGCAAATTGAATTGCCGTAACCAAAAGCCCAATTACAATAACCCAAAGTGTCTTACTCTCTTCAATTCGATTTCCCAATACATTTCTTCGATTCATCCCACATCGTCCTTTCTGGGACATGCCCGTATATGAACATAATAACTGTTCTTCCGCTATCTGTCAATTCCAACGACATAATTTTCGTTATTTATCGAAAGCCGGATTCAATGCATAGAAATTTTTACTGTTCAATCTGTCCTGTACACTTCTAAGTGCCTCACCAAAACGCTGAAAATGCACAATTTCCCTTTCCCTCAAAAACCGGATTGGGTCACAGACCTCCGAGTCATGCACTAACCGCAAAATATTATCGTAGGTTGTTCTCGCCTTCTGCTCTGCTGCCAGATCCTCCATCAAATCCGTGATAGGGTCTCCCTTGGACTGATAGTAGGTCGCCGTAAAAGGCATACCGCTCGCCGCTGCATGGTATAAGCCTACCGTGTGGTCCACATAATAATTTGCAAACGGAGTTCCTTCAATCTGTTCTGCGGTCAGATTCTTGGTCAGCTGATGCACAATGGCAGCTACCATTTCTTCATGCGCCATCTCATGGGAACAGTGTTGTGGGATACGGTTGCACCGGTGCAACTTTACACCGGAAACATCTCGTTCCAGCACTTTGGTCCCCATACTGCATCATTCATTCTGTCCTGTGATGCATTGTACTGGATGATTGCCTGCTCTGTACCAGGGCCACACTTGCCATCAATCTTAGAATGATAGTAGCCCCTCTCCTTCAGACGTCTCTGGATAACGATAACAGTTCTGCCCGTTACTCCTTTTTTAATTGCCGGGTGGAAGTGCGACACGGTGTCGTAGTCGATATTATTCTCCGTGTAAATAGCTCTGCTCTTCTTTCCTCTGGTATCGATATGAACAAATCCCTTGCCATTATCATCATATGTATAACAACCTACTCTCCCGTTTACATTCAGGCTGTCAACGTACCGGGCAATGTGCATTGGGTGAACTCCCTCAATGCGAATATCAGCCGCCTTACCGCTCATATGCTGGGAGGTCTTACTTGCTCCTGCAGTTTCCCCGTTATGTTTTTCACACCGGTACCCACTGTTAACCTTCACCGGCTTACCGAAGTGGTCTCTGACTTTCTGGAGAATTTCAATCAGTTCTTCGTCAATTGGTGTTTCAGTGCAGCATCCGATTCCCTTGCAGTCAAATTCTGTGCTTTTAAAGTTCTTCGAAAGTTTGACTGCTTTTCCCTTTTCGTACGTCTTCATATTCTTCACCTACATCAGTTTATTTTTAACCTCTGCCACCTGTTCGAGCAACTGTTTCAGCTTGTCATATCCAACCATCGCAGCTCCCCAGGATAAGAACATCAGCGCAATCAGAATCACTGCCATTTTTGCATTGAATGCTGTTTCCGTGAGAATCATGTAGCCGGCGCTAATTGCCACGGACACAAAGACCGCCACGGTTCCGGCGAGCGCATTGGCGCTGTACTTCTTTTTCTTTTCATCCAACAACCTCTTGATTCCCTGTGTCAGGAATCCGGTTCCTAAAGAAATAATAAATGTTAAAATCCAAAAAACTTCAAATGTCATGTTGTTTTTTCCTCCTTTTTTTCAAATGCTCTGTCTTCCAATTCGTACTGTCTCTCCTGTTTTCGGTTCTTTGATGTCTGGATCCAACCCATGAATCCGAATTCTCCGGTTGCCACCGCGAACACTCCGGCAATCAGTTCTCCCGGAACTCCGCCGGTCTGTACGTAAACATTACGCATGTCCACTACAAACACGACAAGCACGATAATCAGAAACCACAATATCAAATCCATGGTTCCAATTTTCTTTTTCTTCTTTACTTTGTCAGCCAGAATGATAATTGTATTATTCTTTTCTTCGTTCATTCCCGACTCCTCCTTAGTACAATGAACCCATGCTCTGTTTTGTGATGAAATCCTTATGCTTGTGTTTTATTTCCGTAGCATATTGCAGGGCGGCATGCATGTCTCCGTTGCACTTTGCATCCGGGATACGCTGTACCGCCCGTGCCGTAGCTTCTCCCAGGGCAATTGCTGCGTTCATTCCTTCCACAATCATGATTTCATTCTGTCTGCGAGCCTCATCTTTTTCCTCTCGTGCCTTTTCGCGCTTATCAATGCTCTTCTCCAGTCTGCGGATGCAGAACCCGGTAATTGCAGATGGAATTCCCATTGCCGCAATAAAAGCAACGATGAGCGCTGAAATATTAATAGTTACCACTTTCTTTGACACCTCCTGTGTATTATTCCATATGCAAAACCGGGAATTGTACCCTAACAACTCCCGGTCCTGAATTACTCAATTGTTACATTTGCAAAAGTATCTTTCACTTCTGCATACACAAGACCTGTGTAGTCTTCGAACTGACCTTCAGTAATAACATCGTTCTTAACGTCTGAGATTGCCAGATACAGAACCTGGTCTCTCATTGAAGAATAACCGTTTTTCTTCTGAAAGTCAGTTACTTCATCCGAAAGGCTCTCAAAAGTTCTAGCACCTGCCTTAATTCTTCTCCAATAACTGTGAGCTACTGACTGGATCTTCATGCTTCTTTACCTCCTTAGTTTGATAATAATTCATATAACTCAATAATCGCATCATCCTGTGCGCTATTGATCTCTTCCTGTGCTGCCTGAGCCTCATAAAGCTCGATGGCAGTCTCGTCTGTAATAGCAAGTGCCTCTTCTAAGTACTCAACTCTTTCCTTGTACTCGTTCGGACACTCGTCAGCCGCTTTAAATTCTCCGTTTATGTAGTAGTAAGCACCTGGTGTGACATACGTTGGAATTTCTGCATCACCGATGTCTACAACGGAAAAGTTGTTGTCCATGGCATATTCGTTAATACCAATCTTCCATGAGTATAAATCTTTCACATTTCCCCACACACCATATTCTATTGTATTACTGATGCCAACTATCAAATTTCTTTCATCTAACAATAATTTCATTTGTGTATCTCCTTTATTGAATATCCGTCTCTGGGTCTATAAACTTCATTGCTTTGTACACAACCCCACTTTTCAATGTGGACACTGTCGAAAAAGTAGTAATCAGCCCAGAAGTAGCTCGGGATGTCTTTTTGTAATTTAAGTCCTGCAAGGATGAGTCATCTGAATTAGCTGTAGTGGTTAGCACATAAACTCCATTATAAGTCTCGTCTTTAATACTTTCCGCTGGGCTGAAATAATTTCTTCCCAGTGTTGTTACACCCGTTTCAGATAATACAAACTGATAAATATATCCACCAAGGCGATAATAATATATCTGCAATTGCGGATTATATCGTTGCTCATTGGGTGTATTGTAAGTGGATAAACCCAGAGCGCTCAACGAAGTTGCCGTTGTATCGGTAAGATAATAAATGGTCCATGGATACGTAGCACTACTGCTAGTAGAAGTACGTAAAAGAAAAAACTTTCCATCAGATGTAAGAAAGTCATAACCATGAGCAACTCCACTTTTTGCTAATATCTGTGCATATGTTCCACTTGATTGCCGAGCATATACATATTTGTTGTAAATATAACTTCCATTAGTAAAGTCGTTATACAAAGCTGTCGCGACATAAAACTTTGACAAATCATCACTTGCTTGGAATTCTACTCCCGGAGTAGGATATGTGGTTTCGTAATACACATCAAACCATGAAGATTTATAGTAATACCACGAGTATACTTCACCAATATCTTCAACAAAACTAACCACACCATTATCTAGTTTAAATAAAGCTACACCAGCACCGCCATATACATAATTTCCAGAAGTATATCCAAATTTGTAGCACACCAAAGCGGATTTACCATCTGCGGATACACAATGACTGGCATGTGATACGCTTGTGTATTTGTCGCCAAAGGCAGTTGCAAGCAAATTGTTAAAATTGATATATGTTCCTTGTACATATATACTTTTTACCTCATCCCATGTGTAAGGATAGCCATAAAAATAAGTGTTTGCGTTCCATGCATACTCGCCAGATTTACAAAGGTTTGCCATATCACAATTGACATCGATGCTGATAATATCTTTGGTACTTCCCAGACTACCATCCTCATTTCTAGGGTGGAGATATTTGTATGTTGTACCGCTACTGCTCTCGTAATGATAAGCTATACCAGTCATAATATACTTTATACCTGTAATGGCTTCCCACACGAGTTTCAAAACACCGCCCATTGCTCTGTATCGTCTTAAAACCTGCTTATTGACTTTATCAACCACAGTGTATCTTTTGCTTACTTCCTTGTTTTTCTTTCCTACAACTGTATAAGCCATAATACCACCGCCTATTCTTTGTAAATATCAATGCAAGTTCCATTTGGATATGCACTCGTAGAATCTGCACCCGGGTCAGACGATTCTGGAAGTGATACATAATTTGCAATCTGAGCGACTGTATATGCCGTGCTTTCCTTTGCTACAACATCACCGGCAAACGTTCCTGCAGTGATTGTGGAAGCTGCCTGATTGTGCAAAGATTTTGCTCTCTTTTCAAGCTCCTCATATACAACTTTATTCTGTACCGGATTTGTCGATGTGCTTGATAATGCAGAATCAGCCACAGGTGTATCACCCTTTGGTCCCTGCGGTCCCGTCGGACCTTGTGGTCCCGTTGCCCCGGTATCTCCTTTTTCTCCTTTTTCACCCTGCGGGCCTGCTGGGCCTTCTGGACCCTGTGGCCCAGTTGCTCCCGTCGCTCCGGTTGGTCCCTGTTCACCCTGTGGTCCCGCCGGACCTTCCGGCCCTTCTGGACCCTGTGGCCCAGTTGCTCCTGTCTCTCCGGTTGGTCCCTGTTCACCCTGTGGTCCCGCCGGACCTTCTGGCCCTTCTGGACCCTGTGGCCCAGTTGCTCCTGTCTCTCCGATTGGTCCCTGTTCACCCTGTGGTCCCGCCGGACCCATAGGACCCTGTTCACCCTGTGGTCCTGTCGCTCCTGTGGCTCCGGTTGGTCCCTGTTCACCCTGTGGTCCCGCCGGACCCATA
>CAZIQL010000001.1:15119-127943 GCA_964541485.1 uncultured Lachnospiraceae bacterium
CTGTTCACCCTGTGGTCCCGCCGGACCCATAGGACCCTGTTCACCCTGTGGTCCCTGAATGCCCTGTGACCCTTTAGGCCCTTTAAAATTACCAATTAAAACTTTTGCCACTGCTTATTCCTCCTCTCTTATTCAGGTAATACTACATAGACGTTTCCTTCTTCGTCCGTTTCAAATTCCGGTGGTTCATCTCCATCGGCATAGACTGCATAAAGGTTTCCGTCTTCATCGCCCGTAAGTGCATACAGACCACTAATTGGTGTTACTACTCCACTATCACCACGGTCTCCCTTATCTCCTTTTTCACCTTTCGCTCCTTGAATTCCCTGAGCCCCTTGTGGCCCAGTTGCTCCAGGTAATCCCTGTGGCCCCTGCGGTCCTACTGTTCCTGTGGCTCCGGTTGGTCCCTGTTCACCTTGTGGTCCCGCCGGACCCATAGGACCCTGTTCACCCTGTGGTCCTGTCGCTCCTGTGGCTCCGGTTGGTCCCTGTTCACCTTGTGGTCCCGCCGGACCCATAGGACCCTGTTCACCCTGTGGTCCTGTCGCTCCTGTGGCTCCGGTTGGTCCCTGTTCACCTTGTGGTCCCGCCGGACCCATAGGACCCTGTTCACCCTGTGGTCCTGTCGCTCCTGTGGCTCCGGTTGGTCCCTGTGCTCCTGCTGCTCCTGTTGCACCCGTGAGTCCCTGCTCTCCCTGTGGTCCCGTTGCCCCAGTCGGTCCCATTGGACCCTGAATACCCGTGTCACCCTTTTCACCTTTTAATGTAGGAAGAATTCGCGCAATTGTATCAGATTGATATTGTGTTCCATCTCCATATGTAATGGTAAAAACTCCTTCTGGAGATAACTCCATCGAAGCAATTCTTCCATAATAAACAGCCTGTGCCTGTGCTAACGCATTCTCCAGTGCAGTAAATGTCGGTTCAGATGCTGGAAGCGCATTTTCGATATCACACTCTTGTACTTCCAAATAAAATTCCGGAAGAAGTAACGTCGCGCTTGCTCCGTTTTCTTTTGGTGCAATGAGTTGTAGCTGCATTTCAACCCGCCCTGCTACATCTATATCCGTTGGATATACATCATATATAACCTGACCGTTTTCTATCTTACATGCATTTACACTGGAAAATTCTGCTCCTTCTTTTGTAACATAAATACTTGCAACTGTTTCACTACTAACCGGATAAGTCTTACTTCCTGCAACGACAGCCACAATAATTCTTCTTGACAATCCCTCTCCCTTTTTAAAACCCTGTAGCACGGTCTGTGGACCTGTCTTTTTCGTATCCAGCGTTACCCTGTACGTTATCATATCCATTTGCCCTACCTCCTTTTCCTCATTGTAATAGTAAAGGAGGGTCATTTTCTAACCCCCCACTACTGAAAATATTACTTAATCTTCATGCCCGGATAAACTTCTCCAATGGTATTATTCCAAATGGTTACTACTTCGCGAATCAAATTGCTACCAGGAATGCCGCTCATCTGAGAAACCGCCTTTAAAGTGCTGTATACCGTCTTATACCCAATAGTTCCATCTTCATCCGAGAAATCTTTCTGAACTTTCCGTGCTGCAGTTACCAGACTGGAGATAAACTCCTCATCCATTCGGTTCAGCGAATATCCTTCTATCACTGAAAATACATCTCTCACTCCCGGAATCAATGCAAGTGGATTGATGTTCTTGAAGAAATTATCTTTCATATTCTCCAATAACAGAGTTCCAAACTCCTCATCCTCCTCATCATTGTCTCTAAGTGCATCTGCTAGTCCCTCCACAAACGACTGTGACACTGCACATAAACAATACACATAAACTGTCCTTGCAATAGTCTTGCCGTTTTCATGAAATGCCTGCGACACCGCCGCTTTATTGCTCTTTCCGCTCTCCTTTGCAACCCGGAAACTTCTGTTCCAGTCCATATGTTTCTCAAGAAGAATGTTATATGAGACAGTTGGCTCTGACATGAACGAAGTGAACGACTGTGCCCAGACACTCTTACTTCTCATGAGCTGGGACCTGGTAAGTACTGAATCTACTACCTGCGTCTTAAACACAACTTCCTCAAAACGTTCTGCAACAATCTGATTAAATGCCTCACTGTTAGCTTTCAGTTCTGGTCGTTTGTCTCTTGTCTCTGCTTCACACGCCTGCCAGAGTTTACTCCACGTGAAACGGTCTGCACATGCTGCAGGTCTTAAGGTTGCTTCCACAAGCTTGTCCTTCCATGTCTCATCATGTTTAATCAGCGACTGTACATTCCGAGTAATATTGGTATCGTAGAAGCCCATATCCTTCCACTGTGCAATTCCCGAATACTCCATGACTTTATCTGCCTTCGACTTTCTGAATACATTGCTTGAGAAAAGATACTTTGCATCCATCACTTCCAGAGCGCGTACATAAGACAACGGCTGAAGCATTACCACTCTCAGATTTCCCGCTACTGCTGCCACCTTGTATTTGCTCATGAAACTCTTTGCAAGCTCCTCCCCAATACCGGCACTGTAGGATCCGTTGATGTCTTTCATGAACTGGAAGAAATACTTCTTTGCTTCCTTACCATATGCCGTCTCCATGGCTCCTTTTACGGTCTCTGTCTCGAATGGTATTACATCTTCACTGCCGGCTTCATTCTCATCCTTTACCTTTATCTTTTCCTGGTAATTGTACCATTTGTACGCATCCAACACCGGAAGAGCAAATGCATTATACTTTGCCATATCCGAACTGTGTTCCGCGAATACATCAAATATACTCCGGATGACTACTCTATTATTTGCATGAGGAGTCAGTTTTTTGGTGAACGACATATTAAGAAGTCGTGTCAGTTCGTTGTTCTTTACTCCCGCTTCACTGTTCAACGTATTCTCGTCCGACTGGATTGGGAAATAATTTTCTTCCGTAAATGCCCGGTACCCAAAACGTCTCATGGAAATCTCATTTCCCCAACTGGAACACTGAATATTCATGAAAGCCTGTAAACGTGTCGCCACCTCTTTCTGCCGGTCAGTCAATACCGATAACATTTCATAAAGTCTTCCCTTATTCATAGTAAGGCCTTCCGGCTGTGAAACCTTCCGCGCTCCATCCTCAAAATCCTCTACTTTAAAACCGCCACCCTTCAAATGCTCCTGTGCCTGCTCACGTTTGCTCAGACAATACAGAGACATCAGTTGTGAAGTTGTAATCCGGACTTTCACTTTTCTGTCTTTTCCGTCTGCCCCCGGTCCGTCAGAAAACTCAAACTCATGTATTTCCTTTTCCCATTCGTTGACCTCTTTATCTGTGTAAGTATCCTCGCTGTAATCCATGATGGTGCGTACATTAAATGCCAGCGTAGACTGTGCCCTCTGGAAGGAACGGAATAACGCTTCACCTGCGCTGCTAAAACGTTTGAAGGCATATATTGGTAATGCATTGTGCCAGTATAGAAACTTTTTTGTACTCTCTCCTACCTCACCGTTCTTTCCCATCTCCTTCAGTTCTCGGATCGTGGATTGCGCCGCTGTACTGATTGCGCCCAACCTGCTTTCTGAAAGAAACTCATTCATTTGTGTTACAGTTGTTTTTAACGTCTGTACAATATCATCCAAGGTCTCCAGTTCTTCCAGAGTCATTTTCTGTAATACATGATGATTATCACCATTGCGCCGCATCAGTTCATTTACTCTCTTACTGAATTCCTGCAACTGTTCCTCATATCCCATTGGAAGATCCACATACATTCCGTCAAAACCAATCACTTCACCATCTCCCGAGTCCTGTGCCTTTCGGATGCCCGCCGCCATGGTATGTACCTTTTCCAAAGCTTCACTGAATGAAATATCTTGCTTTGTCATTTCACCCTGCTTTGATTTATTCAGTCCAAGCAACTGCTTTGAAGAGAAGTCAATGGAGTCCAAAAGAAGTGTCACCGGTTCCTTTAGACCTTCCGGGATATGATTCTTTGCAGAATTTTCCGTCAGCCATCTGCTCATCCGCATTGCGTTACTGGTAATTTTACGAATTTTTATCTGCTTCTGCTCATTCTCCCGGTGCTGATTCATCTTCTGCCTTGCTTCCTGCTTCACTCTACGGACTTCCGTCTCACGATTCAGGCGTGCGTTCCGCAACAATGTTTCGTAATGCGTCACCGTATCCTTTCGCATCTCCGTCATCATCCGTCTGTGGTCTTTCCTCAAACCTCTGATTTCAGACTCATATTTTTCAGAAAGTCCTTTCACCGGTTCCATATTCCAAAGCTGATGATAAATCTCTACTGCAAGTTTCCTGGCCATCTCTTTCTGACCATATTCCTCCAAGGCATCTGTTGCATCTGTCAATTCCTGTCTTGCTTCCAGTACTGCTGCCACCTGGTCTGCTTCAGACACTCCCGCATCGAAGATATCCGGATATAAGGCGGACCACTCTTTCCACATTTCAGAAAGAGGCACTCCGTTTCTGGAAATATTCAGTTTGCCAAATAATGATTTCCGGTACTGCTCACCATACATTCCTTCCGCCGCTTCCACCTGTGCCGGTGATAACGATACCGGCTGCTTCATGGCATCTAAAATCTTTTTGCCATACTCCGCAACCCTTGTGTCTGAATCCGCCTCATGAAGAATACCTGATGCAATTTCATACGTCTTACTCATGAGAGTACCCCACTTTACATCGCGGTTCTCCTTCACGTACTCATAAACGTCCTTCAATTGCTCTGCCAAGGTATCTGCATCATAATCACTCTTGTTCTTCAGAAGTAACTGTTCTGCCACCTTTTTAAGATATGTACTGCTGATTTCACTTCCGAACTCTGCTTCCATGGCAATCTTCTTTTTCAGATTCTCTACATCTTCACGAAGTTTTGCATTCTCTTCTTTCAGACGTTCGCCTTCACCTACGGTATCGTAGACGGATTCAGTCTCACGGGAGGAGAAGCGAATATTTTCTGTTGCATTTTCTTCACTTTGTGATATACTATCAGTAGAAGCTGTACCACTAGACGTTTCGGACGTTTGCGAGAAGATGTTAACATCACTTGGCGGAGTGGCAAGGCTTTTATTTTTTTGAATGTACATTGTCTGCACGAACAAATCAATGTGTTTATCCGAAACAACTCCCACCACATTATATCCATCTCGCTTAAAAATCAAGCATGGCTTACCTTCATACTCCCCACTTTTCTCAATGTCTGATGGCTTTGACATAACATATGGAATTTGATAAAAATCTTCTTTTATTACAGCCTTTTGGCCTCTCAAGCTTTCTCTTTCATCATTTCCATGGCTCTTTATAGTCTTCCTAATTTCATTGCCACCGAGAGATAAATTAAAATTGCGAATATCTATTCCAAAACAACTTTCTACTTCATCCGCAACAGTATCGGAAACCATACCAAAATACATTTTTTTCGAATATGTCTTATCACTAAGAGCTTTATCTACAAATTCCATAAACTGTACTTTGTTACCATAAACAACAATCCGCTTACTGTTTTTCCAGTTTGTCAACTGCCTCTCATCATATCCTTTGAGTGTCCAACTTGATTCTCTTGCAGATTCCGCATTCTGTTGCACCGGTGCAACTTCCGCTTTTGTAGCCTGGTTTGTCCGGATTGCCTGCATCATTGCCTTGTCCCATGTGGCACTGACTTCATTCAGTTTCTTCTCATACTTTCTGAGTACTTTTGCTTCTTTGGAACTGGATTCATACATTTTTAACAAATCCTGAATCCATGCTTTGATTTTCTCGGCAATCTCATGAATCTTTTCTTTCAGCGTAGTAGCACTCTTGGCATCCATGCCGGCAAGATAACTTGACAATACCTTACTATTGGTTAGCATATCCTCACAGGCTCTTGCAACAAGTTCATCCCTTGCTACTTCATAGGATAATCCCTTCTTGCCCATTTCTGCCGCAATCAGTTCTTCTACCGACTGTTCTGCTGCCAATGTATTCATTACCTGCTCCGTCAACTGCTCGTACAACTGTGGTGCTTTGTCCTGCATCCAATGCGTCATTTCATGAGAAAGTGTCGGGATAATACTTTCTTCCACTACCGTTTCCGTGAGTCCGGCATATACATCTACATGAATCGTATTAGTCTCATGGTCATACCATCCGTTTGCATCTGTGCGCACTCCATTCTCATCCGCTTTTGACTCAAAGAAGGTAATATTTACCCCTGCGTACTCCGAGAGTTTCCTTGCAAATTCCACAGCACTCTTCTGCCGGTTTGTCAGATTCTTCATCGACACGCCGGAGATATCAAACTTTCCGGACTGAATCACCGGATTTTCAGCAAAATGTTTCTTTGTAACCTCTGTCAGCTGTTCCTGTATCTTTTCTGTGCCTCTGCTCTTTACCCCTGCACGATATGTCTCCAAAAGTTGAGACTCTGTCAACGCCCCTTTGTTTTTGATTACAGAATCCGAACCAATCAGGTTTTTCCCATATCCATAAGCAAGTTCAAATGAATCAATGTAGTAATCCGGATCCGTTTTTCCATCATACTGGCTGACAAATAACTCTGCCGCATCCTTATCTTTCATCAGTTCCGCATATGTTGTTATCTTTTCCTTGTTTGCCCTCTGCCCTACTAGTTCTCTTCGCGCATCCTCCGTCAGCATCGAACTCAGATTACCAAGTTGTGCATCTGTGATATTCTCAGCCGTGATTCCCTTCTTTTCATATTCTTCGAGCACTTTTGCTCCTTCTTCTGTAAGTTTCTCGGCATTCATAACATCAGATGCTCCACTGCCTTCTCGAATAGTCGCACCTTCTGCTTTATAATCGCTTATCTGACTGATTTTTGCACCGGTACCAAGAATTCCTCCGGATAAAGCACCACCAAGAGCTGCCACTGCAATATCCTTCTTGATGTCATTCCATACAAGTCTATCCGCCTCTTCTTTCGTATATCCTCTCTCTAAATACTCTGCATGGCTCTTTGCAAGGTCAGAAGAACCTCCCCGGATGAGACCATCAAAAATCATGTTTCCCACTTCTGTCACGGTCTCTTCTGATGCTTCAATTCCCATCTGCTTTGCAACTTCCTTCACCACAGAAAGAATTCCATCTGCATTTTTTACCTTTAAAAGATTCTCTATGCTCAGCTTCTCTCCAATGAGTTCCATTGCTCCTGCTGCCATGCTTCCCTTCAGAATCTGCTCCTCTGTTGCTCCGGCTTCTTTCAATGCTTTCACGCGGTCTGATGCAGCACCTGCTCCGGCCCACAGTCCTGATACCGTTCCGGCTGCCTTCCCTAAGCCTCCTGTTGCCACAAGTCTTGTTGCGCTCTCGCCGATAGATAATAAAGAGTCATATAGGAACGTCGGCACATTTACTCCGGCAACTTCTGCCCCTTCTGCCTTATTCTCTATTTCTTCCCTCGTGTAATCACGGATATTGTCAGACAGATTTGATAAAGCATGTCCGGAGTTATACGGATTCACTTCCAATCCTGCCAGTGTACGGAACGTGTCATCGATTGCAGCTGTGGCATCACCAACCACACCCCACGGAACACTTAGCACACTTCCTACTGTCTGTCCCACCGGACCGGTTTTATCAAGAACATCTTCTGTCTTTGCCTGGTTCTCTGCTTCTTTCCTTCTGCCTAATGTCACCTGCATGTCCTGCAAAAACTCACTCGCTGCTTTCTTGCCCTGCGTATTATAGATATAGTTATATACTTTGACTTCATCGTCTGTCAGATACTCTATGTTTTCTGCGCCAAACAAATTTTTCCTAAGACTATCCCACTTTTCACTAATACGCTGCTTTGCCCATGAAGTTTCATTGTCCATGTTTTCTCCAATGTACTCATGAGATGTATCGGCCATCCAGTTAAGCACACCTTTTTCCTCAGATTCTCTGTATGCTGAATTTTCCTCAAAATCTTCGTTATCCATGATGTCGGCATACAAATCAAACTTATGGTCCAATTCATACTGATTCTTGAGTTTTTCCAATGTCGCTAAATACTCATCATTTGCACCGGAAGCTTTGACACTTTCGCCGTTCAGTGCCTTGTAAAAATCCTTCAGATTCGTATACCCAGTGAACGTACTTAAATAATCATATTCAGGAGTTCCTGCTTCCGTATTATTTAAAGCCTCCTGAATCTCTTCATATGTCTTTCCGGCATAAGCATTATCAAATGACAGCCTCTGCATTGCTTTATTGTACGCATCACCATTCTGATAATTCCCATAAAGTTCCGTCTGACTGCCCCATCCATCCAATATACTCTGATATGTACCTACGAGGTCATCAAGCTCTGTAGTGCTTCCTCCACCATAATTGCGCATATATGTCTGGTAATCTTTCAAACGGTTGCTCATGGATTCTATAGAAGACTTCGTAGCCGCCATTGTCTCAGGAGTCTGCCATCCACTATAAATCTTTGCAATATTTTCCCCTGCTTCTGTAAGGTCCTTTTCCAGAGTATCAAATCCTATTCCCCTTTCGAGTTTCAGTTTTTCAAATTTCTGCGAATTCGTCATCTTCCCGGAAGTATCCAAGGAGGAAGAGGTACCCGCTTCCCTCTTCCTCCTGATTTCAGCAAATCTTTCCGAATTTGTCTTTGCCATCTTTATGCCCTCCTACTTTTTGTATGTTGCATATTCTCCCTTTGCAAGCTTAGATAATTCTTTTGCAAAATTCTTGCCCAATAACTGCTCAATCTCCGAAAGAGAATACTCATTCCCGTAGTTATCTGTTACCTTTGCATTGTTATCTACTCCCCACAGCCAATTAATTCCACCATCATCAATCACCGTGAATGTTCTCTGTTCCATCGGAAGTTCTCCATACCCTGATGCCTGTGTACTTCCGTTTCCAAAGATATACGTATAAAATTTTTCCATATCAATATCACTTGGCAAGGAATCAAGATACTGTGCAAGAGCTTCATCCCCGCCTGAATTATATGCTTCCAATGCTTTATTCACCTGTGTCTCAGATGGTTCTTTATACTCCTCTCCCGCTGTAGCGTCGGTTGCAGTCACGGATGTATTGTAATCAAACGTTCTCTCCCAGTTTTCCTGAGCCAAAGCGTCCTGCTCCTTCTGATACGCAAACTCATTCTCATAGTTTTCCTGAGCCAAAGCGTCCTGCTCCTTCTGATATCCGAACTGCTCATCATACTGAGCAAGGCCGTCGAGATATTCTCTTTCCCAATTGCTCTGCGAAAGCGCATCCTGCTCTTTCTGGTATTCAAAAGCATTCTCATACTGCCTGTCACTTACTGTATCTCTCCATGCTGCATATTCCTGATTGTAAAGATTATTGGCATTGTTATAGTTCATTTCAAGTGCTGCAAGAAGCCTTTCGTATTCTTTTGCATCTTCTTGATTCAAAAGTGCAATCTGATTCAGCAGTTCCTCACCTTCCTGATTGTAATTATCCAAAGCCAACTGATAATACGCCGGAAGGTTGTCATATGCCCCCTGAATCTGCTGATTATATGCATTGTTTCCTGCGGCTGTTGCATATGTGTTTCCGTAACCTCCTGACAATGCCGCTGCCTGCCCTATTGTATCTTGCATAGCCATCTGTCCGGATGCCATTGCTTGCCCTAACATCTGCTGAAATAATGCGTCTTCTGCCGGGTCATAACTGAATGCCTCCCTGTTCTTGTATTCACTTAAGAGTGCATTAATTTCTTCTGTCCTTGATGTTGTTCCGCCATTCAGCTTTGCAAGCAACTGATTCGTATATTCCATAGCCTGCTTATATTCATCCGATACCTGAAATGGCTGTAGCGGTGTATAGTTTGTTGTCTGCGTTTCTGACGACACTGAAGGTTCTGTTATTACCGTCTTTTCCTCCGAAGGGGTGTCTTTGTAGGTTTCCTCTACAATTGCAGACACCACATCTGATACATCATTGTTCGTTTCTGGCATCGTGCTTGCATCCACATTTACTTTATTTCCTTCTTTGAAGTCATTGATCATACTTTGAATATCTTCTTTGGTAAATACTGAACTGTTCGCTCCGGTCACTACTGATCCGCCTTTATTTGTTTCTGCAAGGTTATTTATAGCGTTCTGTACCGACTTTTGGGCTAACTCTCCAATATAATTTGAATTAAAAATCTCTCCTGCAATTTTACTTGCGATATTTTCTGTACTATTCTTAACAACATCCTTTACTACATCCTGCGCCGCCTGCGTAACAGTTGTCGAATCCAAAAGTTTTTTCTCTTCCTCTTTCTTCACTGTGTCGCCACCATCCATAAGGGAAACTGCAGCTAAATTTTTATTCCAATTCCTCACCATCTTCTGTTACCTCCTCGTATTTTCCTATTGCAATCCACTGATAACTTCCTGTCTCCGTCTCCGCTCTCGTGAATCCTTCGGTCGTTATCTCTACCGCAATTGTCGGCATTGCTATGAGCACAGGAACCTCCTTAAATGCTTTTGTAAATGTAACCATCTGTTCCTCTGTCTTTCCATAACAAATTTGTATTCCTCCAGCCAGAATCAAGCTTCCTTCACCATTTACTATATTTTTCTTCACCAGTGCATCCTGTGATGCCTTATAAAGTTCTGAATTGATAACATCAAATATGGTTATCATTCTGTTTGCCGTTGTCCCGGAACGCTCCTGACTTTCCTCTGCAGTTTTCTTTGTTTCTTCGATACTGACACCGAGTTTTTCTAATTCCCCTCTTAGTGCCGGCGACAAATTCCCTGTATCTATATCAGATAATTCAAATTCCAGACTTTCCCGCAACTGATAGAGAAACAGTTCTATTTGTCTTACCTGCTCAGCTATCGTGGATCCAGTTAATGATAATATTGGTAACATCAAATATCACTTCCTTCCTCTATCGTCTTTGCAATGGAATAAATCTTGCAATTTCCTTTTCCTTTTATGCGATACGCGAAATGGTCACATCTTTTTGGAATCACAGGTACCGTGAATGTTCTTGTCCCTGTGCCGCTGATGCTGAATTTGTGTTCCCATGCCTCTGACGAATCATACATGATATAAAAATCAACACTGCTTCCCGGTTCCATGGAAAGCCGAATGCTGATTCTCGAAACATATTTTCTGTCCGGAGATTCATATCCTATCGGCCCCGACTCTGCTAACCATTCAAATTTTTCTTCTGTCCTCTGCGTTTCATCCCCATATATCATCGCTCCTTTTACGGAATTCAATGCCTTGTAGATATCAACAAAGTACAATTCATCTCCCTGGTTACAGAAATACAACACTTCCGTATCATCTTCTCTGCACCATACACCTGTTTTTGCATCGTATACGAACAGATGGTATTTACCTTTCGTATCCCTCATAGAAATGTAATATTTATCACCCAAGGTACCTGCAACCGCTTCATAATAACGTTCATCTCCAAACACATCCGACACCGACTGTGGCATTCCACCCTGATATAGCATATACACATCCTGTGTTCCTTTGTAAAACAGTGTTTCATTCAGAATACACAGACTCCTCTCGGATCCTTTCTGTACCCCTCTGCAGTGTGTTTCCTTTACCTGATGGCCTCCCGTTGCACTGATAGCAATCTTTATCATGGAATTCTCTTTAAAAAATGTAGGGTAGCTTTGGAACGTTACTGCTCCGGTGAATCTGCCGTCACTGCCAATCGTTGCTGCCCATGAATCTGTTGAAATTCCCTGAAAACAGTTCCAGTTTGTCACATCTCCCAGTTTGCAGCAGTAAACTTCATGTCCATCTTTAGAACACCCCCACAGACGGTTATTACACTCAATAACAAACTCCATGTCCGGCACTTTTCTCTCTACGCTGAGAGAAAAAACGCCTCCTGTAAACTGTTTATTTTCGTCCAGAATACCTGCAATAGTAATACAGTCTTCCGTAATGTCAGTGATAGTCGTGTTGACAGATAGTTTCCCGTCCTCTTCCTCATTTACAAAAATATTCTTGACACCTTCCCACTGTACTTCAGAATTATCTACCGTAATTTTGATTCCATCGCCCTTTTTGAAATCTTTGCCTATTCCGGTTGACGTAATCTGTATGTATGTACTGTTTACAGTTACCCATATTGCTGACGTGGCAGAATACTGTTTCAAAACACTTTTCCCGCCTGATGTCGTCATCATATAATCTCCGGATATCGGCTCATTTTCTTTGTAATATGCCTCATCATGCCATGTAATTACAGCTCCGGAATTATCACACTGCGTCAGAGACACCTCATCCCCAGCCTCAAATGAAGCTTCCATATAACCGCAGGTGCCATCATCCGCGTTATACCAGATTTTATCCGGCATAATAATGACATAAGCACCCATTTTTGCCATCGACTTTGGACACATGTTCTCTTCTGTCGATATCGTTACTCCATCAAGCTCCTGCAGTTCACCATCCACATATAGTTTCCCGTCATCAATCCACAGTAATTTCTCCTTATCCAACATCCCCATCGGATTTTCAAACGTTCTGCAGATTCCTCTTTTATTTCTCGGTGCAAGTACCGGATAGTATTCTGATGTCATGTTCTGCATATGATAAAATTCACCTTCCGAACATGTAAGGCTATGATTGTAACCCCGGAACGCAGTCAGTATCTCCCGGTTCTTTGATATATTGCTGAATGTCGGATATTTCATCTCTTCCCTCCCGTTGCACCGGTGCAACTTATAATATTTTAAAACGAGGAGCTGGTAACGGCTTATGCGTTCTGTGGTAAGCCTTTGCAAATTCCTCATACAAAGTGTTAAACATTGCCGCGCTATTGTTATAACGTGCCGTTTCACCGTTTTCCTCATCAATCTTCATCTTCAGATATGCCTCGTAAATTTCATCATGTGGGAACTTTACAAGCAACTCTGTTTCCAGGTTCTCTACATCATATGGCTGAAATTCTATCGGTTCATCCATCACATGTTTTTTAATTACTTCCTCTACGATGCGCCCATCCAGATTTGAAAGCCAACGAACCTTATCCTCTTTTTGATAAGTATTTGGCTTTAATGCATCTACTGTTTCTATACACTCTCTGATTACCAATTTACTTCCTCCTTACAAAAACAAGGGAAAACGGCCCACCGCTCTCCCTTGTCCCTCTGTTATGCTGTCTGTTTCGGTTCTTTTACTGCTTTTTCATCAGCGTAAATAATTGCTGCTTCCTCTGCGTTCTGGCCATTTCTGATAACCTCTGCCAATGCCTCCGGTACTTCAACATACTCGCCGCGTTTGATGAGATAATTCTTTCCATTCACAGAATAAAATTCCGTCTGGTTCTTCTTCTGACCAGGTTTTAACGGAAGCTTCACTTTTACCTTTTTTCCCTCATTTGCCTTAGTTGCCATATTTCTCTCCTATTCCACCCGGGGCGACTACTCACCCCGGGTTATGCTTTTAGTTCCCCTCGTCATCAGAACCGAAGGAAGAACCGGATTCCACACGAAGCATTCTTTCCTGATAAAGAATCAGCGCACCATGGTTAAACTTATAACCGATTGTACTGAACTGCTCTAACGGACCGCCGATTTCCTTTGCCGGCTTGATGATCATTCTCATGTGCTCACCTTCCGGATCCAGAATGCCATAGGCCTTCATACCAAAGAACAATGTGCCGTATACAGCTACACCGTCAGCTCCAGCTTTTGCCCAGATTTTTGCTTCTGTCGTTTCGATGAAACGCACACCATGAAGCACGCCGATTTCTCCCTTAAAAATCGGTTCCACATTGTTGTACTTATGGTATTCTTTCCATTCATCTGTCTCAGTAAGGTCATGCGACACCGACGGATGAATAATCGCAATGTAATATCCCTTGAACTTCGGTGCCTTGTTCTTCTTTAACCAGGTTGCTGCCTTCTTAACCATCTTTGGTGTCAAGATGCATGCATTGGTAAGTGCCGATCTGAAACTAACTTCTGTTGTTCCATTCGGGCAGTACATAACACAGTTACCTGTAAGTAATCTGTTACGAGTTAATGTGTCGTATGTCTCACCGCCTGCTGCACCCATTTCCTCTGTTGCACCATAGATAACATCATCGAATGCTTCCATCTCAAGACGGTCAGATACAGTTGTGTAATCACCGTGCTGTGTTGTCTCTGCTTCGATTTTTGTCATGCCAAAGTTCTGACCGCTCGGAATAACACCTTCTGTCAATGGCTCAAGAGCCTTTTCAAAGGTTTCATACTTTCTGAACTCTACCTTGTTGCCCTTCATTGGCTGTACGACTGCAAACTGCTCATAAATCATCTCAGCCCTTGCATTCTCCAACAGCGATGTGTCGTAGAACTCCTTCATTGTAGGGCTCATGCTTTCCTGTGTTGTCACGTTAACCGGGGTTACCGTTGGTGTACCCGGTGTTACACCCTGTTCAAATGCGAACATCTGTAAATCTAACTTATATTTTTCCATTTTACCTCCCTCGCAGGGAGATTTCCTATCTTCCCTGCTTTCTTCTTTGTGTTTCCGCGTAAGCTCTGATTTCCTCAAGATTCATACCGCGGAATGACTTTCCTGTCTGCTGTGTCGCCGCATTCCCAGAGATACCGTTTTCCTGCGGTCGGCTTCGGTTTGCTGCAATTGCATTACTCGTCTGCATAGCCGCCTGCTGTGCCGCCTGCTGTGCCATCTGCTGTGATACCTGCCCTGCCGACTTAATCACATCATTATAATGACATGCCATATATGCCGCTGTAGTATCTCCTCTGGTCGCAATTACCAGGTTGCGGAACCGCGGGTCCTGCATTTCCTTTTCGAAATTGAACCCTGGAAACTGGGCTTTGGTTGCTTCTGCATTTTTCTGCAGTGCCGCCATCTGTTGACGCTCCCGTTCCTGTTTTTCTGCGTTCTCTCTCTGTGCTTCCATGTTCTGTATCCGGCGTTCCATATCAAGCATTCTCTTTGCCTCTGCCGTGCTCATGTCGTGCTGCGACGCATACGCTTCATAGTAGGAATCATCTGCCTGAATCTGCTTTGTTAAGTCATCAAGGAAAGATGCACTGCTTGCGTCAAGCCCATATTTGCCGGCTACAATATCAAGGGCATTCCGCATCTGAGTGTTCTGTTCTTCCATTCCCTTATACTTCTTAAGCCTATCGCCTATAGCCTTATCCATATACGCCTGATGTTCCGCTTTGTACTCATCAGACTTAATCAGTTCAGTATACGATAATCGGGATGGTGTCTCTGTTGCAGGTTCTTCCTTCTGCACTGGTTCCTGTTCTTCCGAAGGCTGTGGCTGTCTGCTTTTTACTTTGTCCATTGCCTTCAGATATGTGCCTCTTGCCTTCTCCGGGATAAAGGCTGGGATACTGCTTTCTCCGGAATTTTCTGTACCTGCTCCATCTGCCGTTCCGGCGTCGCCTCCGCTACCACCGTCTCCTTCTGCAAACAACTGCAGGTTCCATCTTAAATCTTTCATCTGATTACCTCTGTAGTTTGGGATACGAGCCACTAATCTGCAGTTTAGGGTGCGAGCCTTTGTATTTTTATCATAGCAAGGTCTATATATTTTTTTCTAACCCCCCTATGAAAACTTTTTTCAAAAAAAGAAACGCCCATACAGAGAGCGTTTCTTCCACTAGTACTTATACAATTTCCCAATCTTCTGCAAGCATATCTGCCTGAGATGCAAGCCACGGAACAACACCTTTTGGTGCTTCCGGGTTATCTGTTACAAGGCCGTTTGTCACGATGTAGATGTAAGGTAACGTCATCTTACTGTGTGCGTCCGGTCTCTGCAATTCAATGTAAATACCCTTGCCGTTCCAGCCTCTTCTTGCTACCTTCTTGCCCTTCTACACTAAAATTTATGTATTCCTTATATTCTCCGGCCAATATCTCAATGCCGGTTAATACCGTCCAGTAGGTTCTCTGAATCGTGCCAAGGAATGCCTGCTTCGGTTTGCACGATACAGTACCATTACCGTCCTCAATATTGATTACCGGTGGTTCTTCAAGCAAGTCCTTACTGTTTACTATCGCCTGCGCCAAGGTATAAAACAGTGCCGACACCGCACTACATACGATGTCTTTTCCCTTCTCTGCATATCCGGCATGTCCTGTAACACTTAGTTTCAGTTCCTTTGGCATAAACTTAATCTCTATCATTATTCTGCCTCCGTTGATGCTCTTGCCTGACTTCTCGCCTTTTCCACATATGGATGTTCTTCATCTGCAATCTCAATCGGACTGCTGCCACCTGTCGGAAGCGGTTGCCCGCCCTCACTCAGAATCGCCTGTCCTATCTGCTGTGCAATTGCCGGATCAAGCTGCTGTGCAAGCTGAAGTGCCATCTGCTGATATAACAGTAAATCCTTCTGCATCTTAGCATTTTTTCCAATCAGCTGAATCATTTCGTCTTTGCGTGTAAAATCCATCATCTTTAAACATGAAATTGCCTGATCTGCCATCTCCGGATTGAAAAATCCCTGTGAATAGAAATTCAGTGCCAACTCATTTGTTTCCATCTTCTTGTATGGATTTGCCTTCTCACTTGTTACTTCCACATCAAACTCCGGTACCCGGAGCCCCATATCCACGCCAACTGTCTTCTGTGTCTGTGGCACCAGCCCTTTGTTTGTATACTCTACAAATTCCGGTTCTGCATTCTCCGGGCAAATCCGGAACGTTCTTGGTGTTGTATAAAACTGGCGAATCAGTTCTATCATCTGATACACCACCTCTCGGAAGCCTCTGTGAAATGTCTTATTTGCGGACCGAGCATTCTTACCTGCAGTCTCCTGAAGCGCAGCAATTGCTGATGCTGCTGTAACTCCAGAAGGTGCTACACCATTATTTGAATCGAGGTTGCTTGTACAGTACTTTAGTTCCTCAATTTTCTGGTTCATGACCTCCACACAAATACTGCTCATCTGCTTCGTTTCAATCGGCCGGATGTTATCATCACTCAGATTTCCCTCTACTTCAACAATATCCTGCTTCATGTCGGTGTACTGATCTAAATTTACACCACAACTCTTTTTTGCAAAGTATCTCGGAGATGCCCACTGGAGAGCATTTTTCACAATGGCAAGATTCAACTTGTCAATCTCAAGCTGTGTATCCTGCCCAATATCCGTATATCCAGACCCGCAGATACTTCCTTCTATCTCAAACAGCGGCTGTACTACAAACGGATACAATCCATGTTCATACCATCCGGTATTGGCCAGCTTCTCATCATTCTCTGTAGCAAATAACACAATATCGTTCACATACTTCACATAGTGCAATACCTGTTTCCCATCCTGTATTTTCTTGTAATACCAGTCAACCACTGTTGACTTCCCGGAAGTGTCTACCGTGTCATCATACAGATATTTCTCTACAGTAATTTTTGACCCACCTAAACGACCTTTACACTCCGGATACATCTGCTCCAGTATCTCATTATTTACCAACTCAGTATGAAATACGTTACTTGATTTCTGAATATCTGTTATGCCCGGTTCCCAAAACAGATTCAAAATATCAACCTTCTTAATGGCGATATCTCCCAGTCCATTATGTTTATCTTTATCCCAGAAGATACCGTGCACACCGGTACCATTTTTTAACGTATATAACGCAATCTGTGAATATACCTCTTCGTATCGGTTCTGTTCCAAGATAACAGGCAGGATAGAAGAAAGTCTTTTTGCCTCTTTCTGATCATCCGCCTGCCGTGGTCTGATATTACAAGTCGGGTAGGAATCCATCACATCACTGTACCTGCTCTGAATGCAGCTCCAAAGCCATGGAGTCGCCGGATTTCGCTCTCCCTTCTGCGTATCATCCTCATATCTCCACTGACGAAGTTTCCAGAACTCCTCATTCTTTACAATTTTGCTTTCCAGTCTCCTCTTTCCATTCCGATACTTCTCCAGAATGTGAGTTGCCTCAGTTACTTTAGAACTGTTGATTGCCTTGCTATTCTTCTGTACCTGTTCCGCATAGCGTTTGTTTTCAGCCCAATCTGCCATGTCATTCCTCCTACTCATACTTTATTTTTGCTGTATTATATCGCTTCATTTTTTGACTCTTATACTGATCCAATGGGTCATAAAGCGGTTTCTGATTCGTCTGGATGTTACGCGGAGCAACCGGCCGCATCATGCAGAAATATCTGATTTCATCACATGCATGGTCTTCCAGATCACTGTCCAAGTCCTCCGGTATATGCTCGTCATACATCATCAGCGGCATTGTTCTTATTGCCGCCTTGCAGTTATCAAAGAAATACATCATCGGATATCCATTCTCATCAAATTTCAGCCGTTCCCTTACCTGCATCCAGCCCGGTATGCGGTCATTGATGCCAGGTTCAAACCACAGCTGATGTTTCTCTGCCTCCTCTGCTGCTGAGATTCCTCGTGAACCGTCCCATATAGACGGGTCAGCAACACCACGGATTTGTTTCCCGGCAAGCCACGGATGCTCTCTTTCTATTTCAGCGATTCTGTCGAACTGAACCTTATTACTCCACTTAAGTCCTTCATTCGGCACTCCCGTACAGCCATACAGTTCAAGAATCCGGAAGGCAACATCCTCATAATTAACTGCCCACCACGCACAGGAAAATGGTTTTCCATATCCCCAGTCATAGGACCGGAATATCTTCCAATCCTTTGGAATCTCAAATGGTTTTATAACGTGTGTCCATCTTCCGTCCTCTTCAGCTTCCTCTACTGTTATGCCGGCAGTGATACACATTTCTTTATCCGGTGTTGCTCTGAACTCCTCAAAATAAGCACCCTCAAATACGTCCCATCTGCCTTCTAACCATGCTTTTCGCAATTTAGGCGGTAACGCTTCCAACCACTTTATGTAGTCCGGGTCTTTTTCCATCAGCGCTTTATTATCTGTTACTAACGCTTGAATGAAACAATAATCATCCGGATTCTCTCCTGCTTCGAACCGCCTCTCTATCAGCCTTTTAATGTAGCCATGTCCCTTCCCTCCCGGGTTACACGTCAAATAGATTCTCTTAGGAAAATCGTTTACGCCTCGTACACAGGCCATAAATTTTTTAATGATTTCTTCGCTATGATGTGTCGCCTCATCGATATAAAGCACATCCACTTCTGTTCCCTGGTACCTGTCAATATCTTTATCAACATTACAGTACCCAAACAGAATCGTGGAACCATTTCTAAACGTAATCTCCTTTTTGCTATCGTTGTATTTTGCAACACTTCCTTTCTGTCCGATTCGTAAAAACTCCTTCAGCGGCTTGATATGGTTGGCCATCAATTCCGGATACGTCTTACGTACAATCATCTGTTTGATTCCTTTATGTGCCAATGCAAGTATGATTGCCTTTATTCTGACCGCCCAGCTCTTTCCTCCCCCTCTGGCACCGCCATATATCACTACCCGGTGTTTATCTTTCAGAAATTTCTCCTGTCTTTTATTGGGTTGTGGAATTGTTACTGTTATCACTCTGTTATCTCCTTATCCACTGAACTTCTCACAAGCACCATCCATAACAAGATTTACGTCATTCTCACCCTTGTCCTCGTGTGTGACCTTCTCGCGCCATTTATCCGGTGAACGATTCTTTAACCAAAAGATTTCTGCTAGTGTATCCGGCGGATAGTAGACCTCCTCATCCACGTACACTATCTTTTCTTTCTCCGATTTCTTTTTTCCATTGGCGTCATATTTTATATCTTTTACCTTCACTGCTTTTCTTACTGTCGTTTTATAACCAGTTGCCTTTTTGTACAATGCATTCTCCACATTGATATCCGGAATTTCCTTCGCGCGTTTTAGGGACTCCGATATCTCCGGATACTTTTTCTTCCATTCATTCAGTGTTGAAGTGGCAATATCCATCTTTTTTGCAATGTCTACATCAAGTAAACCATCCCTTGCATAAGCCTCCAGGCGCATTCTTCCTTCCTCTGTCAGCCAATATGCATATTTTCCTTTTGCCATTTCACCACCTCGCTTTACATTCCTCTTCTCGTTTGTTTCATCATAGCAAGTTCCCTTTTAAATTTTCTAACCCCCCACATTGTAAAAAAAGAGCGCTTTACTTGCGCTCTTTCCACATTTTAACGATATTTTTTATCCAGTTCCTGATATAATGGACAATTTTTATAATCCGCTCTACAATGCTTTTCTTTCGTTATCTCTTTCCCTCTCTTGCTTTGAAACTCTAACGTGGTCGCTATACTTTCATTTGATATGCCCTCACATTTGATATTTCTCGCATCTTCCTTCTTGTAGAACGGGCATTGAACATCTATATCTTTATACTCCGAGCGTTTCATCTGACATCACCCCTTCCCAATCACATTTACAAATGCCTTTAGTTCTCTTCCCTTCTCGCCGTCAACAATATCCCATGAAACAAAGGGACTAATTTTATCAGATATTTTATGTAGGAGTTCACGCTTAGCTATATCAGCTGGCAGTTCATCTGCAATAGTCATCTGTGCACCAATCCTTATCACATCTCTGCCTATTTGGATCAATGGTGTGCACTGATTCTGACAACCTTTCAGAAATGCTATTTCTTCTCTCAATTGCCTTTTAGTCTTGAAATTTTTAAATAGTTTTGCTATAATTCTCACTCCTTCACTAAATCCGCATTGTCAAATACGTTGCCGATAACTTTAAATTTGTTCCACATTCCGTTGATATACTGCTTTCCGTCATATTCATCAAAAAGTACAAATGTATCTTCCACAAAAGCAACATTTCCTTTGGCATGAATTTGAGGATAACTTATAATATCATTCTCCCAAATCTTGTTTCCGTTCTTGTCGGTCAAGCCTGTGTATTGGCAGATGGTGTTGGCATCAACTTCAATCATATTTGGAACATCATTCGTAGTTCCCCACAAAATGTATGCACACTCCCAGATTTTAAATAAATAGCCTTCTACCCACTTACCATTGTCAATCCGCTTTCCACGGAATAAAATCTCTCTCATGCTCTCACTCTCCCTTCTTTTCCAAGGCTTCTTCTGCTTCGGCTTCTGTCAAAAACCAATCCACACCAAAATCCGCAATTGCAACAGGTATGTATGTGTCCGGGTCTACATATACTTTGTAGCAAAAGCAACACACATCATCACATTCAGCAAATCCGCAAATATTTCCTACTTCAACTGCGTTCCAATATCGGTTTACAATATAAATAACCGTTCCCACCTTACACGGTAGAGAAATCAGCAACCCTTGTTCCTGCTTGTCCTTAAATGCTTGCAGTTCCTTTTGACATTCAATCAATTCTTTTGTTGCGTACATTCTACCCTTTGCACATTCATCCGCAAGTGCCATCTGTGGACACTTTTTTGTACACGTTTCGCATCTCTCCATGATTTACTCTCCCTTCTCAATCGGCTCAAAGCATTCTACTAATCTCTCTTTTGTAATCTCAATCCACTGTACGCTCTTTGCTTTTTTGGACTTCCATATACGTTCAAGGTGTAAACAATCTTTGTCATCGATGATGTTGTAAATACGTTCAGTTTCTTGTCTTTCCCATATGCTCCCTTCCGGAATAGTCATGTACTTTCCTTCCATCAGAAAGCCGTCTTCGTCGTATTTATCAAGAAACATTGTTTTGATACATCTGTACTGCATACTACTCTCCCTTCTGCTCACTCTGCCTTTTCCACCACAACACGGATTTTAGTACCGTCCACGTTATAGTGAATAATTCCTTTGATTATCATCTCAATCATAATCACACCTACTTTCTCTCAAAACATTCTTCCAAGTCGGTTGTTCCGTCAAATACACTTCTTTTCTTGCAATACCACCTTCCGCTATGGTAAGCACCCAAATGACAATGCACACAGTTCTGACAAGATACCTCGTTTTTCTTCCGTTCAATTTCTTCAAGGATTGCTTTGTTCTTAATCATAATCACACCTCGCTATCTAACTTCTGACCGCAATCAGTACAATATTTCATCTGTTCCGGCTCTCCCATGCCTTCTGTAAAATAACCAACATATGCTCCGCAAGTAGGACAATGCAATTCATCATTAAATCCGACTTCTTCGCTATACGGCATTTCTTTACACACTGGCTTCTTCGCAATCTGCTTTTCCAATGCGTTGATTGCCATACCAAATGCCTTAAGTAGTGGTTTCTCTTCTTTGACAAGATTGCATTTCGCACAATCCCTATCACAATAACTTGCCCTTTGAATACATCTGATTTCGTTTTCCATGTATTCTTTTGCTTCCGCTTCCGTCATAATCACACCTCGCTATCTCCCCATAGAACCGAAATCTAAAGGCATATCGCCTGTTTTATCAATTACAAATTCTTTTACAAGACAAATACCCAACGCATCTTGAAAATTACATTCCTTGCATCTGAAAATCGGCTGATTTTTTTCTTCTGTTTCCTTGCAGTTCATGCAATAGTTATGTGTAAACTGATTCAACCCTTCTACTGCCTTGTTGATATTGTCTGCATTTCCTTCTGTGTAAATTGGCTTTACCATTCCTCATTCCCCCTTTAACTGCTCTGCCACGTCACGTAAAATTATCTTGCAATCCGCAACTGTATAACAAGTGTTCTTCAATTCAAGTTCAGTCAGTTTCCTCATTGCTTTCTCCGTAAATTCATCAATCGCTTTTGCCTTTATCTCCTCTTCGGTTGTGCTTGGCAGTGATTCGACAAACTCTGCTAAATCTTTATACACCGTTTGAATAACTACTTCGTCATTTTTCATGTCCTCATGCCTGAAAACGAATCGCTTGCCCTCAATTACGGCAAGTAACATTTTGTCAACTTCAATCAATCTGCTCATCGCTCCACACCGCCCTTTCTGACAATCGCCATTGATTCTCTTATACCAACTTCTGCCCCTTCGTTGTAATCAACTAAACAGCATTTGTGGTAATGGCCTGCCAATTCTTCCAACTGCTCCACAACCTTTTCTTCGTCATAGGCTGTTGGTGCATTTTCTATAACAGCTATCATTGTGTTTGTATTTATCAACGTTCCGTTACTCATGGTGCATGCTTTTAACTGTTTTACTAAATCCGTAGCATCAATCAGCCTTTTCATCACTCCACCTCACCCTCGCGCCTGCAGAAATGCATTCAGCTCCTTGATGTTCTGCTCACATTCTGTCATTTGACGTGCACATGCTTCCATCTTTTCTGTTTCATCTATCAGCCGACGTGTGATGGTTTCTCTGACAATGTCTGGGAGCCCTGCTGCCATAGCTGATTTTATTGTCTCTTCCGAAATTCTTGCTGCCATGTCGGCCTTCTTCTCCTCTACAGGCTTTGGTTCAGTTTCCTTGGTGCTCTGTCTTACCCTTTTCTTTCTCTCCACTTCGCTTACGTCGATACCCTGCTTTCTCAATACCTCTACGATTTCGTCATAGGTACAGCCATTCATATCTGCAAGGATTTTGACCTGCTGCTTTTTTTCTTTCCCTTCCCGGAATTCTCTTACTATCTCATTTGCCTTCATGTACATCTTATTTTCTCTCCTTTGCTTTCGACTCTTCTTCTCTCTCATACTTCGCCAGTTTCTTAAGTGCTTCTCTAAGCGGACAGTCACAGCAGAAGGTATGCTCATCGCATATCCCTCTGCATGTCTTATCTCCGTTTTTTAACAAGTTGCCTTCATCATCCACCAATCTTGCCATTACACTTCCTCCACTGCCTTCTTGGTAATGATTCTCTCAATCTTAATCTTATTCTTTGAACCCACGCCGATCGTCACCTTAATCTGCTGTCTATATGCAGAAATGGTCACAGAAGCTTTATCAATTGCATCATCCGCTACCGCACATGCGATTTTCTTTAAAAGCTCTCTCTGGCTCACATCAAGCTTAGCTTCCTCTTCTGCTGTTTCTCCAAACTTTCTCTCAATTGTTTTGGCAGCCTTTTCTTTCATCCTCTTAATCCGGGCATAGTCGTTAGAACCCGAACATCCGCACATTTCACTTGCCGCCTCGTCCAAATCTTCCGGTTGCCACGTGTTCACTGTCTGCAGAAGTGTCTGCTGACCACAGAACCGACATGTGCCATACTGTTCCTGTAATCCCTCCAGATGTTCATCCTTATATCTCCTAATCTCATCACTCAGCATATTGTTATTCCTTTCTACTCTGCACGTAACTGCACGTTCTCAAATTTCAGTAAATCCTGCGGTGTTGCATTTGGATTTACTCTTAGTCTTGTCTTTTCCCATTCCATCAGCCATTCTACCGGAATGAATTTTGTGGTCTGTGGTCCCATCACCGCATACCGCATCTTTTTATACAATTTGTATTCTTCGTCTTCCATGGTTCCCTCCTACGCAAACGGCAATTCTTCGTCCAATCCATCCGGAATATTCATAAAACCATCATTGTCTGTACTTGGTTCCGGTCTGCTGCTGCCACTGTGATTTCCCTTACTCTCTGCAAACTCGATATCGTCTAACACTACATCTGTTGTGTATACCTTCTGACCGTCCTTGTTTGTGTAGCTGCCGGTCTGAATTCTGCCGGTGACTGCAATCTTCGTTCCCTGTCTCAAATACTTCTCTGCAAACTCAGCCAGTCTTCCAAAGCATACACATCCGATAAAGTCTGCGCTCTGCTGATTGTTCTCCTGTCTGTTTCTACGGTCCACCGCCAACGTAAAACGCGCGATTGCCATATTGTCACCGCTCTGTGAATATCGTACATCAGGGTCACGCGTTAGCCGACCGATTAAGATCACTCTGTTCATTCCTTCTTCTCCTCTCCTCAAACAGTTTCCTTACAACGCCTGCTGCCAGTGCAACACCTTCTGCACGTTCCTGTGTCTGTGCCGCCTCTAGTTCTCCTAATGCCTCCATAATCTTTATCTCAAACGGATCCATTTTCAAAACCTCCATTTCGTATAAACCAATTCATCTTCATTCCAGTCCGGATAATGGCTTTTTAAGTATTCTCTGAAAATCTCAAGCATTTCCTCTCTCAGACCCTCGTTACCATTGTCCATCAAATTGTGATGATACTGACATCCTACTGCGCCGTTCTTTGCTATTCCAAGACCATTATGTGCTTTTGGGATGTAGTGCATCACACTGAATATGTACCCCGCCTCCGGCGACATGTGATATCCTATTTTGCAGAAGATGCACTTCTTCTGGTCACGCTGATAAATCTCATTCCTGGCCTTTGTGGTAAACTCTCTTGCTCTGGCCTGTTTGCTTCTGGACATTCCTTTCCTCCCTCAAACGCTATTGTCATTTTCTGCGCAATCGCACGTGCGATTTCCATGTTACAGCCCTCGGAATTCTGCCATCCTGCCAGCACAAATACCGTGTCGCACATATCCATCATGTCTAATGCCATCTTCATGTACTCTGCATGTGTGGTTCCTTCCGGAAGTCCTGCATTTACCTTGGCCGGATTCACTACCGTATGCCCTGCGTCTGTCAGTTCCCGCTCTGCCATTGCAAAACGCTCCATGTAATCTGTTGTTCCTGTAATTGGTCCACTGATATATACCTTCATTTAGTTTTCCTCCATTTCAATAATCAGCTCTGCGTTCTTTACAATATCTTCTGCCAGTTCCTTAATTCTCTTCCAGTTCTTCTGTGCTACCATACGCACCAAAAGATTGGACTTTGTTGTAATGGCTGCTTTATACCCTGCCACTGTACGTTTGGAATCCTCTTCCGACTTTGCAGTTATGCCGTTTTCCGGCTCCTCGGCGGTGTCTTCTGCTGCCACTTCGGCATCTTCCGGGAGATTTTCGTCGACTTCGGTCTCTTCTACCGGCTCCGGCATCGGAATTTCTTCCGGTTTCTCCTCTTTTTTCTTCTCTACCGGCTTGGATTTTACGACTTTACTCTCCTTACGCGGCTTTTCTGCCGGCTTTGCAGGTGCCGTAGGTTTCGAAGGTGTGGCATTCTGTTGCACCGGTGCAACTTCCTCTTTTTTCGGGAACGGCTCACCGTAAATTCTCTCCCAGTCAGATTCCGCTTCGCACATTGCATTTATCAGGTTTTCCAGCATTTTGTAGCACTGCTCCCACGGGTATTTCTCCATTTCCCCGGTTCTGACGTTCACCAGCTGTACATCTTCATCCTCACGGATGGATATCATGAATCTTCCCATGCCCTGAATTCTTACGCTGATCATTGCGGTACCGGACGGCGCCAGTGTTTCCAGCACTCCGAGAGAAGCCCCCATTGCATCATGTACCTCTACAAACATCTCCGGATTCTCCCGGAACATCTGATGCAGTGCTTTGTGCATATTGGTCTCAAGTTCCTTCTGTTGCTCGTTCTCTCCCTCCAGCATTACCTCGATATCCGTGATTTCCCTTTCGGCGTCTACTTCATCCTTAATTGCCTGAATCTCCGACTTGCTGTAGTCCGGTGTCAGCATCGAATTCACTTCCTCCGGGAGCTGCAGCATGATAGTCAGCTTTGCATAACCGAAATTCTGGTACTGTCCCAGGAGGCGGTCGGAATAACCGCCCTCTGAAAATCTGTCATTGATGTGGATGAACCGGGACACCTGTGTCTTGTCGATGTTATACTCTGCCTGTGCAAATTCGTTTACGTTGGCATAGCCGGAATCCTTTAAGATATCCGTATCCCTTGCCACCTTCAACAGGTACCCGATTCTCACGAAGCTCTCTGTGCTTCTCCTAAGCTCCGTATCCATTGCCTGTTTATATTCCTGGTATGTTGTTACCCTTGTTAATTCTTCCATGTAATCCTCCTTGTTTTCCTCCTTATACTGCTTCCATAAAATCAGCTTCCAGAACATCCGCCAACAACTTGCCGGCAAGTTTGCCATGCCATACACGTTTTTCCTGTTCACGTATTTCCTGATAGCCTTTTTTTCGAAGTTCATCCGAACGTTTCCCGAGTTCTATTTCCTCTGTTGTCAGCTGTTTCTTAAAATACCTCTGCCATTTTTTCAGGAATTTCACTGCTTCCTTAAAATCCTCGTTCTGATTATCTCCGGTGGTTCTCTTCTGCCGGATGTTTCCTGACGGTTCAACCTCCAGTGTGTACCACGGTGTATCCGGAGTAGCACTTTTACGCAAGAAAAATAAATAGCTTTCATCGGTCTGTATTCTTGAAAAATAGTAATCTACTGTATGGACACAATGTCGCAACACCGTTCCTTCTACCACGATATCCATCACGTCTTTTGGTGCAATGATGGTATAATCCTCTGCCACAAATTCAAACTTAGCCAGTTTCGGTAGCTGCTCATTTACCTTCGGCCACTTCTTTTCAATATCCTTTGCCTGCTTTTCCAGACCTTTCTTCATCTGTGCCAGTACCAGATTGTCATGTTCCTGTTTCAGATTCTTCGGTTTCGCAATCTGCTCAAGCCTTGTATTCATCTTCATTTTTTCTGCCAGATTGGTATAATCCTGCCAGGTTGTCCGTGTCTGTCCAAATGTGTCGCCCGAGAGCAGGGACTGCTTTTTCAAGTAGTTGTAGCACTGCACAAAACTGAACGGGATTTTTAAGAACTCAAAATCTTCCGGCTCTATATGTTTTTCTCCAAGCTCCTTCATCTTATCGTCCGGCCAGATGGTATTTGCTTTCTTCTCTGCCTGCATCCATTTCAGCATTTCAAGATTCGCATCCATCTCCTTTAACCGTCGTAACCGGTCTCTATCAATTTTTAGCAGTTTGGCAATCTCCGTCGCATTCTGGTTCAGAAGTTCCTTATCGTATCTCTCCTCGATGATTTCTCTTGCCAGACGGAACATACCAAGACGGGCCAACATTTCCACTGCAGGATTGCCTTTTTCTATCGCCAGATACTGCGTTGTGGATATTGGAAGTTCCGGCCACAGATTGATGGCACTCTGCTTCAGTATCGGATGTCTCTTTACCTGTGCAAAATTCTTTCTGTATAACACGGTTTTTTCTTTCCTCCATCCAATGCCGCCTTTATTCAATATCCACCGGTAGAATTTATTCTTGTAGTTCTCCCAGTCGTATCTTCTTATCGTGCCATTATTGAAAATCAGTATTCTCTGATACTCATGTGTCCTTATGTGCGGATTTTTATAATCCGCATCTCGGTACCACTGGCGCTGTTCAAATCTTCTTACCACAATTCCATCCTTAAACGGCTGGATGATTTCCGCTTCATACTCCGAGGTAGCCAGAGTCTGTATTCTGGTATGTGCTTTAAACACTGCCTTTGACTTACAATGCGGACAGATGGTTTCCTCTCCGTGTCTTGGGTTTGATATCACGACCTCTCTCTTACACTTTGAGCAGTACCCTGTCTTCTGCCCCTTCGGGCTATATTCATAAATGATAAAACACTCCGGTGCCACTTTACGTGCCATCCACTCCGAAAAGTCCGTTACAAGCTCCGGTACCAGCGCCATATCTGCATCCCACGGTGCCTGTTCTCTCTGCTCCCGAAGCTTGGTCTGCAGGTCTTTTTGCTCCTGCTGCCAGGCCTGCAGGCGCTTCATCCCCTTATACTTCTTGTCAGAGTTCAATGGAAGCCGATTCAGTGTAGCCATGGCGTCCCTGTTTAAAAAATCATTTCTTGGTTCGGACCAATAACCCCAGCCACCGGTTAAGCCGGGCAAATTGCTGATCATAGAGGTTCGCCACATCACTTCCTGTCCTTTATCGTCCAGTTCTCTTGTGATGTACTCGCCTCCCACTACATTCAAAAAAATCTCATATATCGGAGTCTTTATGTCCTTTCGCATTTTCTCCGGTAAGAAAACAGCAATCTTTATGTACGGTCCCAAATTCTGTACCCGGAACAGTGCATCGTAATCCGGTTTAATCGTTGTATATTTTTCACCATCCCATCTGGACTGTTTCAGTTTCTGGTACCGCTTTCCTTTTTCCATCATTTCATCAGTGGCCGGCAGAGCTCTAAGTTTCCTTAACTCTTCTTTGTGCATCTGTACCGCCTCCCATCTGCTCTGTAATAAACATCCGGAAGAAATTCTTTTCCGTCTATTTCATAGATACCCACTTCTGCAATATCACTACTGTTCTTTTTCTCCTTCAGAAGAAAAATGGTGCTTCCGTGTTGTCCTTTTGCCTTTGGGTTCTTCCCCCGTACAATAACAATGCCCTTTTCCGGAGCACAGCCGGAATTTTTCTTTACGTGTCGGCTGTATTTTCTCTCAGGATTCTTCTGAATCCATCGACACTCCAGTGCCCCCAGCTGTTGCAGAGTCACTTCTTTTACGAGGGTCATTTCCGTACACGAAATCTTATCGCGTCCATCCTCATGTATATCCCCACGGATTTCCACGATACAGTATCTGGAATCCTGGGAATAATACCATGTGAGCACCTCTATCGGTTCTTCCACACAATGAAATCCGGTATCGGCACACTTAGCCACATCTTCTTTATACGTTTTCCCTACCTCGTATTGAAACTGTCCTTTCCCCATGGTGCATACGAGGTCTTTGTTGAATCCCTTATACGCTATCATGCCGCACCTACTTTCCGAGGTAATACTGCTGAATCAGTTTTCGTGCTTCGAATTTGGTCGGAATCCCAAGGTACAGCGGTTTATGCATAGCCTCTTCCTTGCCATTGTGCGTTACCTTTGTGACATCCAAAATCTTATTGCTTACCTGCACTTTGTTCTCGAAACTAAAACGAAGCAGAACCGCCATGCATCCGGCAAGACTCTTTCCCTTCCGTCTTACTGCAAGGCACATCTCCTTATCTTCGATGCACAGATTACGTATATGAGTTTCCCAATCATCCAAAATACCAGCAATTTCATATTCCTTATATTCCACGTTTAGTTTGCCTATTGCTGCCATCAGTGGAGTTACAAACTCGTCCGACATTCCGTTGATATAATCAAGTGCATCTTCCTTATCGATGCCATTTTCCTCGGCAATACCCAATACTGCTTCCACACCTGCCTCAGTCTGCTCTGCTAATCTTTCCGCCACTACCTTATTCATTTCTTCCGCGGAATCAAATTCTCCAAATCTATCAAACATTTCTTTACTCCTTTCTCGTTGCACCGGTGCAATTTCTCGCCATCTCGGAACGCAGCCATGCACTGTACTCATGCTCTTTGCACTCCACTCGGACCGCATGGCCCTTCATTGCCTCAAGCATCTGCATCCATTCGTCTTTATTTGCTACCGGTGTGTTTCTCGTGGTCATCCACCCGTTTTCTCTCCAGGTGTCTACCCACTCCATTCCTGATGCCACATAAGAGGATTCCGTGAATATGGTGATAAGGCACGGTTCTAGCATCCGCCCGAGTGCTTCTGTGATAGCTCTCAGCTCTGCCTGATTCTTCGTTGCCGCCTCCAGCGTCCCGAATCCTTCCCTTGTGACTACGCTTCTCTTACCCTGCGTTTCAAGCACGTAGCCGTAAGCCCCGGACGTGGCACGCAGTCCTTTAATATTTGTCGCTGTATAAATCTTTACTTCTCTCATTTACCCACCTTCCCACGGCTTTTCAATACGCACTTCTGTATACTGACAGTATGAAAGACCGTTGAACGGATTCACTCCGCTGTGTACCGTGGATTTGTCGATGTAATATCCCGGTGTCGGTACCGGTCCGTTCTGCACCAGGTCTCGTACCGCGCGCCGCTTATACTCCTTAACCTCCGGTTCCGGCCGGATAAGATTTCGGGAGGAAGAATGCCGGAGGAACTTCTTTTGCTCACATTCCGGAAACATTGACAGCTGTCCGGTGCTTTCCGGTTTCTTTGTTATGTACTCTGCAAGCTGCTGGTATCCTCCGGCATCATACAGACTTTGATAATTGATACGTCCATGTACCCACAATTTCTGCAGGAGGGTGTCCGTGTCCGGTTTTCCCTTCTCATGCTCCAGGCGGTTACACAACAGATGGATGTGTATACCGCCTCTTTTACCTATCTCCATACGGCAGATCCATTTGAACGGGGTGCCGCGTTTCTCATAAGCTCTCTTACAGGCTCTGCGGAACTGTTCCCAGTCCCTTGCTACTTCACGTGTGCTCTTTCTGGTTCCCTTTGTGTATTTGAGTGTAGTCCAGTAATCTCCTTCGCTAAAGTTCGCCTTGATTTCGCGCCGCATTTTCGTCTGCCGGTTTCTCTGATTCTGTTTCTCTATCTGTTCGGGAGTGGCCTTCCTTCTCTTGGCTCTCTTCTCTCCCTTTGCTCCATAATTTCCTTCCCACTTTACTTCCCTCTCTATGGATTTTGGGAAGTAGTAGGATAATACCCTGTATGCCATAATCATCTCGTCCTAACTTTAATATACTTAAGAGTGTTACTAAAAGGGCCCGGAACCCTTTGTTTTTCTTGACTTTTTGGCATGTCAGTGATATACTTTATTTGTCAATTAAAGTGTGTCACTGACATACCCGGAACTGACTCTTTCGCAGAGGGTCAGTTCCTTCTTTTTTGTCTCCAGATTGCCTCCTGCATCTTCCTTGCAAAGGCAAGTCCGCTTTCTGTGGCATAGAAAATCTGCTTATTTCCATTCTCGTCCCTGCCTTCGTAATATATGTAGACCTCGCCGCCTCTCTCGATCCGGCCGACTTCCTCTCCCGGTGGTACTGCTCCCGGGAAACTCTGTACGCTTTCCATGTCTACCTCGGCCAGATATGCTTCTATATCCATCAGACACCTCCTGCTTGTCCTTCTTTTATCCGGTTTTCTCCTTTCTGGAGAAAACACATCGTTATCCTTCCGCTGCTTCCTTTTTTTTCTGCTCGGCAGCTTCTTTTTCCTGCATCATTCGCCAGATACTCTCTCCTATCATCTGCTGACGCTGTTCCTTCTCTTCCGGTGTTAAATCCGGGTGATGTACTCGAACGATACATTCTGCCATAGGCTCTACCTCCTCTGTTTTGTAATGTTATATGAACTACTGTTTGACCATCTTTCTTCTTAATTATGGGAGAATTTATTTACAGGTTACGAAAATGTATTTTTCTTTCTGTTTTTTCGAATCTACTTGAAATTTTTTCCTATTTCTCCTATTCTTTAGATGCAGGCTCCCGCCAGAGCCGAGTACAAAAGAAAGGAGAAAATACTATGGCTAATTCAAAGATTGTTTCTTATGATCTCTGTAATGAGAACAAAAATTATGATGATTTGTACAAGTACTTAAAAAGTTTTCCTGCTTGGGCCCATATCACAGAATCCACATGGTTTATTTCTTCCGAGAAGGCTTGTACAACCATCCGCGATGAGATTCATGATGTTGTTGATTCAGATGACCGTATTTTTGTTGCCGAATTAACCGGCACTGCTGCATGGCGCAATCTTATTTGCGATTCTGACTATTTAAAAAAACATATTTAAATCGCACCTTTACAAGAGTCACCCTGTGTGGCTCTTGTCTTTTTTATGACTATCGCAGTTACTCTCTCATCCAGTTGCTTATTTACCTTGCTCCTGAACTTATTCAGATCTGTAACTACTTCACTACTTCCTTGAACCTCTTCGTCTATGTCTAAAGTCGCTCCCGGCCACCTCTTTGCAGACTTCCTATATTCCTTAAGATTAAAACCGCAGCGGTAACAAAAATTGTCTTTCGCTCTTATACGTGAATCCTCTCTACAATTTGGACATTTCATTTTGCTCTACGCTCCTTTCTGCTCCGGGTCCTGCGGCTCTGTTGAAAATAAGTAGTCAAAACTGCATTTAAACAACTTACAGAGCACTTTGATTTCCGTAGTTGTAAATTTTCCTGTTTTTTTCTTGTTCTCATAAGATACTCTAGATATACCTATTTTTCCCGCCACTTCCTGGTTCGTATATCCAAAACGAGCCTGCTCTGCTTCCAAATTTCTGAACATTTTCTTTTTTAACCTCCTTTCGGTTTGCAAATCGCAAACTTCGATTATACTATAATTGCAATTCGTAAACTTGTCAATAGTTTTCTTTGCATTTTGCAAACTTTTTATTGACACGTTTGCAAAACACTCCTATAATCGGAATTACAAGGAGGTATTACCATGGGAGAAAGATTCAATGAAAACTTAAAAATTGCTAGAGAACGCAAAGGAATCTCTCAGAAAGAACTTGCTGAAGCAATTGGCGTTGCGAAATCAACATATTCATTATATGAAAGTGGAAACAGAGAGCCAAATGTACAAACAATAAAAAAAATAGCAGATGTACTTAATGTATCAGCTGATACTCTACTTGGAATTGATGAAGAACCAACAACCATCGCCGCCCACTTCGATGGAACAGAATATACAGAAGAAGAATTAGATAAGATTAAGGAATTTGCAGCGTTTGTAAAAGCACAGAGAAAATAATGGGGTGATTATTTGAATAAATACGAAACTTTGCTAAATGTAGCAGAACAGGACGGAATTACAGTGACAGAACAATTTGACTTATCCGGCACACGTATTAAAGGATTGTATTGTGATAATGTCATCGCTATAAAACATGACTTAGAAACAGATATTGAAAAGGCTTGTGTCCTTGCAGAAGAACTCGGACACTACTACACCACTTCCGGAGACATCATAGAACAGCGCTCTGTCATGAACCAAAAGCAGGAATTGAGAGCCAGACTCTGGGCATACAATAAAATGATTGGACTACAGGGACTTATCCGTGCATACAAACACGGATGCACTTCTGTGCATGAAGTGGCAGAATATTTGGAAGTTACAGAAGATTTTCTTTTGGACTCTATCTCCGCTTATAAAAAACAGTATGGGTGTTATGCGCGGATAGATAATTACGCAATTTACTTTGAACCCTTTCTTGGTGTATTCGAATTAAAAAATAGTTAGTCTGCTATCTTAAACAAAATACAAAGGAGGCTATTATGAGTAAACCTGATTCAGAAAAACTATCTATCAGAGAAAAAATTATGTATTTTTTTAGTGTCCTAATTTTTATTTTGATAATACTAGTGGTTCCTTTTTATTCTATCACTTCGTTATTTATTCAAGATCCACTAGTCCTTATCTCTATCATACTTTTTATTGCTGGTGTCTTACTGATTTATAATCTCCATAAATCATATCTGTTACACCTTTTATTTAAACGAATTCAATGGTGCCGCTCAAGCCTGACTTTCGACTACCTTAACTCTTTAGGTTTTGAATTTGTAGAAAAAAAATACTGTTTTAACTATTATGAGGACCAAGATTTTATTAGCGACTCTTTGAAAGAATTTTCTCACTATATGCAATCTTGTTACTTTAATAAAACACTTTCGTCAAATAAAGCCTACCGAAAATTGTCAGACAAAGAATATATTTTACTTCACTTGGCTTGTTATTTAGAAAACCTTGATACTCGAAACAAATTTGTGGAACAAAATATCCTAGAATACACTTTATCGGATGAACCCCACAAGAGTTCATATTCACTCACGAAATATGGTTATGCATTCTACAAACTATGGTACATCATATCCACTTTTTGTGAATCAAATACACATATTCGCCAACACCATCTTTACAATGCACGTAGTGCTGGAATAAAAGATATACTAGATAACGGTCAAATCACGTACTACAATAGTCGATACTAAAAAACGCCCCCGGTGCTCCCAACACCGAGGGCAGAGCACATCCGGAAAGATGCACCCAAAGACAAGCATATTTTAGCATCTTCCGTGACAGATGGCAAGAGACCATCTGTTCTTTTTATACCCATTTTTAAGGAGGATGCCTATGTATTACGCAGAAAACTATGCTCCGGAAGAGATTCTGGTCTACTTGCGAAAGTCACGTTCGGATGATCAAGCGCTTACGGTAGAGGAAGTTCTCCAGAAACACGAGTCCATTTTGAGGGAATGGATGGCACGGAACTTACCTTCTCCGGTACCGGAAGAAAATATCTATCGTGAAATTGAATCCGGTGAGACATTGGATGGCCGGCCAGAAGTTTTAAAAGTATTAAAGCGGATAGAGAGCCCTCACATCCGGGCTATTCTCGTAGTCGAGGTACAACGTATCTCCCGCGGTGACCTGGAAGACTGTGGCCGTGTAATGAAGATTCTCCGCTACACCGGGACTAAAGTCATCACACCAACCAAAACCTACGATTTGTCAGATGAATATGACCGTGAGATATTCGAGCGTGAACTAAAACGAGGAAACGACTTTTTGGAGTACTATAAGAAAATACAGGCACGTGGCAAGAGCGTTTCTGTCGCTTCCGGAAATTTCATCGGAAGCATCCCGCCGTATGGATATGAAAAAACCACCGTCCGGGAGGGACATAAAAAGCACCCTACACTGAAAATCAAAGAATCCGAAGCAGAGATTGTCCGTTACATCTTTGAACAATATGGTCTGCATGGTATCGGTCTGGTTGATATTGCAACCTCTCTTGATAAAATGAATGTGCCGGCACCAAATGGTTCCTACTGGACCTATCACACACTGAAAGATATGATAGAAAATGAACACTATATTGGGCTGATACCTTGGGGTAAACGAAAGCATGTACCGGTTATCATGAATCAGGAAGTCGTTGTCACTCGTCCAAAACAGCAGACCTATCAGCTGTTCCAGGGCAAACACCCGCCCATTATCGATAAATCACTTTGGGACATGGTGCAGAAACGCAGGCAGAATTCCGCCCGGCCAAATTATAACGACCGACCTCTTACCAATCCGTTTGCTTCTATCCTTTACTGCCGCTGCGGTTCGGTTCTACAGCTCCGCACTTACAAACAAGCAAGCGGACATTATTCCTCGCCTCGTTATGTCTGCCGAAGTCAGACACACTGTAACAGCGGTTCCATCCTTGCCAGTGAACTAACGGAGGAAATCTGCCGCAGTATGGAAGCTCAAATTGAAGATTTTCAGTTGTCTATGTCCGATGGGAAAGAAAAGAAAAAACTGCAGGAGAAAAGTTTGTCGATTCTCACAAAGCGACTGAAAGAACTGGAGCAGAAAGAAATCTCTTTATGGGACAAATACAGCGAGGAAGGAATGCCGAAAGAAATATTTGACCGGCTCAAGGATAAAGTACTCAGAGAAAAAGAGGAAGTTTCACAGTCCATCCGGACACTGTCAGAAAACTCCGTAGTTGATTATTCGGAACGCATCATTACTTTTAAACATGCGCTTGAAATTTTTCACGATGATGCCGTCTCCATCGAAGCAAAGAATCGCTTCCTGTCCCAGTGCATTGAGCGTATCACCTATTACCGGGAACGTCCGCAGCGGGCCGGTTCAAAACTTGTCAGCATAAACGGTTGGGATTCCCCACCTTTTGAGCTTGATATTAAGTTCCGCATCTGATATGACACAAACAAAGAGGGAGATTTTTTCAATCTCCCTCTTCGCTGTTCTGATTCTTCGGTCCCGATATCTGTCAAGATTCCGGCAACATTGTTATATGGCATCGCATAGCGCTGCGACAGGTAACGGCTTGCAGCTGCATTCTCACCATCCGGACCGCCGAACTGGGAAAGAATCACCTGGGCAAGCTTCGGATTGGTAGACGTAATGTTGACCGGATACTGCAATCTCTTTTCATAGCTCCACATAATTTATCTCTCCTTTCCTTTTCAATTCTGCCATGGCCAAGGTCTCATTCCCCAGTCCCAGTTGTCACAATTTACATTACCATAAGAGGTCAATGGTCCGAACCTGGCTTCGTATTCTGCCACAGCAGCAGCCCTCTGGCTCTGCAGTTCATTGTATTGAAGAAGTGCTTCCCTGCAATCCGGATGTGTGTCCAGGAACAGACGTAACTCATCCATCGCAAAGCTCAATTCATTAATTCTCATCAGTAATGCATTATGAAACACTGCCATCAGTTACATCTCCTTCCCATGAAGTCAAAATCAAGGCACGGAAACATGGTTCCTCTGCGCATTCCCTGCTGCATCGGATACATCGTTCCGAAGGTCTGCCAAGGCACATATGCCATGCCAAGCGGCTGTTCTTCCAAAAGCACATTAGCACACGGTGCGCCACATCCTGCACTGCCACTGGTAACGATGCCATTCTGTGCCAAACAGTTGGTTGCACATCCGCCCGAGGCTCCTGCCGGTGTAACCCAGTTTGCCGCACAGGAATTCATCCTGGTATTTGCTCCTACCGGTCGGAAATTCTGTCTATTGCAACTCATAAAAATACCTTCCTTTACATAAAATGTTCATATTACATTCTATGAAAAGGAAGGTAAATGGTTCCTTCTGTCCGATTCAATTATGTTGCATCGCCGGCATCGCCAACCGTTTCCCAGAACGCCTGCAATTTTTCCTTCACAGTGCCAACCTGTACTGTTTCAAACGGAAACCACTCTCTCGGAAACAGATTCTGGTAACCCTGCGTCAAAAAACGTTCATCCAAAAGTAATATTGCCCCGGTATCCTCTGTGGTTCGGATGACTCGTCCCGCCGACTGCATGACCTTGTTCATCCCCGGATATAAATAGGCATAGTCAAAACCTCTTCCATTCTTTTCTTCAAAATAATACCGGAATAATTCTTTTTCATTGCAGACCATCGGAAGTCCCGTACCCACAACCACCGTACCAATCAGACGGTCATTCTTTAGGTCGATCCCTTCCCCAAAAATGCCGCCCATCACACAAAAGCCGACCGTGGTTTTCTCCGGCTGTTCCGAAAACGCCGCCAGAAACTCCTCCTTCTGCTTTTCCGTCATCCCCGGTTTCTGCACAAACAGATGCACCGGTGTATCCTCAGAAAAGTTCAACTCCCCATCGTCAGAAAACTCACCCTCCTGCCACGCCAGCAGCTCCTGTGCCACTTCTGTTGTCCTCTCCATCATCTGATAAGACGGGAAAAATACAAAATAATTTCCTTTCTTCGCTGACGTCACATAGTCCAGATACAGCGCAATCTTTTCATATTCGCTCTGTGTGCGTCTGGTATATTTTGTGCTGACATCACGCCCTACCATCAAAAGGCGTTTTCCTGTATCAAACGGTGACGGCACATAAATCGCATAATCCTCTGCCTCACCACCAAGCTGTTCTTTATAATAATTCATCGGAAGCAGGGTTGCCGAAAACAGCACCGCACTCCGTCCCTTTGCCATGCGTTCCTTTAACTGTCTGGCAGGCTCCATACAAAGCAGCTTTAAGCGGAAATTGCCGTTTTCCAGATAATCCGTGTAAATCCGGTAATCCTCCTGCATCACATCATGCACCTCTAAAAATTGCCGCACAGCAAAATACAGGTCAAGCACTGCCTCCTTTGCCTCCGGGTCAAGCACTGCCTCCTGTAAGAATTCCTCGTATTCTCCGGACAGACGCATGAGCGGAATGATAAAATCTCCTACATTATCCCAGACCTGAAACTCCTCACATTCTCTCTTTAACCGGAGCAAAGCGCTGTTGCATGCATCCAGCTGCTTTTCCATGCGTTTACTCTTTCCCTTTATCAGACGCTTTACCGCAAGAAAATCCTCCTTGATAAGCTCTGCACTGTACATCTCCCTGGCACGCTCCACCAGATTGTGCGCCTCATCTATCAGAAAGATATAATCCTGCTTTTTCTCCTCCGCAAAAAACCGTTTCAAAGCCACCGTTGGGTCAAATACGTAGTTGTAATCACACACCACAGCATCTGCCCATGTAGAGACATCCAGGCACATCTCAAACGGACAGACCATATGCTTTTCCGCATATTTTTCTATCAATTCCCTGGTAACGGTCTCTTCATTGGTCAGTAAGTCAAACACCGCGTCATTGACACGGTCAAAATGTCCCTTTGCCCTTTCACAACTGCCCGGATTACACTCCGGCTTTTCCAGCACACATATTTTTTCTTTGGATGTAATCGTCACAAAGCGGAATCTGGCTCCCAGCTCTGACAACAGGGAAAATGTATCCTCTGCCACCGTTCTTGCAATGGTCTTTGCCGTCAGGTAAAAAAGCTTTGAGGACAGTCCCTCCCCCATCGCCTTTACCGCCGGAAACACGGTGGAAATCGTCTTTCCGACTCCGGTCGGTGCCTCCACAAACAGCTTCTTTTCCCTTAAAATGCTCCGGTATACACCCGCTACAAAATCCTTTTGTCCCGGACGGTACTCAAACGGGAAGGAAAGCATTTTGATACTCTCATTTCTCTTTTTCTTCCAGCCTATCTGCCAGAACAGCCACTTGGAATACTCTTTTATCAGCCCATCAAACCATTCCTTCAGCTCCTTAACCGTATAATCTACCTGAAATCTCCGTATGGCTTCCGTTTCAATATTGCAGTAGGTCATCTGTACTGCAATGGTTTCTAACCCATTCTGCTGTGCATAGATATACGCATAGCACTTTGCCTGTGCCAGATGGACCTCCACCGGCTCCTTCATGTGCTCAACATCCTGGTACATGCTCTTAATCTCGTCCACGCAGACCGACGGCTCTTCCGATGGCTTTTCCCAGATGCCGTCCGCACGCCCTTCCACAGTAAGCAGAATATCTTCCGCTCCGTCAGATAACGGAATCTCTGTTTTAATCACCACTTCTGCCGTATATTCCGATGGCATGCTCTTTTGGATTTTCCTGTGAATCCGCGAGCCCTCCTGCATCGCATCCGGGTCCTTATATCCTTTTGTATTGTCAATGTCTCCGGAGCTCAAAATAAACTCTACCAGATTTCGCACCGAGACACTTATTTTTTCTGCCATGAAAACTTCCCTCTTATTTCTTTTCTAAAAAGACGGCACGTTTTACCGCACCTGCCCCGAATTTCTTCCGGATATCATCCATAGCCTTATCGGCCTTTTCCTGCTTCTCATAATCCATTGTATCAAACAGGGAAAGCTGTCTGCTCTCCTCTTCACTGACACGGCCTACCGCAAAGTTAAAAAGCCGCACCGGTCTGCCATCCCACAGCTCATCAAGAAGCCGGCAGGCATATTCATAAAGCTCCTTCGTCACAGAAGTCGGATTTTTCACTACACATTGGTGCGAGGAAGAAATAAAGGCTGCATCTTTAATCCCGACCGATACCACCTCTGCCTTTTTCCCATCTGCACGGATTCTGCCCGCTACCTGTTCTACCAGCGATAGCAAAATTTCCTTTGCCTCTTTTTCCTCTGTCACATCATGCGACACCGTAGTTTCATTGCTGTATCCTTTTGCCTCCTGATGCTTTCCCGTCAGTCCGTCATCCATTCCGTTGGCAAACCTCCAGACCATATCGCCGGTTGACTTTAAATGTGTGTGCAGCATTTCCCTGTCACTCCTTGCAAGTTCACCGATGGTCCGAATACCAAGCATATGCAGCTTTGCTGCCGTTGCCTTTCCGACAAAAAATAATTCTTCCACCGGGAGCGGCCACATTTTTTCTTCTATTTCCTCCGGGAACAGGGTATGCACCAAATCCGGCTTTTTAAAATCACTTGCCATCTTCGCCAAAAGCCTGTTGGTGGAAATACCGACATTTACCGTAAACCCAAGCTCTTCCCGTATCCGGTCTTTCATTTGATGCGCACAGGCAACCGGTTCTCCAAAGAGTGTTTCCATACCGGTCATGTCAACAAATGCTTCATCAATGCTATACTGCTCCACCACCGGGGAATACTCTGAAAGAATTTTCATAAAAGCAGCCGAATACCGTCCATACAGACCATGCTGCGACGGAACAATCACAAGCTCCGGGCACTTCTGCAATGCGTGGGCAATCGGTTCTCCGGTCACAATTCCATATTTCTTTGCAGGAGTGGATTTTGCAAGCACAATGCCATGGCGCTGTTCCCTGTCTCCTCCGACAATGGACGGCACCAGACGCAAATCCTCTGTTTCTCCAAGCTCACGGATACGCCAGACTGCTTCCCAGCTTAAAAATGCACTATTCACATCAATATGAAAAATAATCTGCTTTCCCATGTCCGGCTCCTCTTTGCGTATGTCTGCTGTCTCTGACTGCTCCCATAGCTTACCCCCATTCTATCATAATCCCTGTAATTAAGCAAACAGAAGTTCGAATCTTTTCCCTCTTTTGGAATTGACAAGCTGCGGCCTCCTCCTCTATAATATCTTTGTCAGGAAATAAAGAAACAGCCGTGTATTTTGCGGCGGAAATGAGGTAAATCATGAGCAATTATGAAGAAGAACTGGATCAGATTACATTGACCTTAGAGGATGACAGTGAATTACTGTGTGATGTCATCGCCACCTTCCCTGTTACCATCAAGGGCGCGGAGCAGATGTATATTGCACTTCTCCCTACCGATGCCGATGAAAATTCCGAAATCTATCTATACCGTTTCCTTGAGGACGGTGATGAAATTGACGTCCAGAACATCGAAGACGATGAAGAATTCGAAATCGTAGCTGACAAATTCGATGAATTACTGGATGAAGAAGAGTTTGATGAGCTTTTTGAAGAGGATGAGGACGAAGAATAAACTTATTTCATTTATTCTATGAATAGCGAAGGTCCCCTTTGGAACATTCCAAGGGGGACCTTTTATTTAATACGAAAAATAAGTGTATTCTTCTGTTCTCCGAAGAAAAGCTTCATCAAATCTCTTCTTCTAGAGGAAAATTCATATTCACTATATACCGCCCGTTGAAGTCGCTCCATGCGGCGAGGGGATAGGAAATGATGCGTTTTGATAAAGAAAGCATCTCCTCATATGCGGTATCTTCCAGGAGGAGGCGCACCGCTCCCTGCAATGCTGTGTTCCCGAGGAATTGCACCTTCCCTGCAAACTCCTTTGGAAGCATACCAAGAGTAAGGCTGGCTTCTTCTGACAAAACCCCCATACCGCCCGCCAGGTAAACATGCTTTACCATGTGCAACGCGTCTACTCCATATTTTTTTTCATATTGTCTGAGCAAAAAGTCTACACCGGTCCGTACGGCCGCCTTTGCTGTCTGCAATTCCCGGACCATATCCTGCGTCAGGCCATGGTATCCGGTTTCAAACCAAGAATCTGAAAACAGGCCTGTTGCATCCGCAATCCCCCTCCGGTATGCTTCTGCCAATACCTCCAGTCCTGTACTTCCGTTTTCCTGATAACATTCAAACGCAGGTCCTGCCGCCACAGAAGTAGCCAGCATCTGCTCTTTTGTGCCAAGCACCATCTCACCGTTTGTGCCAAGGTCAATAAATAAAAACAAAACATCCGTTTCCGGAAGCACGGAAAGTCCTGCCACCACATCACCGCCCAGAAACGGTGCTGCCGCCGGCGCGGTAATCACTCCATCCCGTACCGGAAATTCCAGATGAGAAAGCCGGAACGGATGCTCCTTCATGTTTTCCAGGGAATCCCCCCAGAAAAGTGCCGTCATCACGCCGTTACCGACAACCGCAACGGCATCCGGTTCTGTCACCCCGAGCATTTTCATCCCTTCTCTGATGTCAGCCCGTACAAGTCCGGTAAGCCGTTCTTTCTCTCCTGCACAGGCGCAGGCCACCCTTGCCATTACATCTCTCCCATGCACCGTCTGCGAATTTCCGGCCTGATACTGCCCCAGCACTCTCTTTTCATCGCATGACACCGCACACAGCTTTATATTGGTTGTTCCGATGTCTATTGCAAGCCCGACCCTGCCTGCTTCTTTAGATTTTAACATACTGCTCCACATTGATTACAAAAATAGTGGCACCACCCACGTCTACCATCACAGGATAAGATTCAAAGCCTTGATTTATTGCTCCGACCGTAGGCAGTGTGTTTGCCGTGATACGCTGTCTTGGCCCGCACTCTTTCTTTACAATATCGATTACCGTATTCACCTTCTCTTCTTCTGTACCCACAAGCAATGTTGTATTACCGGAGCGCAAAAATCCGCCGGTAGTCGCCATCTTCGTGCCGGAGAACCCTTTTTTATTAAGCTGTTCCATCACTCTGTCATCATCATCACTGCTGACAATAATATAAATTAGTTTCACTTCCGTAACCCCCTTGTTTACACGCATTCTGTTACGTTTTATTATAAAGGCTTGCCTGTTATTCTGCAATAAAAAAATTCCGGAGAGATTTTCTCTCCGGAATCTGTCATTCTCTTTTTCATTACTCGGCAGATGGTGCAACCACAACAGCTTCATCAATTAAGAATTCCATAACAAGTTCCACCAGAATGGATAATTCGATTTCTTCCTTGTCATTTGCTTCTTCAAATTCTTCTACTGTATCATAGCCGTAGTATTCTGCATACTCTGCTGCCTTTTCATTATAAACTTCCTTGGATACTTCGATATTTTCAGCTTCCGCAATTGCCTTCATGATAAGCTCATTCTTTACAACCTCTGTAGCATATTCCTGTGCATACTGCTGAAGTGCCTCTGTGGACTCAAATCCCCAGAAGTAGTACAGAATTGTTTCAGCATCAACGCCGTAAAGAGAAGCATAGGTCTCCGCATAGCTTGTGTACTGACTTACAAAAATCAAAGCTCTGTCTGCCACATCATCTGTCGGAATATTTTCCACAGTACAGCTTGCCATAAGGCTCTCTGTAATCTGTGTATAGAAGGTATCCATCTGCAGCTCTTCCAGAAGAACCTGCTTTAACTCTTCTCCGGTAGATGCAAGATCAGGATAATATTCAAGAGCAAATTCATCATCCCACTCAGGAATCTGTATTTCCTGAACCGAATTCACGGTTACTGTAAATACAACTGCCTGACCCGCAAGATCAGGATTGTTTGTATATGGGTCCGGGAATGTCAGGTTCAAATCCAATGTCTGTCCTGCTGTTGCGCCAATCAGACCATCTTCAAATCCATCAATGAAGGAACCGGAACCCAGCTCTAAATCATAACCCGAATCGGTACCGCCATCAAATGCAACACCGTCTAATTTACCAACATAGTCGATATTTACAGTGTCACCTTCAACAGCAGCACGGTCTACTACAACCAATTCTTCATAGCCTGCCAGAATATCTTCCATTGCAGCTTCTAACTCAGCATCGGATACATCTGTTAATTCCAGTCCTTTATACTGGCCAAGTGTTACCTTTGGTTTTGCACAGCCTGCTGCCATACTCACTACCATGAGTCCTGCAATCACTGCCGCTAAAATTTTCTTCTTCATACTAAAAATCCTTCCTTTTTCTCTAACTAAGGTTTACCCTCCCACACCGTTTTATACAAAAAGGTGCCAACTTTGACATCATACCACAAAACCCGCAAAAAGGAAAGAAGTTTTGATAAATTCACAAAATCTTCAAAATCCGGCTTTTGGGTTGAAAATTCCTGTCCTACATGGTACTATTTGACTAAGGGTGTTATTCGATGCCCAATCTTAATAAAGCGAGGTTGTTTTTACTTATGAAACAGAAATTTATTGAGGCTTACATTGATGAATTATTGGAGAAGAGTACTTTGGATTTCCCAGCCTGGAATATCGAAAAGAAACGCCAGGGCATCAAATCCGAATGGAACTATATTGACGGCTGTATGATTAAGGCAATTCTTGAAATGTATGCCATCACCGGCAAAGAAAAATACCGCGATTTTGCCACGGAATACATCAGCTACCGCGTCAAAGAGGACGGCTCCATTTCCGGCTATAATCCTGAGAAGTTCAACATTGACGATGTCAATGCGGGAAAGACATTATTTGAATTATACGACCTGACCGGAGATGAAAAATACCGCAAAGCCATCGAGCTCGTTTACTCGCAGGTAAAACGCCAGCCACGTACCCGTGAAGGAAACTTCTGGCACAAACTGATTTATCCGGCGCAGGTATGGTTAGACGGCATGTATATGGGCCAGCCGTTCTATATGGAATACGAAACCCGCTTTAATGATAAAAAGAATTATGACGATATCTTCCAGCAGTTCTTTAACGTAGTGGATAAGGTAAGAGATGAAAAGACCGGTCTTTACTATCATGCCTACGACTGCTCCAGAGAGATGTTCTGGTGCGACAAGGAAACCGGCCTCTCAAAGAACTTCTGGTTAAGAGCCCTCGGCTGGTATGCCATGGCACTGCTTGACACCTTGGATAAATGTGATGCCTCCGTTTGTCAGGAGAACTATGACAAGTTAAAGAACATTTATGTTGACTACATGAACGCGCTGAAAAACTTCCAGGACGAAAGCGGCATGTGGTGGCAGGTTCCAAACTTCCCGGGCAGAGAGCGCAATTATCTCGAGACGAGCGGTAGCGCCATTCTCTCCTACGCTTATCTGAAGGGCGTACGTCTCGGTTTCCTTCCGGAAGAATTTGCCGTTGCCGGTGAAAAAGCCTTTCACGGCATCTGTGACCGCTACTTAACTACCGAAGAAGGCAACATGAGCTTAGACGGCATCTGCTTAGTTGCGGGCCTTGGCGGCAAGGAGAGGCGCGACGGTACGTATGAGTACTACATGTCTGAGCCTATTGTAAAAGACGATGCCAAGGGCGTCGGTCCATTTTTACTTGCATATACTGAGATGTTGCGAAGAGGGTAAATGAAATGGCAGGGATATACGAAGTTTGTATATCCCTGCCTCTTCTTTATCAGACCCTATTTGCTACTAAATCATTTTACCACATATGGTATGTTATTTTCTTTTGCATAAGTTTCTGCATAGGAGCCCGCTGTGATTGTAAGCGTCAGATTGTTACAGTCTGTAAAAGCACCATAACCTATTTCCGTAACACTTTTCGGAACTGTAACGTTAGTCAGTTCCGTACAATAGCCAAACACACACTGTCCAAGTTTTGTAACTCCCTCCGGAATAACAACCTCTATCAAATTATTACTGCATCCTGAAAATAATCCCTGCGGCAACTCAGTCACTTTCGACGGCAAAACTACACGCTTTAGGCCGGTACATCCATCGTCTAAACTATTACAACCTGCAATTTTGACTTCCCCATCTTCCACTATGTACCATAAATCCTCCGCCGCCGTCGAATTCTCCACTTTGGGATACGGAGTCGGTGTCCCGTTCGTTTTTCCTCCCTCCCGGCACCCCGTCATAGCAAGTAATACCAAAACCAATTGCATATAATGGTTTTACAAGGAGCATATCGCCGTTAGACTGGAAACGTTAAAACGTTGCACATACTTTACGAAATAGTTGATTTCGCACGAAAGTGAAAGGCTTTCAAATGGGTGGCATGCACCTAAACAAACCAGTATCTATTTGTAAATGTAAGAGTCTTGCGCACTTTCTTCGTGATATCCTTTATATACATTTCGGCTCCCGACCGCCGAGTTTACGGTCCGTACTCTCTTGATTATGACTGCCGTTAAAGAACTGTTACGCAGCAAGTCCTGCGAGTGTGGCAGCTGCGTTTTTCGCGGGATATGCTGCTGCAAACGCATGAGGCCGTGCGGATCACTCCGCACGGCCTCACACATAAGGAATTTGGATGTATTGACGTTACACGCTTTCGCATGTATGTGAAATACCTAAATTTACAGTTCCTCAATGTAAATCACTCCGGTCGCCATAGACAACAACTGAAGGATTTCCGTATGAGGACGTTTCTTTTCCAACTTAAGAGTCAGAAGCACCGCAACTCCGATATCCTCTACGTTGTTGGACTTTGTCATTTCTATTTCGGTTATTTTTATCCCATGTTCCTTCAGGTAAGACATAAAATTCCCCAAATCTGCCATCTTACCGAATTCCATGTACAAATCCATAACCTTTGTGTTCGACATCATTCTGTCGTCAATGCGGTGTAACACGGACATAACAACCAAAATCATCGTGCACCCGATAATGGCCGCGGAATAAAATCCGATTCCGATTGCCAGACCTACGCACGCATCTGCCCATAATCCTGCAGCTGTTGTCAGTCCCTTGACACGGTTTCTTCCGGTAACAATAATGGTTCCCGCACCCAAAAAACCGATGCCGCTGATTACCTGGGCCCCAAGTCTTGCCGGGTCCCCTGTTCCATATAAATCACAGATATACTGATTTGTCAGCATTACAAGTGTCGCACCGACACAAACCAACATATAAGTTCTGAATCCTGCCGGGCGGTTTTTCTTTCCTCGTTCCATACCGAGGACACCACCACAAATCAGGGCAAGGGCCAACCGTACAAATGTCGACAGCGCATTGATTTCCCCTAAATACGCATTCACTGTTTCATACCATTGCATCACAAAACCAACCCCTCTTCTTTTTTCTTATATTTTACCATGCCGGGTGCGCTTCCGAGGTATCTGCTTACTGCTCTTTCTTTGCCTCTGCTGCATAAGTGAATCCGCGCAAAGAGAGTTCCTCTGCTCTGTGGCAGGCACAAAGTCTGCCATCCGGCATCTCTTTCAGCTCCGGTACTTCATTTACGCACTTTTCTGTGCAGTAATGACATCTTTCATGGAAATAACATCCACTTGGCGGATTAGCCGGGTTTGGAATTTCTCCCTTTAACGGAATACGATCAATCTGAATCGTAGGATCCGCTACCGGTACAGCAGAAAGCAGCGCTTCCGTATATGGATGCATCGGCTTTTCAAACATTGCTTCTGTATCACCAAACTCTACCATTCGTCCAAGATACATCACACCTACCTTATCGGAAATGTGTTCTACTACCGATAAGTCATGGCTGATAAATAAATAGGTTAAATTCAGTTCCTTCTGTAAATCACGAAGTAAGTTGATTACCTGTGCCTGGATGGATACGTCAAGCGCAGATACTGCTTCGTCACAGACAATAATCTGTGGCTCAATTACAAGAGCCCGTGCAATACCGATACGCTGTCTCTGACCACCGGAGAACGCATGTGGATAACGCATTAAGTACGTAGGATTTAAGCCTACCTTCTCTGCCATCTCCTTGGCACGACGGTCCATCTCATCCTTCGGCATCTTCGGGAAGTTTGCCTTTAACGGCTCCTTAATAATATCAAGTACCGTCATTCTAGGGTCAAGGGAAGAATACGGATCCTGGAAAATCATCTGGATTTCCTTACGGATTTCCTTCATTTTCTTCTTATCGACCTTCAAAAAGTCAACCTCTTCTCCTGCTCTGGTGCGATAGAACACTTCACCCTCAGAGGCACTGTACGCACGAACGATACAACGTCCCAGTGTTGTCTTACCACAACCGGATTCCCCTACGATACCAATCGTCTCACCCGGTTTTACGGAGAAACTTACATCGGTTACCGCCTTTACTGTAATACCCTTTGATGTAAATCTCTTATGGAGATTTTTTACCTCCAAAATATTCTCTTTATTCATTGCTTCCAGCCTCCTTTTCCTGAAGCTGTGCTTCTACTCTTTCCCTCTGTGCCTTACAAGCCTCATGAGGGCAATTAAAGCAGGCAATCTTGTGTCCCGGAGCCACTTCTACCAGTTCCGGCTCTGCCTTGTTGCAAAGGCCTTCGATACGTGCATCGCATCTGTCATAGAAGCCGCAGGCTACCGGCAGGTTCATGGCAAGAGGCACAGTACCCTCGATAGAGAACAGTCTGTCTTCCTTCTTAGAACCGATCTTATGAACGGAACCAATCAGACCTCTGGTATATGGATGCTGCGGATTTGCATAAATCTCTGTAGAATCTGCACTTTCCACAATCTTACCAAGGTACATAACTGCCACTCTGTCACACATCTTGGCTACTACACCAAGGTCATGTGTGATGAAAAGAATTGCTGTATTATAATCCTTCTGAAGCTCCTTCATGAGTTCCAGAATCTGTGCCTGAATCGTAACGTCCAGTGCTGTTGTCGGTTCATCGGCAATCAGTAACTTTGGATTACATACGAGTGCCATCGCAATGAGGGCACGCTGTAACATACCGCCGGAGAACTCGTGCGGATACTGGTTGTAACGCTTTTCTACATTGGCAATACCAACCTTACGCATTACCTCCATGGAAATCTCCTTGGATTTCTTTTTATCCTTTGTGATATGAAGTCTGGTTGCTTCATTAATCTGATTACCAATCGTATACATTGGAGAAAAGGCAACCATCGGCTCCTGGAAAATCATCGAAATTTCCTTACCGCGGATGGAGCGGATTTTATCGTTCTTCTTCTGATTCGCAAGGGAAATCAGTTCTACTTCTCCGTGCTGCTCCGAATCAAATAAAATCTCACCGCTGGAGACACACTTCTTTTCATTAATACCAAGGATAGCCTTACAGGTTAAGGACTTACCGCAACCGGACTCACCTACCAGACCTAAAGTTTCACCCTTTTTCATTTCAAAATTCACACCACGCACGGCTGTTAACAGACCCTCTGCCATATGAATGTCCACATGGAGGTCTTTTACTTCAAGAATATTATCTTTTTTCATTTTCTATACCTCCTTGTTTTTACTTATATGGGTCAGCTGCGTCTCTTAAACCGTCGCCCAGGAAGTTGAACGCAAGAACCGTAATGGTTACGAAAATAATCGGAATCAGCTTATGCGGATGGCTTGCAATTTCCGTAACTGCACTTGCTTCCTGTAAAAGTACGCCCCAGCTGGTTGCCGGAGACTTAATACCAAGTCCAAGATAAGACATGGAAGTCTCACCTACGATGGAGCCCGGAATACCAAGTGTCATGGATACAATCAGGTAACTCATGAAACCGGGTACTAAGTGCTTCCAGATAATGTTCCAGGTCGAAACACCGGAAAGTCTGGCTGCCATAACATAATCCTCATTCTTTAAGGACAGCATCTTACCACGAACAACTCTCGCCATACCGGTCCAGTTAATAAAGGAAAGGATTAAGGTCATGTAAAAATACATCTTAACTGTTGAAACACCGGCCGGAATCGCAGTCGAGAGTGCCATCCAAAGAGGAATCTGCGGCACTGCACCGATTACCTCGATAATACGCTGTACAATAATATCAAACATTCCGCCAAAATAACCGGACAGCGAACCAATGGTAATTCCAAGGAAGAAACTGATAATCGCACTGGCAAACGGAATCGTAAGAGATACCTGACTGCCATAGAGCACTCTTGAGAACAAATCTCTTCCCAGAGAATCCGCACCAAACAGCATAATCTTTGCTCCTGTGCCTCCATTACTTCCCTCTCCTACACCAAACAGATGCAAATCACATGGAATCAGCCCTAAAAATTTGTACTCTGTACCATGTACGAAAAACTTAATCGGATAATATTCCGAAGTATCTTCTGTAATGGTTACAGAGAAGTTTGTTCTGTCAATTGTCTTTTCTAATTTATATACGTAAGGACCTACAAATTCGCCTTCATACATAAAGTGAATCTTTGTGGCACCACTGTTACGGTACAGACCATCAAATTCATCCAGACCGTAAGGTGCAAGAAAGTTTCCAAACAAAGCACCAAAATACAGAATGCCAAGAATAATCATGGAAATCCGTGCAAGCTTATGCTTTTTTAACTTTCTGCCCATCAAAGTCCACTGGGAAGCCAGATAATAGTCGTCCTGAGATTTCACTTTTTTCCTGCTATTTTTCTTAAAAAAGCTCATTATCTCCCACCTCCCGAATAACGGATTCTAGGATCCAAAAATGCCAATGCAATATCAGAGAACAGGATACCGATAACTACCAGAATCGCCTGCGTCATAACAATACCACCGGCAAGATACAAATCCTGTGTCTGAAGTGCTTTTAAAAGCTCCGGTCCCTGAATATCAATCATAAGTACCATCGCTGTTACCGTAGAACCGGAGAAGAGGCTCGAAAGCACACCGCCAAGGCCGGATACGGTTGGGTTAATTGCTGCTCTGAAGCAGTACTTCATGACAATCGTTCTCTCCGGAACACCCTTTGCTCTGGCTGTCAGTGTATACTGTCTGCCGACCTCGTCAAGCATCTGTGCACGTACCGAACGGATGATGCCGCAGGTACCGGAGGTTCCGATAACAAGGAACGGAATAATCATACTCTTTAAGAACGGGAAGAACCCGCTAAAATCCAAGCCGACGTTTGCATTGCCGGTTATCTTATACGACCAATACATCAGCATAAAGGCCAAAATAAAGTTTGGTATCGCCGCCCCGACAAATCCGATAAAAGAAGAAATATAGTCTCCGACGGAGTACTGGTGTGTCGAAGCATACACTGCAATCGGAAGAGATACCGCATACTGGAAAATCATAATCATCGCGGTTACCAATACGGTAAGTCCCAAACGATCGTCAATTACGTCCCAGACATTCTTACCATAGGCAAACGAATACTTCCAGTCATGATGTGACTCATAGAGTCTGTAATACGAAGAATCGGTCGGAGTCCAGATAATACCGGAAATCCATTTTAAATATCTCTCATGTATCGGCAAATCAAGGCCATACTCCGCACGAAGCGCGTCAGCCTCTGCCTGACTTAAAAACTCACCTTCCATGGCAAGCTTTGAAATTTCTCTGTCTACATAGTCCGTTTCCGGCAGCTGAATAACAAAGAACGCCAGAATCGAAATCAAAAACAGCGTCGGTATAAACATCAGCACACGCTTTACAATGTACTGTACCAAATCTTTTTTGAAAAACTCTTTCACTCTATGAAAAAAGTTTTTCTTCAGGGTTAACGTCTTATCATCCATTTAAAGTCCCTCTCTAAAAGAATCGGAGGCGTGGAAACTGGCTTCCCCGCCTCCGAAAAACTACTCATGTATAAACTAGTCTGTCAAGTATTACTCAGCCTTGAATAAGTTCTCGTAATGAACAATATTTGCATACTGATATAAGTCAGCACTTACAAGGTTGTCCGGATAGTTCTTAAGCTTGGAACTAATTAAGTTATAGGAACCCTGACCCTTTAAGTAAGCGATTGTCCAAAGATTTTCTTTGTGAATCTCATAAATTTCTAAGTTGTATGCATCTCTTTCTTCTGTGTTTGGAGTAGCCTCCCACTTCTGCCAGATTTCAACTAACTTAGCCATATCGCCGGTAGGTTCCACACCGTTTTCACCATTTGTGCCAACCCATGTACCGAACTCACCGTACCACTCAGCTGCCTGCTGTACAGGAACAAACGGAGCTACACGGTCTCTCATGGAAAGACCACCGATGGAGGTATGTGGATCTAATACTGCTGTCCAAGTATTGTTGTCAATTTCCATATCAAATGCTGCTACTTCGAATTCCTTCCATGCTGTCTTAATACCAACTGCATTGTAGTACTGTTCAAGTACCGGATATTCGCTTGCTGCGCCGGAATCCAGATAGCTATAGAAAGTAAGTAAGAAGTCGGAACCGTCTGCAAAATTCCAATAGCCGTCGCTACCCATTACAAGACCGCACTCTTCTAATAACTTCTTAGCTGCTGCTACGTCATACTCTGTCCACTTTGCTTCCCACTCAGCGTCATAACCGAAATTACCTTCGGATGGAGAACACTGACCTGGCTCAAGGAAACCATCGGAAAGTAATTCAGAAACCTGCTCACGGTTTACTGCAATGGAGATAGCCTGACGGAACTTAACGTTATTGAAAAGGGTTGCATAGTTTGCATCTGTATGTGTGTAGTTGAATGTTACCTTTACACTACCCCAGTCAACGCCTGCAAAAGTGCGAAGGGAAGCTGCATCGCCCATATCAGCAAGGATGGAAGCGATATCCTGCATTGCTACACCGATAATATCGATTTCGCCGGAACGGAACATTAACTGATCCTGACCGTCAGCGGAAGTCTTTGTGAATACGATAGCGTCGCAGTATGGAAGCTGCTGACCTTCAGCGTCAACCTTCCAGTAGTATGCATTACGATCCATAGTACATACTGTATCGTTTCTGGAGTTGCCTTCTCTTAATACGAAGGAGTTAACAGTTGGCATACCGCCCACGTTCCAGAAGTAGTAAGTAAGTTCCTTACCAAGATCCTTTACAGTAGCCTTGTCAACGCCCTTAGCCTGTGCATTCCTTAATACATCTTCATCAGAAAGACCTGTATTTGCCCAATACTCATTCTCTACATAGTAGGAAGCAGGAATGAGATCCTTTAACCAGTGGGATGGAGCCCAGCACCACTTGAAATCACCGTTTTCGATGAAGTCAGCAGGGAACTTGGAACTGGAGAATGTCCATGTTACTGTGTAATCATCCACCTTTGTTAACTTAGCAAAGCCGTCGCCATCCTTTAATGCTGTCCAGCTGGACTTTGTATCGTAGTTGTTGATATGGCACATATAATACCAGAATGTGATATCATCTGCATTGAAGTCATCACCATCGGACCACTTCATGCCTTCTCTTAAATAGAATGTCCATACTGTGTAATCTTCGTTGTATTCATAGCCCTTGATTACGTTTGGAACATAAGAACCATCTGTGTTGTAACGGATGATACTTTCAAGTACCGGTCTGGATAAATCCCAGGAACCGCCGCCGCCAATCAGATTGATTGTGCCGCCGTATGTACCGATTTCAAGTGTAGCACCTGTAGCGTCAACCTGAGATACAAATACATCTTCCTTTACAGGAAGTCTGTCTGCTGCATCACCTGTAAGTGTTGGGGAACCTGTGAATGTCATCTCTTCTACAGGAACCGGTGTTGGTGTAGGTGTTGGATCAGCAGGAGCCTCTGTAGGCTGTGCTGCTGTTGTTGGTGTTGGGGTCGGATCTGTTGTGTCATTTCCGCCGCCACAAGCACAAAGGGAAAGAACCATTGTACTTGCCACTAAAAGTGCGAGTAATCTTTTCTTCATAAATACATCCTCCTTAATAAATCTCTAATAAAAATAAAATCGCCATCGCCTGTCCGTAAGGCATCGATTTTATCTCTATTTCTTTGTAAAACTGCTTTGTTTCACGGCCCATTGCGGTGCCGTAGGATACCTGGTTTACAATACCGTCATCACTGATGTTTGCAAGCACCGGTGTGAGTGCCTTTATCGCAAGCTCCTCGTATTCCTTTGCAATCAGTCCGTCGTGTACTGCTTTTAGGATTCCGTAAGAGAATCCACAGGTTGCACTTGTCTCTACATAAGACGTCGGGTCATCAATCAGTGTGTGCCACATTCCGGATGAATCCTGGAAGCGTTTCAGGCTTTCCACCTGATTGCGTAAGGCCTCTATCAGGAATCTGCGTACCGCCGGTTCTACCTCGATAATTCCAAGCAGCTCAGGAATTGCCGCTGTCGCCCAGCTGTTACCGCGTCCCCACAACGCTTCTACGAAGTTGTGGTTTCCATTAAAGGTCCAACCATGAAACCAAAGTCCCGTCTTTTTGTCGGACAAATACTTAATATGTAAAAGGAACTGGTATTTTGCTTCTTCTACCCACTCCTTATTACCAAAAATCACTCCACATTTTGCGAGGAATAATACGGACATAAATAAAGTATCATCCCATAATTCCTGATCGTTTAATGTGTCGGAGGTCAGATGCTGAAAGCCGCCTTCTTTTGTCTTTGGCAGGTCTGTCATCAGCCACTGTGCCCATTCCTTACAAAGCTCACCGTATGTCTCGTTCTTAGTATACTCATACACAAAAGCGAGCGTCAACATCGGTGCTGTCGTATTGACATTCTTTGCAGGAAGACCGATTCCTAACTGTCTCTCATAATATTTCAAGAGGATCTCCAGATATTTCTGATCTTTTGTCCTCTCAAACATCTTCCACATACCATAAAGGCCAACACCCTGTGTCCACTCCCAAAAGCGGTACTTGTTGATGTCATCGCCGGCAAGGTTTCTGGTCTGCATGCCCTTTAAGAAGCCGTCATCTTCTTCATACAGAACCTTTTGGAAGCTTTCGAACAGTAAATCCAGCTTTTTTTCAATCTGTGCCTTCATGTTCCTTGTTCCCCTTCTGCACTTTAACCTAGTAAATTTTTGTTAGGTTTTTGTGCAATTTCACTTTTTTTCTCTTCATTTTTTGTACACTCATTGTAACAAATGCCTTGTATCCATGCAACGCATTATTTGCGTACTTTCCATAAAAACATTGCATTTTTTGCTTTTTTGTGGTATAAATGTGTCAAAAGCAACATCGTTTTAACGCTTTGCTTTGTTAAAATTGCACATTCGGCTTAACTTTTTCAACAAAAAACGATACAAATTGTGCAATTATTTCAGTTTTTGATTAAGTTGTAAGCACTTTCAGAAAGCAAAAAAGGAGAACTTATGTTACTGGATAATTTGGTTTTATACGAAAAAGCATTTGTTACTGAGCTTGGCAGGCCTCACCACAGCACCTATTTCCTGTTTGACTACGATGACCGTTCTGCCGACATCAACATGGAATTCCAGCACTTCCACCGGTTTTATGAAATTCATATTCTTTTAGATAAGGAAGCAAACCACCTGGTCGAAGGTAATATGTTTCACTTAAAGAATTTTGACATCACCCTGCTCCCTCCCGGTATCCTTCACAAATCAGAATATCCGGATGGCCCTGCCGTAAAGCGTCTGATTATTGACTTTGCCATGCCGATTATCGACCATGTCTCCCTGCATGGTGATTTCAAGAAAATCCTATCCGTCTTTTATGATGAAACACCGGTATACCGATTTGAACGCGAGATTCAGGAGCAGCTTGCTTCCCATTTAAATAACATTTTCCGAATCTGCAAAAGTTCCTCTGATATCATGAACCTGCAGCTGCATTCGGAACTGATACAATTTTTATCCTGCCTGTATCACTATCGCAACAAAAATATCTATAACAACAGAAACGAAGACAGCTTAACCTCAAAAATTTATGCCATCACTTCATATATTCATGCGCACTTTGCCGAGGATTTGTCACTGGAGGAATTATCAAAGCAGTTCTTCATCAGCACATACTACCTGTCACACCAGTTCAAGGCAGTGACCGGCTTTACAATTACAAATTATATCCAGATGACCCGAATCCGGAATGCGCAGCAGATGTTACTTTCGAGCGATAAAAAAATCACAGAAATTGCAGAAGAATGCGGCTTTAACAGTTTTTCGCAGTTTAACCGCGTATTTAATAAAGTATGTGGCGTATCGCCGAGTAAATTTAAAAGTGCACCGTTCGCAAAGCCGGTCGAGTAAAAAGGACCACGGATTGTTCCGTGGTCCCTGTTTTTTCTTATTCGATTGTAAACGCACCGAGCTCCTCTGCCAGTGCCTTTGCCTCTTTCTTTAAGGAAAGTACAACGGTATTTAATTCCTCTGCCGAAGTCTTTGATGTGTTGCTCATGCGCTCTACATCTTCCGAAGCCGCCGAAGTTTCTTCTGCTACCGCAGAAATACTTTCAATGGCTGAAAGCGTATGCTTTTCCGCTTCTTCCATCTCTGTGACATATTCACGGATGTTTACCATGCGTTCTGCAATTTCTTCCACATTGCCACCGATTTTTTCAAACTCAGACATGGTCTCAACCACTGCGTTGCCCTGCTGCGTCACTACCTCGTCTGCAGTTCTTACATTCTGCACGGTTCCCTCAGTCTTTGCTGTAATGGAGGCAATGATTCTTCCAATCGCTCCGGCTTCTTCTGCCGACTGCTCCGCAAGCTTTCTGATTTCTTCCGCAACCACTGCAAAGCCTCTGCCTGCCTCTCCGGCCCTTGCCGCCTCAATGGAAGCGTTCAGGGATAAAAGATTGGTCTGGCTTGCAATATCATCAATTGCCACAACGATACTCTGAATCTTCTTGGTCTCTTCCGACAATTCTTCAATATCCAGAATAATCTGCTTCGTAATCCTTGTAGTTTCTTCCGCACGTTTCTTTAAGTTTTCCATGGCATCCATACCCTCGTGGGCGGAAGTCTTTGCTCCCTCTGCCATGCCTTCGACTGCCTGCACATTCTCGCGTACTGTCTGAATGCGTTCGGCCAGCTTTTCTGCATTCTCCAGACACTCCGTCGAATCCTCTGCCTGAAGTACAATGCCTCGTCTGATTTCTTCCAGGGAAGCTGCAATCTGTCCGGAGGCTCCCATCAGATTCTCAGAAGCTATATTCAGCTCCTCGGCCGATGCATTCAGTGCATCCGTCGTAGCATTAGCGTGATGAATCAGCTTCTTTGTGTTATGCATCATCTTATCCGCCGCATTTGCTACCATACCGAACTCATCCTTACGCCCCGAATGAATTCTGACATTTAAGTTGCCCTCTGCTGCCTGCTCCAGTGCATTTGCCGTCTTACGGATAATACCGGAATATCCCATGGATACAAACAATCCCAGTCCAAGAGAAACAATGCCGGCAATCAGCACCATCACAAATGTTGCTGTACTGATGTCTGCGGCCGCTCCCTGAATGGTGCTCACCGGAATTTTGCCCAGAAGCATTGCTCCGGTATCACTGATTTTACTGTAAATATATAAATATTCCATGCCCTGCTCTGTACCTGTCTCTGTTCCGATTTCCGTCTCTGAAGCCAGAGCCTTCTGATAAAAGTCGGTGTTGTAGAACAGGACAGTTCCGTCACGGAGCACGCCGTCTTTTGTCGTCTCAACGCCATCCATCGTTACGAATGCAACCACACTGCCTTCGCCAAGGTCAACTGTGGAAAGAACATCTATCGCCGCATCCAGACGAACATCTACGGAAATGTAACCCAATTTCTCAGAAAGTGCACTGTAAAATGGTTCTACGTATGTAATACAGTAATCGTTCTTTGACATTTCTTTGCTGTCAATAAAGGAATGAGTTCCGACCCAGCCGCTTTCCAAGCCTTTACTGTCAAGAAATGCTTTTTCTGTCGTTTTATCATACTCGGCACCTGCTGTCGTCATCAGGATGAAATAGTTTCCGTTCGATGACAGTGCCTGTCCGCTATAGGAAAGCACCGACAAGTCACCGACAATATTATCCGAAGCCACGCTCTTTTTCAGCGCAGATGAAATTTCTGCCCGGGCTGCCTTTTCCTCATCGCTTCCTGACTCATACGCACCGCCATAGTAGGACTTTAACGTTGCCTCGCCCATAATCTGGGACACCTTCGCTTTTGCAATGGAACACACCAGCTCAAAGTAGGTATCCGCAGACTCCATCGTAGATAACACCGACTCCTCATAGCTGCTCTTCAGCGCTTCCGATGCATTGCTGTAAGAAGATGCACCAAGAACCACGATGAATAAAACCGGGATTAAAAAGAATACTGTCAGCTTAACACGAATACTTAACCCTTTTTTCATACATCAACCCTCTCTCATAGTATTTTAGGCCTTTATGCCTATATTATACTATAAGCCGGTCTTTTCTGCAATATAGGCTCTTGCCATCTTTGCGTACTTAAACGGATTTGCCTTTGCAGGGTCCTGTTCTGCCTCAACCAAAAGCCATCCTTCATAATTCATTTCATCGAGTGCCTGAAATACGGAATCAAAATCCACACATCCGTCACCAGGTACGGTAAATACGCCTTCGCGCACTGCCTTTAAGAAGGACCACTTGCCTTCTGCTGCCTGCTTTCTAACTTCCGGACGTACATCCTTTAAATGTACATGACCGATTCTCTCCGGATACTTCTTTAAGATGTGCATTGGGTCTTCTTCAGAGAAGGTGAAGTGACCGGTATCATAGCAAAGGAAAACCAACTCGGGATCTGTATTGTCCATCAGACGTTCTGTCTCTTCGATGGTCTGTACGCCGGTGCCCATATGGTGATGGAAGCAGAGCTTAAAGCCTCTGTCCTTTGCAATCTTACCAAGGCGGTTTAAACCGTCACACATCTTATCCCACTCTTCGTCTGTGAAATGTACCTTGCAGTCATAAATGGAGAGGTCTTCATTTCCCTGTACGGAATGGCTCTGCTCGGAAACGTTGATTCTGTCTGCGCCCATGGCACTCAAATAATCAAGCTCCTTTAAGAACTCTGCCTCTGTCTCTTCATAAGGCTTTGTTGCAAGGAAGGAAGAGAACCACTTGCTGGCAATTCTCATACCGCGAAGGTCTAATGCTTCTTTTAATACAGTCGTATCCTTTGGATATTTATTACCCACTTCACTTCCTGTGAAGCCTGCCAGTGCCATTTCGCTGACACACTGCTCAAATGTATTTTCCCCGCCAAGTGCCGGCATATCATCATTTGTCCAGCCGATTGGTGCAATTCCTAATTTTACTTTGTCCTTGTTAAACATGATTTTGTTCTCCTTTTCTATTAGTACATCCGCGCCTTAGCCAGATGCTCCATTCTGTTTTCATAGCTCTTGTGAATCTTTTCGTTTGTTTCACTGTCGCCAAGACCTACATGCCACCAGGACAGGTAACCGTCTGTCATGGTCTTTGGAAGTACCTTGATATCAATCAATGTAGAAACGGTCTCGCTCTTTGCTGCTTCCAGAGCTTCTTCAAGTTCCTTCATGGTGGTAGCCGTGTAACCCTTCATACCGTAGCCTCTTGCAATCATCGCAAAATCGGTGTGAATTAAATCACCCGTCTGCTTACCGCTTTCATCACGGTAACGGAACATGGTAGCAAGGCTTCCGATACCGTTACCCATCTGGAGGTTATTGATACAGCCAAAGCCACAGTTATCAAATAACAGCACAGTAATCTTTTTGCCTTCCTGTAAGGAGGTTGCCATTTCAGAGTGCATCATCATGAACGCTCCGTCACCCACCATTGCATACACCGGCTGGTCCGGTTTTGCAAGCTTTGCACCGAATGCCGCACAAATCTCGTAGCCCATACAGGAGAAACCGTATTCCATATGGTAGGAATCCTTTTCTTCCGTGGTCCACATACGCTGTAAATCACCAGGGAGACTTCCGGATGCTCCGACTGCAATTGCATTCTTCTCAATCTTTTCCCGAATGAGTCCAAGTGCTGCTGTCTGTGTAATCACACCACCGGTGGTCTTTACAAACTCTTCGAGCACGCCCGGTTCCATTGCAGAAATCAGAGGTTTGTAGGTTTCATTATATTCTGTGGAAGTTAAGAACTGCATTTCCTTTTCCCATGCATCCTTTGCCTCTTTGATTTCTGTGGTATAGCCGCTGATATACTCTCTTGCAGAAAGCTCTGCTGCCAACGCCTCTACGGATACCTTAGCATCCCCGACTACCGAGTATGCATCTAATTTAAGTGCATGGAATCTGGAGGTGTTAATCATGGCAAACTCCACATCCGGATTTTCAAACAGTGCCTTGGAGCCTGTCGTGAAGTCACTGAGTCTGGTACCGATACCGATGACCATATCTGCCTTCGTCGCAATCATATTGGCAGAAAGATTTCCTGTCACTCCAAGTCCACCCATATTAAGCGGATGGGAGGTCGGTGTCACGCTCTTGCCGGACTGTGTTTCACAATACGGAATGTTGAACTGTTCGCAGAAATTCACCACGGTCTCGCCTGCTTCGGAATAACGTACGCCACCGCCCAGGATAACAACCGGTTTCTTCTTATTTTTCATTGCCTCTGCCACTGCCGTTACTTCATCCATATCCGGCACTGCTCTGAGGATTCTATGTACTCTCTTTTTAAAGAAATCCACCGGAAAATCAAAATGCTCACCCTGTACATCCTGTGGTAAGGAAATGCACACGCCGCCAGCGGTGGATGGGTCTGTCAAAACACGCATTGCATTTAACAGCGCACTCATTAACTGCTCCGGACGTGTCACTCTGTCCCAGTAACGGGAAACCGGACGGAACGCATCACTGGTTGTGATGGACATGTCATGAAACTGCTCAATCTGCTGCAGTACCGGGTCCGGCTGTCTGGTTGCATACGCATCACCTGTGAATACAAGGAGCGGCACATTGTTTACCGTAGCATCTGCCACTGCAGTTACCATATTGGCTGCACCCGGTCCGATGGAGGATGCACAAGCAATAATTTTTCTTCTGTTGTTCTGCTTTGCAAAGCCTGCCGCCGCATGCGCCATGCCCTGCTCGTTTCTTCCCTGGTATACCTTTAAGCCTCCCGGATTTTCCTCAAGCGCCTGACCGATACCAAGTACAATACCGTGTCCGAATATAGTAAAAATACCATCTACGAACTTTTCTTCTGTTCCGTCCAAAGAAACATACTGATGATCCAAAAACTTTACAATCGCCTGTCCGACGGTCATTCTGATTCTTTCCATGTTCAAACTGTCCTTTCTTACTGTTCTAACAGCCAGGTATGTGCCGGATCATTATCCCTGGTGGTCCAAGGATTTCCATCCAGATGACGGATCATCCAGCAGTAATACATGTTATAGCCCGGAGCCGCTGTCTGCGGATGGGTCAGTCCACCCGGAATGTTTGCTGCACTGCCATCCGTTACCTTAAATACATTGTCTCCGATAAAGCAGCCGCCAAAGCCCTGAGGCTTCTCAAACTTGTAATAATACACCTCCGGCTGTGGATGGGAATGCGGAATGTAGCTCGACCAACGGCCCGCCTTTGTGATAACCTCACCGCAAACCATGTTGGAGTATGGGGCATTCTGATAATCAAAGATGGTAAGAACCTCTCTCTTAGCCGTGCCTTCCCACTGTTTATCACCCATTACCTCAATCTTACATTCATTTGGTGTGTAGAATACCGTATCGAACTCTCTGTCATTCTCTGTCATCTGAAGCAGTACTTCACTGTCTTCTTCTGCCACCACGGTTGCCATCTTTCCTTTACAAACATGCAGGCAATACGGAGCTTCTTCAAATACATTCTTTCTTTTTGCGCTTTCTCTTCTGCCTTCAAAGGAATAGCTTACCTTTCCTTCCAGCAAAAGAAGTGCCGCTTCCTTATTTTTTTCGGTTACCGTCACGGATTCTCCTTTTTTCAAACGGTACACTAAAATATCCATCATCATATCAGCATTCACACCGCCGATTTTGGATACCACTTTTACGCCATTTTCATCAAATTCCAAATAATCAAACATCATAACGGTTATCTCCTTTATGCTCTTGCAATCATTTCACCGTATAACTCTTTTTCTTCCTGAATAAACTTCTTTACGCTTTCTGCATCCGGCATATCCTCAGAACATGCATGACTGGCAACCAGCATTGCCGCGGATGCAGAACCAAACTCCAGGGCATCGATGATTTCCCAGCCTTCAAACAATCCGAACAGGAATGCAGAAGCATAGCCGTCACCGCCGCCAAAGCTCTTTAATAATTTTACCGGGAAGGATTTAATCGTGTAGCTGTTGCCATCATCGGTATACGCTGTAGAGCCTTCCTTGCCGTGCTTAATCACGATAATCTTTACGCCCCTTGCATGCCAGTACGCAGCCGACTGTAAATCCGTTCTTCCCTCTTCAATCAGACGCTCGGTCAAGTCCACTTCTTCTCTGGAGCCAAGGATAACATCGGCCTCCTTTGCTACCATGGAATAATAGATGGAGATTTCGTCTGTGTTCTTCCAATTATATGGACGGTAATCGATATCAAAGATTACCTTTGTATCATTTCTCTTTGCAAATGCAAGTGCCTTCAGTGCTGCTTCCCTGGACGGACTCTGTGCCAGAGCCGTACCGGAAATGAGGAGTGCCTTGCTGCTCTTTATGTAATCTTCGGAAATATCCTCTACGGACAACTGCAAATCCGCAACTCCTTCACGGTACATTAAGATACTGCTTTCCGTCTCACTCTTAATCTCCGTAAAGGTAAGTCCTAACTTCTCGCCATTCTTTGCTCTTGTCACATGTGTAGTGTCAATGCCTTCCTGCTTGAAGCGGTTCTCAATAAAGGTACCAAACTGGTCATCGGAAACCTTTCCGATAAAACCAACCTTCTTCCCAAGTCTTGCCATACCGACTGCAATGTTTGCAGGGGAACCTCCGAGATATTTCTTAAAAGTCGTACTCTCATCGAGCGGCTTGTAATAATCCACCGGATTTAAATCGATTGCCGCACGTCCCAAAAGCACAATATCAAATTCTCTTGTTTCATCTAATGCTAAATATCCCATACTATTCTGCCTTTCCTTCCGAACCGAAAATCCGGATATGTTTCTTTACATTTTCATACGCAAGCTCTGCCATATGTGCACTCAGACGGAAATAATCGTGCTTATCCTCCGCTGCATATTCCCTTGCTGCCTGCTCCACTGCCATAAAAGTTCCGGTTGCTACGTTAATCTTGCGGATGCCGCCCTGAATGCACCTTTTAAAATCCTCCTCACTGATTCCCGTACCGCCATGTAATACCAACGGCATTCCCGTCAACTCTCTGGATTTTTTCAAAACCTCAAAATTCAGTTTCGGCTCATCCTTATAAAGCCCGTGTGCATTTCCTATGGAAAGAGCAATCGCATCCACGCCGGTTTCCTCTTTGAGTCTCTTTACCTCCTTCGGGTCCGAATAAATCCGTTCGCCTTCCTTGGTTCCGTCCTCTGACACACCAATCTGCCCGACCTCTGCCTCTACCGTGGCACCATAGCGGTCTGCCATCTCCTTTACCTGCTTTGTCAGGCGCACATTTTCGTCAATCGGCTTATCGGAAGCGTCTATCATAACCGAAGTAAACCCAAGCTCCAATGCCTCTTCGATACAATCCAGCGTCTTACCGTGGTCTAAATGCACTGCCACCGGTACACTCGCATTTTTCGCTGCCGCAATCATCAGCGGTGCAATTACATTGAGCGGAGAATACGGCAGCCTCACCTGTGCCACCTGAAGAATCAATGGTGACTTCAGTTCTTCCGCTGCTTTTACAGCCCCCAGAATCATTTCCATATTTGCTACACTGAATGCTCCGACGCCGTAATTGCCTTTTTCCGCATCCAGCAAAAGTTCTTTCATTGGTACTAATGCCAAAGTTCTTCCCTCCTTTTCGTGTTTCTTATTAACTTTTTGTTAACTTAACATAAAAGTTACCACTTTTCACACAAAAAGTCAATCAAAAGAACGTGACTATTCCATCTCAACCTTTACAAGCTGTAACTCTACATTATTTTGTGCACAAAGTTCCACAAATGCCTTATCCGCCTCATCATCCACAATTACCTTTTCCATATCCGTAATGCCCGCATAGGTAAGCAGCGAGCTTCTTCCATATTTACTGGAATCTACCAATAAATATACATGTGCGGAATTTTCCAGTGCAGCACGTTTTACTTCAAATTCCATCGGAGAGGAATTCGTCACATCTCCGTTTGCCGTCACGCCGGCAGCAGCAAGGAATGCCTTCTGAATATTGTAACGCTCCAACACGCGTCCGGTCTCTGCTGACACAAAGGAATTGGTCTTTCTCTCCAAGGTACCCGGCAGACAGATAATCTGCATGTCAGGATATGGTAATGCCCTCATAATCGCATTTAAATTATGTGTCAAAATCGTAATGTTTTTGCGGTTTTCTAGGAAATCCACCAGATACATTGCCGTTGTTCCGGAGTCAATATAAATAATATCCCCGTCCTCTACCAGCTTTGCTGCAACGCGACAGATAGAACGCTTTCTGTCGTTGTTTTTCATCTTTCTTTCTTCAAAAGGAACCAGGCTGTTCTGACGGTTGCTTGTCACGCCTCCGTATACCTTTTTAATAGAACCTTTGTTCACAAGCTGTGCCACATCAAGTCTTGCTGTGTTCATGGAAATACCAAATTCCGTACAAAGCTCTTCCATAGATACGGTTTCCTTTTCCAACACATACTGCTCCATCCTGCGCAGACGAAATGATTTCATGCCCATAGTAGTTTTCCCTCTCTTTTATATGATTTTTAGATTTTTTGTTCATTTCCATTAGTCAATATCATCATTCTACCATAAAAATTAGCAATTTCAATGCTTTTTACACAAATTTTTCAAGTTTTTTTGATTGACTTGCTATAATTTTGTGTTATAATATACTCAAACTTAACAAAAAGTTGATATCTCCGTAAGAAAGAAGGATTTTTTTATGTTACAGATTGGTATTATTGGTGCCGGCCGTATCGGCAAAGTGCACAGCGAGAGTATTACTTACCATGTAAAGGATGCTGTTGTTGCAGCTATCGCAGATCCTTTTATGAATGACGAAACAAAGGCATGGGCTGAAAACCTTGGTATTCCTGCTATTTCTAAGGATTATCACGACATTTTAAATAACCCTGCCATTGATGCTGTGCTCATCTGTTCTTCCACAGATACACACGCTGACATCTCTATTGAAGCAATCAAGGCAGGCAAGCATGTCTTCTGTGAAAAGCCAATTTCCCAGGATCTTGCTAAGATTAAGGAAGTTATGGAAACCTTAAAGGGCTCCAATGTAAAATATCAGGTTGGTTTCAACCGCAGATTTGACCACAACTTTGAGGCAGTACGTGCCGCAGTAGCTGACGGAAAGATCGGCGATGTACATATCGTAAAGATTACCTCCCGTGACCCGGATGCTCCGCCATTAGAATACGTAAGAGTTTCCGGCGGTATGTTCCTTGACATGACCATCCATGATTTTGATATGGTACGTTACCTCTCCGGCAGCGATGTGGAAGAAATCTACGCAAACGGTACCTGCCTTGTAAATCCTGCAATTAAGGACGAAGGCGACATCGATACCGCTATCATTACTATGAAGTTAAAGAACGGTGCACTTGCCGTTATCGATAATTCCCGTAAGGCTGATTACGGCTACGACCAGAGAGCAGAAGTATTCGGCTCCAAGGGCCAGGTTGCTGTTACAAACGATGCAGGTTCCACTGCAGTCATCAGCACAAATGCAGGCGTGACAGGCGAAAAGCCACTGTACTTCTTCTTAGAGCGTTATATGGCATCCTTCTCTAAAGAAGTTTCCTTATTCGTTCAGGCCTGCTTAAACGACACTGCTGTTCCGGTTGATATCAACGACGGTCTGCAGCCGGTACTCATTGCAAAGGCAGCTAAGAAGTCCTTAGACGAAGGTCGTCCGGTAAAGTTAGCTGAAATCCTTGCAGAGTTTTAATTACTGCTAATTATCCTATATTTGTTATTCTCCTGGAGGAGTTATTTTAGAACATCGAAAGGTTTTCTAAGATGACTCCTTCTCCCATTTCCTTTTGCCCTGTTCCATGTTTTGGAATGGATATTGTTATTTTTTTTACTTTGTGATATACTATATGCAGATTTATTTTGATAAGGCTTTTTTAGCCTTGACTACTCATTCAATTTGTATAGGAGGAATAGGTTAAGATGAAGAAATTTTTTAAATTCTTATGCGGTGCCGCTTCCGTTGCTGCTGTTGCTTTCGGTGCTTACTGCGTATATAAGAACGTAATTGCAGATGATGAAGATGACGATGATTTCGAAGATTGCTTTGAAGAAGATGATGCTGACGCTTCCGAAGAGAACCGTGAGTATGTTTCTATCAATATTACAGAAGACGCTCCGGCCGTAGACCTTGATGAGGAAGAGGAAGAAGTTGTTGTAAAAGAGGCTGAAGAAAATACAGAAGAAGTTGCCGAAGAAATCGCTAACGAAGAGTAAAATTTCATTTTGAAGATTGTTAATTACTACAAAGACTATCGCACAACCAGTGTAAGCTGGTTGTGCGATTTTTTATTACTTGGAAGATTGTGCACTCCTTTAAACCTTAATACGTTTCAAACCACTCTGGGGCATATAGAATTTTTTTACCGTCCTATACCCCTCAAATTTCCGCAAATTCCCACAAACGCAAAAAAACGGGGCATTTGTAGAGCTTTCTTCTCTCCTATGCCCCATTTCCTTTATTTTTCCTCAAAAAATATAACTCCTCGGGGCATAGGAAAACATTTTTTCTGTATATGCCCCACAGATACAATATCATCCTAAAATCTCTTGACATTCCCCTACGAAAAAATCTTCTTTGTAATTTCCTGCGCACTCTGCGTTGCCGCGATACCGCCCTGTGCGGTTTCACGAAGCTGTGGTGGCAGCATTCTGCCAACCTTGTACATCGACTCAATGACTTCATCCGGTGTTACCGGAAGCGTCATGCCTGCAAGTGCAAGGTCAATACAGGTAAGCGCATTCACTGTCTGGGATGCGTTTCTCTGTGCGCATGGCACCTGAACCAGCCCTGCAATCGGGTCACACACAAGTCCCATACAGTTCACAAGTGCAAGACATGCCGCCCAGACAGACTGCTCCGGTGTGCCGCCGCAGAGTTCTACGCCTGCCGCTGCTGCCATTGCCGCTGCCACACCACATTCTGCCTGACAACCGCCCTCAGCACCTGCCACAGTTGCATTTTTCATGATGACCGTTCCGATACCGGAGGTAGTAAGCAGCGCATTTAACATGGCTTCTTTTGAGATATTCTTAGCCTTTTCAATAGAAATGAGTACCGCCGGCACAATACCACACGCACCTGCCGTCGGTGCCGCACAGATTCGTCCCATGGAAGCATTCACTTCACTTCCGGAAAGAGCCATCGCCATTGCCGTGTTCATAAAATCACCACATAATGTCTTTCCTTCCTGCGTATACGTATTCTGCTGCATTGCAATTCCGGTAATTAAATTCCCTGCCGTCGGAAGACTCTCATTCAGTGCTTTCACCGCTGCGCGCTCCATAACCTCGTAGCGTTCTTCCAGCCTTTGATACACTTCTTCCCTGCTGTAGCCGAACTGTTCCATTTCATTCTCCAGAACAATTTCAGAAATCAGCACTTCTCTATCCTTACTTTGCTGTAATAAATCTTTTAAATTATGATACATACAACTATCCTCTTCCCTAGTTAATCACCTTCACGGTATGAATTTCTGCAATACCCTTTAACTCCTCCACAACCGCATCCGGAATATCCGAATCCGTCTCAATCACGCAACAAGCCATTGCACCCTTTTCCTGACGGTTTAACTTCATCGTAGCGATATTGATATCATTTGCCGCAAGTGTTCTGGTAATCTTATAAATCATGCCCTTGGCATCCTTGTGCATCACAAGAAGTGTTGTCATATTAAGCGACATCTCCAAAGCAAATCCGTCAATACTGCAAATTTTAATCTGACCTCCGCCGATGGAAGATCCGATAATCTCTCTCGTGGAGCCGTCCGTCATGGAAAATGACATGCACACCGTGTTTTCATGTGCACCACCAATTTCCGTTTCATAAAATGTATACGTGATGCCACGTTCTTTTGCCAGTGCAAACGCATCCTTTAATCTTTCATCATCCTGACGGAACCCCAGCACACCTGCCACCAGCGCGAGATCCGTACCATGTCCCTGATATGTTTTTGCAAAAGAACCATGCAATCCAAAATCCACATGAGTAAATGGCTGTCCCACCAATTTCGCTGCCATTCTGCCAAGGCGCGCGGCACCTGCGGTATGGGAACTGGATGGACCTACCATAATCGGTCCCACTGCTTCAAAAATACTGATTTCCATGTTTTTGTCCTTTCTGATTTTATATATCAAATACTTTGTATCTTTCTTCTCTTTCTTCCACACCTAGCATACACGATTTTTGTCCTGCGGTCAAATGAATTTGCTCTTTGTGTTTTTGTGTGATATCATTTAAGTATCCTTAAAGAAAGGCCGTAATACGCATGGTAATTTTTGAACAAACAAGACAATACTCGTATCGTGATCCTGCCGCTTACTACGAAAACGGCACACTCTATTTATTTTATACATTAGTGGAAAACAAAGAAAACAACCAATATTTTTATGTTGCCATGAGTCAAAGCAACGATTTTCTCCACTGGAGCAAGCCCCAAATCCTTACCGAAAAGGATACCGACAAAAACTTTTCCTCTCCCGGAAATATTATAAAACATCTGGGGGCTTATTATCTTTGCCTCCAAACCTATCCACGTAAGGAGAGTCAGATTTACGGCAATGAAAATTCCAGAGTCTTCACCATGAAAAGTACTGATTTGATCCACTGGGAAGAACCTGTTCTTTTAAAAGTCAAAGGTGAGATTCCGGAAGAAGAGATGGGAAGAATGATTGACCCTTATCTTTTAGAGGATGCAGATCGCTTTATCTGTTTTTTCAAACAAAACGGCGTATCCTTTAGCACATCCGATGATCTCATCCGCTGGACATTCCAAGGCTACACCGAATGCGGCGAAAATGTCTGTGTCATAAAAAGAGAGGACGAATATTTGATTTTCAATTCTCCTGAAAACGGAATCAACATTCTCTCCACAAAAGATTTTAAAACCTTTACATCTCTGACCACACTTTATTTAAATCAACAAAACAAGCCATGGGCAAAAGACAGAATTACAGCCGGCTTCGTATTGGAACTGAATACCGGCTGCATTCCTTATCGTTATGCTATGTTTTATCATGGAGATAATGAAGATGAGTATCTCTTCGGTGCTACTCTTGCTGTCGCTTTTAGCAATAACTTAGAGATCTGGTTTGACGAGATTTAATGATACTTTGGCAGATAGTCGCCATGTGCTTCAATCAAGTCATCTACCATAGCCTTGATGGTATCAATATCCAATTCGCTTCCCGTGTGCGGATCTAACATTGCAGCCTGATAAATATGCTCTTTCTTTCGAGTACGCGCTGCCTCTATTGTCAGCAGTTGCACGTTAATATTCGTCATATTCATGGCTGCACACTGCACCGGAAGAGCCCCCACATGGCATGGATGTATTCCATATCCATTCACCAGGCAAGGCACTTCAACACAGGCTTCTTCCGGAAGATTTGAAATCAGATGTCCGGTATTTAATACATTACCCCCTATCTCGTATGGGACGCCTGTTACACACGCTTCCATGATTCTGGAAGCATATTCTTTGGAACGTTCGTGATTCTTTACTCCGTTTTCCAGCATTTCCGTATACTCTTTCTTCCATCTTGCAATCTGGTCCACACAGCGACGAGGATACTCATCAAGAGGAATGTTATAGCGTTCTATGAGTTCCGGATATTTGCTCTTGATATAAAACATATTATACTCTGCATTATGTTCACTGGACTCCGTGCAATAATAACCAAAATGATTGATATAATCGAGACGTACCTTATTTTTAAAATCCGGGGCTGCCATTTTTTCAGCCACACGCGCTTTTATCTCCGGATAAAGGTCAACTCCGTTCTTATCCTTTATTTCCAACAGCCATGCCATATGATTGATTCCGGCAATTAACTCCTTGCGACCTTCCAACTTGTCCTCCATCCCTAAGTCCTTTAACAATCCCGAAGAACAAACCTGAACACTGTGACAAAGTCCCACTGTTTTAATCCCGGTATATCTTTGCATGTACCCGGAAAGCATCGCCATAGGATTTGTATAATTGAGGAAAAGCGCATCCGGACACACTTCTTCCATGTCCCTTGCAAAGTCAGCCATAACCGGTATCGTACGCAATGCGCGCATGATTCCGCCAATCCCTAACGTATCTGCAATTGTCTGTCTCAGACCATATTTCTTCGGCACTTCAAAGTCAATGATGGTACATGGATCATATAATCCTACCTGAATAGCGTTAATAACAAAATTCGCATTTCTTAACGCATCTTTGCGATTTTCCACCCCGAGATAGCATTCTATTTTTCCATATCCACCTTTTGTCTGGCGTATAGCCTCTAAAATCACCTTGCTCTCTTGCAACCGCTCCCCGTCAATGTCATACAAAGCAAAAACGCTGTCTCTCAAGGCTTCAGAGCACATGCAATCTCCAATCACATTCCGTGCGAACACGGTGCTTCCTGCTCCCATAAACGTAATTTTCATCTGTCTACCTCCTTGTCATTATTGCACATCATAATATTTTATTTTTTCTCTTGTATTACAGCTTCTTGGCTCTACATGAATCCGTTCCAATGCAAGTCCGTCCACATGTCTTGCCCAGATTCCGTATGCATCCACATCGCCATGGGCATTGCTTTCCGGATAGTCATGCAAAAATTCATCAAATGTTTCAGGCACCGCCACAACCTCCTGATTGTCACGATATGCTACGTTAAAATCACGCACTATCACGTTTGTTACCGCCCTGCGTACCTTCGTGCCATCATTTTTCTCTGCTTCATAACCGGTAATGATACTCGGCACTTCGGCATCAACTGCTTTAATATTCTCTATCGTGATATTGCTGATGCTGCCGCCCCAGAACCTGTTTGCTCCAACTTCGTCTGTATACGGATCTTTATATCGGTTTCTCTTATTCAGACAGATATAAAGAGGACAGACAATCTTGTCCATCGTAATATTTCTCACGATTACATCCTTGACATTCGTTCCGTCACAGGACTCAATCGAAATACCGGATACCGACCCCGGATAAATATCCGGCATACAGAAATGACAGTCTTCCACGAGAACATCTGAAATATCATTTCCCGTCTCCGTCCCGATTTTAAATGCATTCATTACAGTAATTACAGCACAATCCTTCACTCTGATATGTTCCATGGCACGTTCTGTGTCCATTGGATTTTTCAGCACAATTCCATCATCGGCACAGGAAACGAGGCAATGTTCTATGGACACATTGCTACTTCCTGTAACATCAATGCCATCGGTGTTCGCCACATGACGGTTATCATCAATAACCATGTTCTTTATCACGATGTCACTGCTACAGTCCAAATTCAATGTCCATGCCATGGAATCGTGTAAAATAATATTGTCAAATACAATATTCCGGCTTTCCTTTACCCATACAAGGCAGGCCGGGCGGCGAAGATTTTCTTTGCCTTCCTTATACTTATCCTCTGAATAACGAATCCTCTGACGATAAAAATATCTTATTGTCCCAGGAACTGTATTAATCTCCTTTTTCTGATCGCGTCTTGGTAGTGCAGTCACAGCAAAAGGAGTCAGACTCGGCAACTCTCTCGGCTCATGCACAAACCACTCTCCGTTCCCACTGATTCTGCCGCCACCGGTGACCCGAACATTCTGCGCATTACGAATTCGGACAAAAACGCCATGATCCGGCTTGTTATCCTCATGCTCAAACAGTTCCCTGCCCGGTCCGATCAACCTATCGACATTTTTTGCTGCTACAATCTCCGAATCTGCTGCAATAAACAACGTTGTATTCGATGGAATCCACACGGTTCCCATCAGATAAGAACCGCCCGCCACAAGAATTGTCCCACCGCCCTGTTCTTCACATGCCTTTGCAGCCAGCCAGAATGCTTCCGTATTCAGGCGGTTTTCTTCTGCCACAGCGCCAAAATCGCGAATATCAAAAACCCTTTCCCCTCTTGGCACCAGCTGGTCCTTATTGATATATTGTTCAAACGGCAAGGCCTCATAATAATCCCCCGGATAGACATTTCCCAAACCAGAATATGTAGGGATATCATACTCCACTCTCATCCTTATTTCCTCCTTTTTTATCCTCTTATACCAATCATACACCCAATGCCTTTCCTATACAAGTGCAATCCAATCCTTGCCACCGGTAAAAAGTTATGCTATAATGACCTAGTTTGCTAAGAAAACAAAAATTGCACAAATTAACAATATATTTCATTCATTTATGGAGGACCTTATGGGACAATACGCAGAAGAAATTAACAAGCGTCGTACCTTTGCCATCATCTCTCACCCGGATGCCGGTAAAACGACATTAACCGAAAAATTGTTATTATACGGAGGCGCCATCAATCTGGCAGGCTCCGTTAAAGCCAAAAAGACCGCAAAGCATGCGGTATCTGACTGGATGGAAATCGAAAAGGAACGTGGTATTTCCGTTACCTCTTCCGTTATGCAGTTTAACTATGACGGCTACTGCATCAACATCCTGGATACCCCGGGACATCAGGACTTCTCAGAAGACACCTATCGTACCTTAATGGCAGCCGACTCCGCGGTCATGGTCATCGACGCATCAAAGGGTGTTGAGGCACAGACCATTAAGCTTTTCAAGGTTTGTGTGATGCGCCATATCCCGATTTTTACTTTTGTCAACAAACTAGACCGCGAGGCCAGAAATACATTTGAATTGCTGGATGAAATCGAGAGCGTCCTTGGCATCCAGACCTGTCCGGTCAACTGGCCAATCGGCTCCGGAAAAAATTTCCGTGGTGTGTATGACAGAAATACCAAAAAGATTACCCGTTTCTTTGCTGCTAACAGCGGTCAGACCGAGGTAGAGACCGTAGAGGCAGAGCTTGGCGATGCGAACTTAGACGAGCTCATCGGCAGGGAAAACCATCAGAATCTGGTGGATGAAATCGACCTTCTTGGCGGTGCCGGAAGTGAATTTGATATGGACCTTGTGAGTGCAGGCGAACTTACCCCCGTGTTCTTTGGTTCTGCGTTGACAAACTTTGGCGTACAGACCTTCTTAGAGCACTTCCTTAAGATGACTTCCACTCCTCTTCCTCGCAAATCAAACGAAGGCATCATCGACCCGGTAGAAAATGACTTCTCCGCGTTTGTATTTAAGATCCAGGCGAACATGAATAAAGCGCACCGCGACCGTATCGCCTTCATGCGCATCTGTTCCGGACGTTTTGAAGCAGGCATGGAGGTCAACCATATACAGGGTGGTAAAAAAATCCGTCTTTCCCAGCCTCAGCAGATGATGGCACAGGAAAGAAAAATTGTAGAAGAGGCGTATGCCGGTGACATTATCGGTGTATTTGATCCCGGTATTTTCTCTATAGGCGATACCATCTGCATGCCGGGAAACAAGTTCCGGTATGAAGGAATTCCTACTTTCGCACCGGAGCACTTTGCAAAGGTCCGTCAGGTCGATACCATGAAGCGTAAGCAGTTCATCAAGGGTATCAGCCAGATCGCGCAGGAAGGTGCCATCCAGATTTTCCAGGAGTTCAATACCGGTATGGAGGAAATCATTGTCGGCGTGGTTGGTGTACTCCAGTTTGACGTATTAAAATTCCGTCTGGAATCCGAATACGGTGTGGAAATCCGCATGGACCAGCTGCCGTATGAGTATATTCGCTGGATTGAAAACAAGGACATCGATGTAGCATCCTTAAATGTCACCTCCGATACAAAGAAAATCAAAGACTTAAAGGACCGCCCGCTCCTTCTGTTCACTCACGAGTGGAGCATCCGTACCGTACAGGAGAGAAACAAACAGCTTGTATTGTCTGAGTTCGGACACGAATAAAATATCTCCCGGGACTTTCACCGAAGTTCCCGGGAGTAATTTTATGCTTCTTTCATTTTCGTCTTATGCTCATACATTCTCTCATCTGCGAGCATATATACCTTATGTACCGATTCCATCTCACCCTGCTTTGCAACGCCATAAGCGGAACTGACAGTAATTACGGTATCCTCTTCATTTGCTGCCATTATTGATTCCTCAATCCGTCTGGTAAATGTCTCTGCATCTATCAGCTTGGTATTCCGGATAATTGCGACAAATTCATCTCCTCCGACACGATATGCCGAAACCTCCGGACTGCATGCGTTTTGAAGAATATTGGCAAATTTACGAATCAGGGTGTCTCCTGCCTCATGTCCCATCGTATCATTAAACTTCTTTAAATCATTCAGGTCAAAGCAGACAATACCATAAGAGGTCTTGTCCTGATTCTTTTCCAGCCACTGCAACTCCTCTTCAAAGCTACGCCTGTTTTTCAATCCGGTCAGTACATCCGTATAAGCAATCTTTTTATACATTGCCGCATATAACGAATCATACAGCACATGGCTGGTTTCCATTAAAAGCGCAATGGTTGCCAGAACCCCTGCTGCAAAAAAGAAGAAGACAAACAGGTATTCCTGCCAGCGCCAGATATGCAGAATCTCATTCCATATCGTATACCTTAATTGGAATGCAAATATTGCAAGAATGGCACCAATCATCACCATGATAACCGACCAAAAATACAGTGACGCTGCTGTGTTATTTTTTCGGACTAAATCTCTGGAAACCAGAATCTGAATCAGAATCTCCAACACAATCAACGCATAAAACACATTCAAAAACTTGGCATAATTTACGATATCCAGAAAGTGAAGTACCGTTGTAACCGCTGCGAAAGCCACGCTTACTATCATATTTATCTTATACAGTACTTTCAGGTAGTTCTTTGACAGCTGGTGCCTGTCTTCCAGAAACAGATAAATCAGACTGATTGGAAGTATGTACAGACTGAAAAACTCTATCGTATTATAAGCTTCCGGATTTGCGACTATCATTCTGACAAACTGCGCACGGCAAAGAGAATACAGCCCTACAAACAAAAGCAGCATGCCAAGGAAAAAAATCTTGTACATATGATTTTCCTTGGAATAAAATAACGCTCCGAAAATCAGCACAATCAGACCAATCCCAACCATCACCGCAGCCGGAAGCAAAAGCGGATACAAACGGTTATAATATTCCACCATCATATCATCCACATCTGCTACACCAATCGGCATCAGACCGCTCATTGCTCCGTCTTCCGTGCATATCATATCAATATGCAACGTCTTATTCTGATACCCTTCCGGCAGGGTCACATAATGACGTATGTTTCCAAGCATCTTTTTCGAGCCGATATATTCCTGCCCATGAGTATATATCTCTTCTCCATCCAGGTACACCGTTACTGCCACATGCCATGTGTCCAGAATCAGCCGCGCTTTCTCAAAGGGCAGTTCCTCAGAAAACACATATTCCAGATGAATCTCATCCCCTGCTTTTATATTAAAAAAAGAATAATCCGACAAATCCTTTGTTGGCTGAAGCGCAAGTTCCTCCTCATTGATTGCAATATACCAGCCGCTGTGGAGGGTATCTATATTTTCCGTCTTCCGGTTCGCATTCCTTACCATGGAAGCTACAAAGAACAAGCAAACAAGTACTAACACTATTGCAAATATCGTCTGTTTCTTCGATCTCATTTTTCTTCCTCCGTACTATTTATGAACAGGGTCTTTTGCACTAGTTTATTATACCTCAGTTTTTCTCAATCAGCAAGAAAAAACAACTTTTCAATCAGCCTATAGCCTTCCTTAAGCACCAGTCCGCTCTTGGCTGCTTCTTTCTCATTATATAAGCCCACACGTCTGCATTCCTTTGTATTATCATACAAAAGAAACGGCACCGGCTCCGCCACATGGGTACGGAGCACCAGTGGCGTCGGATGGTCCGGCGTAATCAGCATACGGTATTCTGCTCCTGCCTTTTCCATTTCTTCCTTTACCACTTTTATCACACGCTCGTCCAGATATTCAATCGCCTTCCGCTTTCTTTCCAGACTGCCCTGATGCCCCATTTCATCCGGTGCTTCCACATGGATATAGGCAAAATCGTATCCTTCATTCACAAGCGCATTCACCGCAGCCTGTGCTTTTCCTTCATAATTGGTATGTAACGTGCCATCCGCACCTTCTACCTCGATTACCTTCATTCCGGCACCGATAGCAATGCCTTTTAATAAATCCACTGCCGAAATCATCACACCACGTTTTCCGGTCTTCTCTTCAAAAGAAGTCAGCGCCGGTCTTGTGCCTGCTCCCCAGAACCAGATGGAGTTTGCCTTATTCAAACCTTTTTTTGCACGTTCCTCATTGATTGGATGATGATTTAGGATATCATAGCTTTTCTCCATCATGGTACGCAAGGCTTCCTCCTCCGGAAGATACCCGCCAATCGTTTTACCAAGAATATCATGTGGCGGTGTCAAAGGAACCACGTCACCCTTATCCCAGATTGTCAGATGCCGGTAGCTGGTTCCGACATAAAACCGGTAGATGTCATTCCCAAGCGTTTCCCGAACCGCATCCAACAGCACGGCCGCATCCTCCGTACTGATTTCGCCCGAGCTGTGGTCCAGTATCGTCCTCTCCTTATACGGCACATCTTCTTCGGACAACGTTACGATATTGCAGCGAAGTGCAACATCCGTCTCCTTCATATCCACACCGATGCTCAGAGCCTCCAAAGGCGAACGCCCGGTGTAATAAACTCTCGGGTTATATCCGAGTACAGCAAGATTTGCCGTATCTGACCCCGGACTCATACCATCCGGTATGGTATGCGCTAGTCCGACTACACCCTTTCCTGCAAGCTCATCCATTACAGGAGTTTTTGCATATTCAAGCGGTGTCTTATCTCCCAGCTCCTTTACCGGATAGTCCGCCATGCCATCTCCCAAAACTACGATATATTTCATAGCCGCCTCGTTTCTGTGCCCTATCGGCACCCGCTATTCTCCCACATTTCCCATAACTCTTATTCTGCACACCACTCTGCACGGATTCTGTTCAGAATGGAAAGACGCTCTGCTTTTGCAGCAAATTCTCTTTCGCTCATCATCGGTGTCATAAATGCAAATTCACCTACAACACCTGCCGATGCAGGAAGACGGATCTCCTCAAGCCCTGCAAAGACTGCTCTTGCTGTTTCCTCTTCCTCCTCCGGCACTCTCACAAAGAAACCGCATTTAGAATCCATCCGGTCAGAAAGAGCCAGCTTTTTATTACTCCAGATTGTCATGATATTGGTGCCCTTATGCTTGACTGCATCGACTACATCCGCCACTACCGCACTTGCTGTCGGAAGCTTTCCGGCACCGCTGCCATAAAACATAACATCGCCAAGCAGGTTTCCTCTGACCAGAATACTGTTAAACACTCCGCGCACCGGAAAGAGCGGATTGTCATCGCGGATTAACTTCGGAGTCACCATCGCATAGAAGCTCTCTCCGGTTCTCTTTCCCGTAGCAAGCAGTTTAATCTCTGCTCCCATCACCTCAGCATACTTAAAATCAGTATCGGTAATCTTTGTGATACCTTCCATATAAATATCTTCATAATCCACCTGCATACCATAGGCAAGTGAAGTTAAAATAGCCAGCTTTCTTCCCGCATCGTGTCCTTCCACGTCAGCTTCCGGATTGCGTTCTGCATAGCCAAGGGACTGTGCCTCCTTCAGTGCACTTTCAAACGTTGCGCCCTCCCGGCTCATCTTGGTCAGTATATAATTTGTTGTACCGTTTACGATACCGGTAATTTCCATAATCTCATCGGCCGTCAGAGACTGATTGAGCGGACGAATAATCGGAATTCCGCCACCGACACTTGCTTCAAATAAGAAGTTCACCTTCTTCTGTCTGGCAATTTCAAGAAGCTCTGCGCCATGCTTTGCCACCAGTTCCTTGTTTGAGGTACAAACACTCTTTCCGCGAAGCAGACTCTCCTTCACATAAGAATATGCCGGCTCCACGCCACCCATTGCTTCCACCACACATTCTACCTCATCATCCTGTGCAATCACTGCAAAATCATGCACCATCACATCTTCCAGCGGATGTCCCGGGAATTCCCTCAAGTCAAGCACATACTTTACTACGATTTCATCACCGGCACGCTTTGCAATATTCTCCTGGTTTTTCTCAAGTGCCTCAACCACACCGGAACCGATGGTTCCAAATCCTAACACTGCTATCTTCATATCAATTCTCCTTGTTTTGCGGATCAAAATGCTCACCCTCACGTAGGCAGAGATTTTTCCCCTCTGTTTTATTCGAATCCTAATATTTTCAAATAGTGAATTCCTTCTATCTCCTGCATGTGCTGCATCAGACTCTCCGTATCTTCCGTCTCCGGCTGAATCTCTACGCTGAGAGTAATCGATGCAATGCCTCCGGTCGGAATCGCCTGATGAATTGTCAGTACATTTGCCTTTCCGTTTGCAAGTACCGAAAGAACCATGGACAACAGCCCCGGCTTATCATCCAGCTGAAGCATGAACGTAAGCGTTCTGCCTCTCGTTTTTTCATGAAACGTATAAATATCATCCTTATATTTATAAAAAGAGCTCCGGCTGATATCCACCTGCTCTGTAGCTTCCTGCACCGTCATTGCCCGCTCAGAATCGAGCAACCGCTTTGCCTCCACTACCTTTAACAGTACCTCCGGAACGGCCCTTTTCTTTACAATAAAGAAGCTCTCGTCATTCACCTTACGCACCACTCTTTCCGTGTTATCGTGTACGCACAACAAAAACACTTGTCCGTATGGCGAATATCTTACCACACTTCTTTGCAGTTTTCAAGTATTAAAGTGTGCAAAAAATGCTCCTTTTTGAATAATTTCAGTATACCCAAAAAGGAGCATCTCTATTTTACTTCCCGATCTCTTCTAACAAATGCTTAATTGCTTCCTGCAGCTGGTTATCATCCTCATGTTCAATCACAACCTGCTGTAACAGCTCTTCGTTCAGCTCCACTTCAATGTCCGGCGTTACACCGGTTCCGTGGATGCAGACACCTCTTGGTGTAAAGTACCGGGCTACGGTCACCTTGACTGCCGTGCCATCCGAAAACGGAATAATCGACTGCACAATACCTTTACCAAAGCTGGTGGTTCCCACTAAGGTTGCTGCCTCATAGTCCTGCATGGCAGCTGCAAAGATTTCCGATGCACTTGCACTGTTTCCGTTGATTATGACTGCCATAGGCATAAACAGGACGTCTGCATTCGTTCCTCTGTATTCATCGCGTTCTCCGTACTTATCCTCCGTATAAACAATCAGACCCTCCGGAAGGATATAGTCCAGCATTTCCACTACTGTCGAAAGCAGTCCGCCCGGATTATCTCTCAGGTCTATAATCAGACCTTCCATTCCCTGTTTCTTCAAATCCTTGATTGCATCCTTAAACTGTCCGGCCGTTAATTCATCAAATCCGGATACCAGAATGTAGCCAAGCTGATTGTCAAGCATCTCATATTCCACAGTCTCAATCTCAACCATTGCTCTTGTAATCGTCAGTTCAACCGGATCCGATACACCTTCGCGCACTACAGTAACCTGCACTGTGGTTCCCGGCTCGCCTCTCATCATAGCCACAACGGAATCGATTTCCATTCCGGTAACATCAAGTCCGTCTACCATATAAATGATATCACCGGGGAGCATACCGGCTTTGTATGCCGGTGCATCCACATATGGCTTTACAACCGTAATGTACATGGTCTTTAAATTCTGCTGTACAACCGCACCGATACCCGCATAAGTACCACTCGCCGATTCCATCAGTTCATCGAATTCTTCCTTTGTATAATAACAGGAATATGGATCGCCCAGTCCCTCCAAAAGACCTTTATAAATCCCCGTCTGTAAATCATCCACAGAGATTTCATCCATATAATACAGGTTAATCACCTGTTCCAAAAGCTCCAGCTTCCCGGTCAGATAATCCGTAATCAATGCACCATTGGTAGAGGATGGCACCTTTGGCGCCTCGGTTGGAGTCGGAGTACCGTTCGTGTCTGTCTCTCCGGTATTTCCTGAATTGCTTGCCAGATTCTGTTTGTCATCTCCGGACGCAACATCACCGCCCTGCTCCTGGCCCACCTTATTCAGCAGTACCAGGCTGCATCCGTTGCTAAAGACCAGTACCATTGCCAGCAGAATCATTATCCATCTCTTGCTTCTATTTCTGTTCATATCCATTCTCCTTTATGTCCTAATTCTACTCATTATCCTCATATGTAACATAATCCAGAGGATTCACGGCAACGCCGTTTACATATAAACTAAAATGCAGGTGCGGTCCGGTGGACACTCCGGTCGAACCAACTAAAATCACCGGCTGGCCTCTCTGCACGTAATCGCCTTCCTTCACCAACAGCTTCGATGCATGCAGATATTTTGTTTCTACACCGTCTCCGTGGTCAATCACCACATAATAACCGGATACCGAATTATACGTAGCCGTTGTTACGGTACCTGCAATGGATGCAATAACCTCGGTGCCCAGCGATGCACCGACGTCAATTCCTTTATGGTATGTGGAAGCCCCTGCGGTTGGCGCGGCGCGGTATCCGAAATAGGAAGTGATACGGCTACTTGCCGGAATCGGCCAGAGCATATTGTCAATACTCTGGTTTTTCTTCATCTCCTCCTGTTTTTTTCGCTCTTCCTCTTCTCTGCGGAGTCTCTCCTCTTCTTCCTTCCGCTTTCTTTCTTCCTCTGCAATACGTTCTGCCTCAAGACGTTCCAGTTCCTCTACCGTTGCGCCCTGTTCCATAATTTCTTCCCAGAAATTAAACAGCATCTCTTCATCCACGCCGATGCTCTCTGCAAGCGCAGCCAGTTCTGCTGCCTTTGCCGCAGTAAGCGTTTCCACCGCCAAAAGCTCCGCCTCCTGTGTCTCCTTTAGCACATGAAGCTCTTCCAGCTGTGCCTCTAACAGGCTTTCTGTATGGATGACCTCCAGCTTTGTCTGGTTGTAGCGTTCTAACAGCTCGTTATCATATTTTGTAATCTCTCTCCGGTATTCCATCTGATTAAACAAATCCGACAGACTTCCCTGCCCTAAAAGGACATCTAAAAAACTGGCTTCTCCGTTTTCATACATATACTGAATCCGGTTCTTCATGGTTTCATACTGGTTTGCCTCTCTTGCTTTTGCCTCCTCCAGCTCAGCCCTTGTCTTTTCAAGCTCCGCTTCACAGACCGCAATTTCTTCCTCCAGCCCTTCAATGTCCTCTGCCAGAGACACCATCTTTTCATCCAGGGCAAGCATATATTCTTCCATATCGCCCTGTTTTTCCTTTAATTCCGCAATCTTTTGCTCCAAATCCTTCTGCGCCTGTTCCAACTCTTCCTTTTTCTTCTTTGCCGCATCAATCTCATCCTGGTAGGATTTGGTCGTATCCGCAAGCACGGTTCCATGAGTAAAAGGAATCACCCCGGCCACAGTTGCAACAAGAAGACTGCCCGCAAGAACTACACGCAGGAACGTGTTCCATTTCTTTTTCATCCGCACATTCCGCCTTTCTAGTGCTACATCTCAATTTTGCGAATCTGCCGTTTTGCCGTCACATGACTGGCAATCAAACCAATACCAAGGCTGAAAACCAGTGCAATCGGCACAAACTGCTTCATAATTTCCATCCGGTCGATGAATTTCATTGTAGTAAACACATCTTCAAACTGTTCCAGCAACGTAGTGACTACTTCACCATATACTACATATAACAACCCGATTGGCAAAACAGAACCTAAAATTCCGATTATCAGACCTTCCACCACAAACGGTGCCCGGATAAAGAAATCCGTCGCACCAAAAATGCTCATAATGGAAATTTCTTCTCTTCTCACACTGATACCGGTAGAAATCGTTGTACGGATTAAAAACACGGCAACCGCAACCAAAATTGCAATTAACCCGACAGAAATCACCCAGACAAGCGTCCGGATTCCCGCAAAGCTTTCCGCCACGGATTCTGAATGATTTACTTTACGTACTCCGTCAATGCTTTCTACATAACGCACCAATGCCTTTTGCATGGTAACATCGTTTAAATAGACCTCAAGCGAAGCGGAATCCTCCAAAGGATTGTCCGTTCCAAACGTAGCCGCCAGTTCTTCACTTAAGTTCTCCGCCTTATAAGTTTCCCATGCTTCTTCTGCCGATATGTAAACAATATCTGCCACTTCCACACGGGAACCGATTTCTTCTCTTATTTCAAAAATTCTGGTTTCCTCTGTACCCTCGTCAAAAAACACGGTAATCCCTACCATGCTCTCTGCCGATTCGACAGCAGAATTAAAATTTGCCATCACAAAATAAAACACACCAAGCAAAAGAAGACATGCCGTAATCGTACCTGCCGACGCCAGGGAATACACTCTGTTCTTCCATACGCTGCGGATGCCCTGCTTAATGCAGTAAAATAACGTCCTAATTCTTCGCATATCGATACCTTCCCTTTTCTTCGTCACTGATGACCCTGCCGTTTTTGAGCGTAATCACTCGTTTCTGCATCCGGTCCACAATTTCCTGATTGTGCGTTACGACAACAACCGTAGTGCCACGCTTATTAATCTCCTCCAAAAGCGTCATAATTTCCCAGGAATTCTTTGGGTCTAAGTTTCCGGTCGGCTCATCTGCCAAAAGAATTACCGGATTGTTTACTAAAGCTCTTGCCAATGCCACTCTCTGCTGCTGACCACCGGATAATTCTCCCGGATACGCTTTATATTTGTCCGTCAGCCCCACAAGGGATAACATTTTTGGCACCTGTCGTTTGATTTCCCGGGCCGGTGCTTCCACCACACGTTGTGCAAAAGCCACATTTTCAAATACATTTCTGTCCTTTAACAGACGGAAATCCTGGAATACAACCCCAATACCCCTGCGGTATTTGCTCACCTGACGGCGTCTGAGTCTTCCAACCTCTCTGCCGGACACAAACACCTTTCCCTTAGATGGCAGAATCTCCTTCATCAGAAGGCGGATTAACGTAGATTTACCCGAACCGCTGCTTCCTACGATGAAAACAAATTCTCCCTTATAAATACTGATATTAATATTTTCAATCGCAGCAATACCCTTTTGGTATTGCTTTGATACATTTTCAAATAAAATAACCGGAGCTTCGATTTTGCTCATTTCTCTCTGAATATCGTACTCTGTCATAAACCCTCCAATGATATTTCCCCTCACAGGGCATTCCCACATAGGCAAAAAGGGACCGCCGATGGCAGCCCCTCGTTTTTATTCTACATGTTCCATGTACTTCATGTACTTAACAACCATGAGTGCAATCTTAAAGGTAATCGCATCTTCAAACACACGAAGATCGAGATTTGTTGTCTTCTGAAGCTTGTCCAAGCGGTAAACCAGCGTATTTCTGTGGATATAAAGCTGTCTGGAGGTTTCAGAAACATTTAGGTTATTTTCAAAGAACTTATTGATAGTTACCAGGGTCTCTTCGTCAAACTCATCCAAAGACTGCGTTTCGAAAATTTCCTTGATGAACATCTTGCACAAGGACATCGGGAGCTGATAAATCAGACGGCCGATACCTAAGTTTGCATATGCCACTACGTTTCTGTCACTGTAGAAAATCTTTCCGACATCCAGTGCCATCTTTGCTTCTTTATAAGAACGGGAAACATCCTTAATCTCATTTACGATAGTACCGTAAGCCACATTTACCTTTGTCATGGCTTCTGTGTTTAACATGTCAAGGATTACCTTTGCGGTCTTATTCAAATCCTCATACGTTTCATTTACCTTTAATTCTTTTACCAGAATGATGTTCTTTTCATCTACTGCTGTGATGAAATCCTTCGTCTTTCCTGCAAACAGACTGCGCACGGTTTCCAGCGCATTTGTGTCCTTTTCATTCTTTGTCTCAATAATGAAAACAACACGTCTGGCTTCGGTCTCAATGTGAAGCTTCTTTGCACGGTTATAAATATCCACAAGAAGTAAGTTGTCAAGCAGAAGGTTCTTAATGAAGTTGTCCTTATCGTAGCGCTCCTTATAAGCCACCAAAAGATTCTGAATCTGGAAGGAAGCCACCTTACCTACCATATAAACATCATCACTGTCTCCCTTTGCAAGCAATACATACTCTAACTGATGTTCATCAAAAATCTTGAAAAACTGGAAGCCCTGGAGCACCTGGCTGTCTGCCGGAGAATCCACAAACATCTGCACCGCACTCTCATACACCTCCGCATTCGGAATCGTGGACGCAAGCACCTTTCCTTCTGTATCAAGGATACAGATATCAACTCTTGTAATCGTCTTTAAGCCTTCGATTGTACTTTGTAAAATCTGATTGGATATCATAAACCTTTACCTCTCATTCTGTGTAAAAAAACATCCTGTTAACCCATGTTCACACTTTCATTCATTCTAACACAAAACATCTTAAATTTCAAGAATGCGGATAAACAACTTACAAATTGTCTATCCGCATCAAATTCATTTCTTATTCGGTCCGGAGTGCCTCTACCGGATCCTTCTTTGCCGCCACACCGGATGGAATCAGACCCGCAATCAGCGTCAGTGTCACGCTGATAATGACAAGGATGGTTCCTCCCACTACCGGAAGCCTGGATACGTTCGGAATATCCGCAAAATAGTTAATAATCATGTTAATCGGAATGTTTAAGAGTACCGTCACACCGACACCCAGGAGTCCCGATACCAGACCGACAATCATGGTTTCTGCATTGAATACTCTCGAAATATCCTTTTTCGAGGCACCGATACTTCGTAAGATGCCGATTTCCTTTGTTCTCTCAAGTACTGAAATGTAGGTGATAATACCAATCATAATTGAGGAAACCACCAGGGAAATTGCCACAAACGCAATCAGCACATACGTAATCACATTGATAATTGTACTGATGGAAGACATCATAATGCCAATGTAATCTGTGTACTTAATCTGGTTTGCCTCATTTCCTTCGGCCTTACACATATCGTTGTATTCTTTAATCTTATCTTCAATCAGGTCCTTGGAAGCAAAGTCAATCGGATAAATGCTGATGGTGCTCGGTGTATCCAGATAATTCAGACCAAAGAGCTCTAAATTGCCCTCATAGGTTGCCTGAGAAACAGCACTCTGTGCATACTGCTGCATCAGTGCCTGCAGCTCTGCCTCACTTAGCGATGCAATATACATCTGCTGCTCCGGAGTAAGCATACTCATGTCAAACGCATTTTCCTGCGCATTTTCTGCCTTTTCTCCGTCTGCAAACGGCTTTCCGGTCAGCACATCCGTATCCGGATCTGCCATCTGTTCTGCAATAATCTGCTGCTTTGCCGTTTCTTCAATAATATACTCTGTCAGTTCCTTTGTATAACCGACCGTTCCTGTAATCGAGGTAGCCACCGCATCTGCCCTCGGGCGTACGATACCAACCACCTTTAATTCCATCGCATTTTTCAGGACACCTTCCAGATAAACCGCATCCTCACTCATGTCTACCCAGTGTCCCAGCTCTTCACTATACTCATAATAGTCTGTATCAAGAATAATCTTATAGGTCAGATTCATGAAATCATCATAAGTATATGTCGTAGAATCCGCATCAATTTCCTTTCCCTGTGTGAAATTTGCAAGGTCGTTCTGGTCCTTTAACCCAAGAGTATAAAGCGCCGTATCAAGAACAAAATTCTTCTCTGTAATAACAAATACGAGTTCATCCTTTTCGTCCGGCCACTCACCTGCCACCACATCATACTGGGACTCCAAAAGCTCCTGATTGTCAATCAGCTCGCAAAATACGTCCATATCTGTGCCGGAGGACATCGGGCTCAAGGAAGACATTGTCTCATACATGGACATCATGCTGTCCATACCCATTGTCGACATAACCGTACTTGGGTTTACGCGAAGCGTATCTCCGTTGATATCTGTACCATAAATCTTTAAGTTCGCATTGTAGCCAAACTGAATTGCGCTGGTCAGTTCATCAAAACCATTGGCTTCGTCTAAAAGATATTTACGGAATTCACCTAAGTTGTTTGCCTGCTTTTCTGCTACCATGGCATTGTACATTTCTGTCATGACCACAAGCGGACGCACAACATCGTCATCATAATCCTCTGCTTCTTCTTCATATTCTCCGGACATCGTACCAAGCATTGCACTCATATCCATCGTTTCATCCTGCAAGGTAATCGGATAATTGGAGAGCGTATCCTCCTGTACCTTATCTATATAAGCCTGAAACCCGCTCGACAAGGAAAGAATCAGCGCAATACCGATAATACCGATACTTCCTGCAAACGCAGTCATAAAGGTTCTTCCCTTTTTGGTCATTAAGTTGTTCATACTAAGAGACAGTGCCGTTCCAAAAGACATCGACTTCATCTTGCCTTTTTCCTTTGTCACCGCAGGCAGAATTTCTTCTTCCTCTTCCGGAATATAAGCTCTCGAATCATCCACAACCTTACCGTCAAGTAATCGGATAATACGGGAGGAGTACGTTTCTGCCAGCTCCGGATTATGTGTTACCATAATAATCAGACGGTCCTTGGAAATCTCCTTCAACAGCTCCATAATCTGTACGCTGGTTGCCGAATCCAATGCTCCTGTCGGTTCATCTGCCAAAAGAATATCCGGGTCATTAATCAATGCTCTTGCAATGGCAACTCGCTGCATCTGACCACCTGACATCTGATTTGGCTTCTTATGTATCTGGTCAGCCAGACCCACTTTCGTCAGAACATCGATAGCCCGCTTTCTTCTCTCTGCCTTGGAAACACCGGAGAGCGTCAGGGCAAGCTCGACATTGGCAAGTACCGTCTGGTGCGGAATCAAATTATAGCTCTGGAATACAAAGCCAATGGAATGATTACGGTAAGCATCCCAATCCCTGTCTTTAAACTGCTTTGTCGACTTTCCATTGATAATCAAATCTCCGCTGGTATATTGGTCGAGACCGCCGATGATATTAAGTAATGTAGTCTTACCACAGCCGGACTGACCTAGAATTGAAACAAATTCACTGTTACGAAACGTCAGACTGACACCACGAAGTGCCGCAACCTCGGTATCTCCTGTTTTGTAGTTCTTTACAATCTCCTTTAACTGAAGCATCTCTCACTTCTCCATTTCTTTGAACGTTTTTCATTTTTGTCTACTTCCCATAGTATATACGTTTTTTAGAAAATATCAACTAAAATATTTATAAACCAAACATGTGACAGACAGCTTTCAACCTTCGTTGGTATTTCATCCGCCTCTTACCCATTACGTAAAAAAACCCGGTACTCTTTCGAATACCGGGGTATGTAAGTTCTTATTAGTGAGTGATAATCTGCTCTGTTTCCTTGTCGAAGATGTGAATCTTGGAAAGGTCAAGTGCAATCTGGATAGTATCACCAGGTCTTGCAGTTGTACGAGGATTTACTCTTGCTGTGATATCTACTGTATCAGCAATTGTGAAGTATAAGAATACTTCTGCACCAAGTAATTCGTAAACTCTTACGGTAGCGTCAAATGCGCTATCCTTAGATGTTTCGATGAATACCTGCTCATCCTTAATGTCTTCCGGACGGATACCAAGAACAACTACCTTATCAACATAGCCGCCTTCGATTAACTTCTTAGCTCTTGCTTCCGGAAGCTTGATGGAACGCTCAGCAAAGTTAAGGAGAACATCTTCACCGTTCTTAACAACTTCACAGTCGATGAAGTTCATCTGAGGAGATCCCATGAAACCTGCTACGAAGAGGTTGTCTGGCTTATCATATAAATTCTGAGGTGTGTCAACCTGCTGGATAACACCATCCTTCATAACGATGATTCTGGTACCGAGTGTCATAGCCTCTGTCTGGTCATGTGTTACGTAGATGATAGTTGTCTGTAACTTCTGATGTAACTTGGAAATCTCGATACGCATCTGTACTCTGAGCTTTGCATCCAGGTTGGAGAGAGGCTCATCCATGAGGAATACCTTAGGATTACGAACGATAGCACGACCCATGGCAACTCGCTGTCTCTGACCACCGGAAAGAGCCTTTGGCTTACGGTCTAAGAGATGCTCAATGTCAAGAATCTTTGCAGCTTCGTGAACGAGCTTGTCGATTTCATCCTTTGGAGTCTTTCTTAACTTAAGACCGAATGCCATGTTGTCATATACGGACATATGAGGATACAGAGCGTAGTTCTGGAATACCATCGCGATATCTCTGTCCTTTGGTTCAACATCGTTCATCAGCTTATCGCCAATGTATAATTCACCTTCTGTAATTTCTTCAAGACCGGCAATCATACGAAGTGTAGTAGACTTACCACAACCGGATGGACCTACGAAGATGATAAATTCCTTATCTGCGATTTCGAGGTTGAAGTCCTTAACTGCAACAAATCCGTTAGGATATGTCTTGTTAATGTGCTTTAAAGATAAACTTGCCATTTTATAATCCTCCTTGTTTTCCGAAGGAAACTACCCGCCTGCCCGTGGGCAGAGAATTTTTCCTCCTAAATAATTTTTCAAAAAACCTTCGTTTCAATTTTCACATGAGTATACTATACAACAAATTAATCAGAAAAACCATGTCTTAAATACACAAAATCGCATTTAAGATTTTGTTCAATTTGTATAGAAAATTATTTTTTTGTTCAATTTGCTCATTTTTTTGCCGTTTTTTGAAGCATTTACTGTGTAATTTCAATAAAGCCCTCACCCATAACTTCCCTGACATCATTTACAATCACAAACGCAGATGGGTCAATTTTGTGTACAATATCCATAAGTTCGACAATTTCTTTCTTTGTCACAACACACATCAGCATCTTTTTCTCTGTTTTTGAATACATTCCCTGCACCTTGATGCCGGTAACACCTCTGTCCACATCCTGCAAAATTACCTCTGCAATCTCATCTGCTTTATCAGAAATGATATGGGCCATCTTTGCAAACTTGAGACCCTCCAGCATACCATCTGAGATTTTAGAAACCAGATAAACAACCACAATCGCATACATGGCATTTTCAATACCGAATACAATCGCACCCAGAACCACAATCAACCCATCGATGACAGCAAGCAGCTGCGGAATCGTAAAATGTCTGTGCTTTTCATGAATCAGCGCGCTCAGCAAATCCGTACCGCCTGTGGTAGCCATACGGGAGAGCACCAGACCAATTCCAACGCCCGTAGTAACCGCACCAAACAACGCTCCTAAAACATAGTCATCAAAAAGCTGGAATGTCGGAACAACTCCAAGGAAAAAGGAAAGGGATAATGTTGCAAACAACGTCTTTGCAATATACTTCCAGCCCTTCATAAAGAATGCCGAAATAAACAGCGGGCCGTTAAACAAAAGGTTAATCAGCCACAGAGGCACTCCCCCGTCAATCACAAATGACGTTACATATTTTACTACAATGGCAAGACCGGTGACTCCACCGCATACAAGTCCCATCGGATCCTGTACCCAGTTGACTCCCACCGCCATAATCAATGTACCAAGCATAATAAACACAATATCCTTCCAAAGTCCCACATCTGTCTTCTTCATACTTTCCAAATCCTCTCTTCTATTTATTTATCCATTCTTCCAGCTTAAGCTTCGCCTGTATGGCAGACACGATATACTCTGAGAGTCCTTCTGCCCCCGGAACCGTCTCTTTCTCATGCGGAATCAGCTTAGCATAGCTTTCATAATACATCCATCGCTCTTCCATCGTCAGATCCGACTCAGAATACTCCAGCCATTTCTGATATTTCAACAGAAATTCCCGCGGTGGTTCATCCTCCGTGCAAAGTTCCTCAATGCCTTCTCTCCAGGAATCCATCGTTTCCTTATCCGCAGCCACATAATGTATGATTTCCACTCCAAGCACCTCGGATAAAATCCGGTTGCACCCGGTCAGACAATACTCTTTTGAAAATCCATCCCCCATATTTGACAATTTCAGATATTGCGGAAGCTCCGGCGAATACGCCTGAAGTTTTTTGTACAATTCTGCCGATAAAGTCACCTTGGTATGTACAGGAACTTCCATATAATAAGCATTTCCCGTAAGCACATGAAATACTTCTATATAAATAGCCGATATCTTTCCGTTTTCTTCTCTCTCATAGACAGCAGTCAGGAGAAGCTCCTCCGGCATAGCCCGATCCGTCACATTCCCCACAGCAGGCAGTTGGCTTTCCTCTGCCGGTGCCACATACAATGCTTTATCCAGTATCGGATACAGTGTAATCATCATCAGCACTACTGTCAACAGACCAACTGTGCTCCATACTGCAATTTTTATTCCGCGCCTGTTCATCGCCCCATCACCTGCTCCAATCCATGCCTGTTTCCTGCCGCGTTTTTCCCTCGGCATATCATATTTATTTTAACCGAAATCCTAAAAAAATACTAGAAAAAAAGCAGAAAATGTTCAAAAAGTCTGTCCGTCTCCGCTCAGATATGATACAATAGAAAAAAGATTCGGAGGTGTTATCTGTCTTATACAACACCTCTCCCGGCAACAGGAGGAATTCATATGGAGCGAAAAGTGGTACTTGTCACCGGAGCGTCCCGCGGAATCGGACGTGCCATTGCACTTACCTTTGCAAAAAACGGCTATGATGTCGTCATAAATTGTTTCAAGAGTGCAGAAGCGTTAAGCCGCCTGGAACATGAAATAAAAGCTTGTGGCGTGCGTTGCCTGTCCTGTATTGGTGACGTTGGAAATCCGGGCTTTGTAGAGACCATGTTCCGTTCTATTAATAAAGAATTCGGCACCCTAGATGTCTTAATCAACAATGCGGGAATTTCCTACGTCGGATTGCTGACAGATATGACCCCTGCCGACTGGAAAACGGTCATGGATACCAATTTATCTTCCGTATTTTACTGCTGTTCCAAAGCCATCCCTCTGATGCTTGCCAAAAAATCCGGCCGCATCATCAATATCTCCTCCATGTGGGGAACCTGCGGTGCCTCCTGTGAGGTTGCCTACTCTGCATCAAAAGGCGGCATGGATGCTTTCACCCGGGCTCTTGCAAAAGAACTCGCCCCAAGCGGCATCACGGTAAATGCCATCGCCTGCGGCGTGATTGATACGGAAATGAATCATTGTTTTTCCGAAGAAGAATTAGAGACATTGGCAGAAGAAATTCCAATCGGGCGTTTCGGAACTCCGGAAGAAGTCGCAGATTTTGCCCTGCAGATTGCACGCGGAAACGCCTATTTAACCGGTCAAATCATTCATTTAGACGGGGGATACCTATAGAGGTATCCTCTTTTCTGCTCTTCATTCTCGTCTCGCTCTTTCCGTTCTTCTCATGTTCCCTGTTCTTCATGCCCTACGGGGCATATACAAAATTTCTATTCTCAAACGCCCCGCATTTTTCAAAAAACGGGGCATGCTTATGTATTTATTTCCTATATGCCCCTTAGGCACATAAATATCTTCATTTTCCAGTTGCATCGGGGCACTCATAAACGATTTTCTTTTATATGCCCCATTTTCTGATTTTTCCTTGTTCAGACCACCATCCTGTTTAGATGAGTTTCCGCCAAAAATCACTTTACATCATGCTCTTTTTATGCTTTAATTAGTTCACCATCCAAATAAACGTAAAGGAGGATGATTTACAATTTACGAAAAAATATTAGCCGAGTACCATCGGCTGAGCAAACAAATTGTCTCATTAAAAAACATGCTAACTTCTTTCCCTAACGGAGAGCTGATTTGCACCCGGAACAGCACCCGTTACAAATGGTATCTAAAATCCAATCAGGCATCCACTTACCTTCCCAAAAAGCAACGCTCCCTACGAACAAAATCAAAAATATCCCGAACAACTGGTTCATCATTCCATATCCGGTCACTTTGTCCGTTCCAAATTACAACTCTACACAACCCACGGAATCATTCCTTCTATCCACTTAATCACGACTTACGAAACTCACGACAACCCTCTGGATATGAAAACTGTGGAACGAATCATCGCAGAATATTTCACTTGACATACTTATCTCCACATCCATTATTAAATAAGAAGGGAGTTTGCAAAACATTTTTAAAACTGTTTGCAAACTCCCGCCCCCTTTACTTTTATTTCCCGACTCCTGCTAAATCCTTAATAATCTCTGAAGCAATAATCAATCCTGCCACCGATGGCACAAATGCCGTACTGCCCGGAGTTCCGCGCTTCTTTGCCACAGGGTCTACTTCTTCCAGAGAAAACTTCGGAGTGATCGGCTGCTCTTTTGAATACACTACCTTCACGCCCTTAATTCCGCGGTCCTTTAACTCCTTGCGCATTACCTTTGCCAGAGGACAGACCGATGTTTTGGAAATGTCCGTCACTTCCAGCTCCATCGGATTTAACTTGTTTCCGGTACCCATACTGCTGATGACCGGGACTCCCGCTGACTTTGCACAGGAAATGATGGATAGCTTTGCGGTCACGGTATCCACCGCATCCACTACATAAGCATATTCCTTAAAATCAAATTCCGGCTCCTTTTCCGGCAGAAAAAAGCACTGTCTTGTTTTCACCTTTGCGTTCGGATTGATAGAAAGAATTCGTTCCTTCATCACTTCCACCTTGCTGCGCCCGATGGTATCCACGGTTGCAATAATCTGGCGGTTCAAATTCGATATGGAAACCGTGTCATTGTCAATCAAATCAAAGCTTCCGATGCCGCTTCTTGCGAGAGCCTCCACCGCAAAACCTCCGACACCGCCGACGCCAAACACCGCAACGCACGCATTCGCAAGCCTTTCCATTGCCTCCTCGCCAAGAAGTGCTTCTATTCTTGAAAACTGTTCTGTCATTAATCATTCTCCTTCTATCTTAAAAACAGTCGCAATAACTTACCATATACCCCTCTCCGATACGGCTGGTAGCGCATCGGAAGGTCCATCCACGTTTTTTTGTCAACAATGCTCTTGGTATGCGAAAATGCATCAAAGCCTTCCTTCCCGTGATAAGCTCCCATGCCGCTCTCTCCGACACCGCCAAAGCCCATTTCGCTGGTAGCAAGATGGATGACCGTATCATTGATACAGCCGCCGCCATAGGACAACCGCGCCGTAGCTTCTTTGATCCGTTTTTTATCCTCCGAAAACAGGTAAAGCGCCAATGGCTTTGGTTTGCGCGCGAGGAGAGGATACAATTCCTCAAAATCATCAAAAGTCAGCACCGGCAACACCGGCCCGAAGATTTCCTCCTGCATCACCGCGTCCTCCCACGTAACGTTGTCCATCACGGCAGGCGCGATGCGCAAAGCTTCTTTGTCTGTTTCTCCGCCAAGAACCACCTTTTTTGCATCGATTAATCCGCAAAGGCGTTCAAAATGCTTCTCATTGACAATCTTTCCGTAGTCCGGATTGGCAAGTGGAGTTTCTCCGTACTGTTTTTTCACCTGCGCACAGATTTCTTTTACCAGCTCATCCTTCACACTACGCTCACAAAGGATGTAATCCGGTGCAACACAGGTCTGACCGCAGTTCAGATACTTTCCGAATACAATCCGCTTTGCAGCAAGCTTCAGCTTCGCCGTGGCATCCACAATACAAGGACTTTTGCCTCCCAGCTCCAAAACCGCAGGAGTCAGCGTTTCTGCCGTATGGCGGAGTACCTCTTTCCCGACCGTCTGGCTTCCGGTAAAAAATACAAAATCAAACTTCTTTTCCAGAAGCGTTGCATTCTCTTTTCTGCCCCCGGTTACAACGGCAATATATTCTGTCGGAAAACATTCCGTAATGATTTTTTCTATGACCGCACTCGTTGCCGGCGAATATGCACTCGGCTTGACAATCGCAGTATTTCCTGCCGCAATGGCATCTGCCAGCGGGTCAATGGTCAAAAGAAACGGATAATTCCACGGACTCATAATCAGTGTATTCCCGTATGGCGACGGCTTTTTAAAGCTTCGGGATGCAAACTGCGCAAGCGGAGTGTAAACCCTGTGTTCAGCGGCAAACTTACGGGTATGACGAATCATATAGCTGATTTCTGTCAGTACAAGTCCGGTTTCACACATAAAGCCCTCAAAGTCACTTTTTCCAAGGTCAGACTTTAATGCTTCTTCGATTTCCGTCTCATATTTTCTGACTGCATCACGGAGCTTCTTTAACATCTCCACCCGGAACTTTACCGGAAGTGTCGCACCACTCTCAAAAAACTTCCTCTGACTTTCTACTATCTGGTCAATCTGTTTTGTTTCCATACCGTTCCCTCCATCTGCCTCTTCACTGGAAATTTTACTGCATATAGTATATCACAATAATTTGTTCTTTTATAGTATCGGATTTTGTTTCCACTCACCTTTCACACGTTCTTCCCGTCTTTTCCTTACGGTGTCACCCTGTTAATATCCCTTGGGAACAATGTCGCATAGCGCACATTCTCAAACCCAAGCAGCTTTGCGGTCAGTCTTTCCAGTCCAAGCCCCAGACCGCCGTGCGGAGGCATACCGTATTTATGCATCATGAGATAGCTCTCAAAATTCTCCACCTGCATGCCGCGGGCAAGCATCTTTTCCACCTGCTCCTCATAGCCATGGATTCTCTGTCCGCCGGTCGTCACCTCAAGTCCACGGAATAAAAGGTCAAAGGAAAGCGTTTCCTCCGGATTCTCTTCGCTGTCCATTGCATAAAACGGTCGCTTCGCACTCGGATAATGCGTTACAAATACAAATTCACTGCCGGTACGTTTCTTAATCAATTCGCAGAGCAGCTTTTCCTCCTCCGGTTCAAAGTCTTCAAAATCTTTGATTTCACGGTGATAGGCCGCTGCCACCATTTCCTTTGCTTCCCGGAACTTCACCGCAGGAATTTCTGTAATCTCCGGCAATGCCACCTTTAAAAGCAAAATCTCCTGCTCATAATTTTCCCGAAGATACTGCATCACAAACTTAAGCATTTTCGTTTCCATCTGCATAATGTCTTCAAAGCTTTCGATAAAGCCCATCTCAAAGTCCACGCTCGTGTACTCATTTAAGTGTCTTGCCGTGTCATGCTTTTCTGCCCGAAACACCGGGGCAATCTCAAACACGCGCTCAAACACGCCAACCATCATCTGTTTATAAAACTGTGGGCTCTGTGCCAAAAATGCCTGCTGTCCAAAGTAGTCCAGGCGGAAAATATTTGCTCCGCCTTCGGCACCCTCTGCCACAATTTTGGGCGTATGCACCTCGGTAAAATTCTCCCGGTACAAAAACTCCCTGATTGCCCGGCAGATGCCTTCCTGCAGCTTAAAAATTGCACGTTCCTTCTCATTTCTTAATGTCACCGGACGGTAATTCAGCAGATTCTCTATCGATGTATCCACCTTTTTGTTATTCATGACAATTGGTGATAATTCTGCAGGTACAGACAGCACTTTAACATCCAGTAACTGCAATTCATAGCCGACTCTCGAACGTTCCTCGGCAATCACATTGGCGGTAATACGTACCGCACCCTCCTCCTGCAAAAGCTCCAACGGAAATTTACTGTACTCTGCACTGTAAATACACTGTACCACTGCACGCTTCGTGCGGATGAGCACAAAAGCAAAATCGCTCATTTTGCGGAGCTTGTATACGGTTCCATGCAACTGCACGGTTTCACCGATGTGATTTTTTAGTTCCTCCGCCTCGACATAAGCAAATACATTCTTTCCTTCCAATTCTCTTTCTGTCATTCCCATAATCTTATTCATATCTTTCTCTTCCTTTCTTGATTTCATCATTTATATGATAAAGAATCCGAAGAGTCAACACACTTTCTCCTTTTCCGGGCCCTGGAAAACAAAAAGGACCACCCTCGGGTTCTTCTATCCCGGTGTGGTCCAAAAATTCGGTTGTGGGGCTTAAGTCCGCCGCAAATGCAACGTCCTCCGCCCGGTCTCCTCATTTATTCCAGCCACACAGGTGCAACACGAATAGCGCATGCACCTGTGAAGCCAAGCTTCCAGCTACATGCGCACTCGATCGTCGTCCCTGTTCAGTTTTGTCAACTGATAAGCTGTCATTTCGATGTGCAACCTTTCTTTTTGTAATTTTCAGTGATTGTAGCACTTATCTTTACTTCTGTCAAACACTTTTTGCTACGGATTCACCACGTTTCTGTCTTCCCCATTCTGAAACGCCTGAATGTTCCTATAAACCTCTTCCACGCAGCGGGTACGTGCCTCCACGCTCGCCCACGCAAGATGCGGCGTAATAAGAAGCTGGTTGCTGTCCTTTAATTTACTGAGCGGATTAGAAAGCTCTAACGGCTCCTTCTCAATCACATCCAGTCCTGCCGCCTGGATTTCCCCATTCACTAAAGCTTCGTATAAGTCGGTATTGTTTACGACCGGACCTCTTGCTACGTTAATCAAAATTGCTGTCTTTTTCATCTTCTTTAACTCATCTGCCGCAATGAAATTTCTGGACAGATCACTCAGCGGACAATGCAAGGAAAGAAAATCACTCTCTGCGAGCAAGGTATCCTTATCTACCTGCGGCCACTCCGTACAGGTACTCTTTCCCGTAATCGAATGGAAGATTACCTTACAGCCAAAAGCAGTCGCAATCTGCGCCACCTTCTTTCCGATATTGCCCATACCGACAATGCCCCATGTCTTTCCCGCCAGTTCATAAAATGGGAGGTCAAAATTTGAAAATCTGTCCTGTGCGCTGTACTCGCCGGATTTTACATAATTGTCATAGTGCGGAAGCTTTTCGCTCAGCGCAAGCGCAAACGTAAATGTATGCTGTGCCACCATGTCGGTACAGTAATCCTTTACGTTAGTCACCTTGATTCCTCTTGATTTGCAATACGCCAAATCACAGTTATCAAAACCGGTCGCCAATTCACAAATCAGCTTCACCTTCGGCGCATCCTTTAAAGTCTCCTCATTCATAGGAGCCTTATTTGCAATAATCACATCCGCATCCTGAATGCGTTCCTTTACCTCTTCCACGGTCACCGTGTTGCGGTAACAGGTCACCTCTCCAAGCTCATTCCAACAATCCACGGACACATCCGTGCCTGCACTGTTTCTTTCCAAAGCCACAATCTTCATCTGTATTCCTCCGTTTCGCTCCAAACTCCATTTTCCCTATTGTAGCTCGTTTTTAACCCCAAAGTCAACTTATTGTATCTTCATATTGAAAACCACCCCAAAATTGTTATAATAAACCTAACAGCTGCACCGTTGCAGCCACACAAATCACAAGGAGACTTTAACATATGGCAATCGAACAATTATCCCGCATTCAGGTCGGAGACATGATTCTTCGCTATGAATTGGAAAAGGACAACAACAAGGTCGGTTTTTCCATCATTCCTGCCGGACTTAGCATCCCGGATGATGAAAAAAAGCTTTGCAGAGTCAATTCTTTAGTCCAGGTAAAATTAGTCGGAGACGTTTATCCGAATTCTTATGCCCATGGCTCTTCCATGCGCGACAGCGGCTCATCCAACGCACTGGATTACAAGAAGCAGGAAATCGTCAAAGGCGACCATAAAACCGAAGTCATCACAACCTTAAAGGACGCCAGAGGCTATACCGCAAAGCACATCGTTACCTATTATGAAGGAGACTTAAGCTTTGAACTCAGAACCGAATACACGAACCACTCCGATGCTCCGATTACAATGGAAATGATTACAAGCTTTGAGCTTGGCAATATCACTCCGTTTATCGCAGGCGATGCTCCGGACAGTCTCTTAGTACACCGCCTCCGCAGCAAATGGAGCCACGAAGCAAGACTTCACACCGAAACCGTAGAGGATTTGCAGTTAGAGCCATCCTGGTCCACCTGGTCGGTCAGCTCCGAGCGTTTCGGACAGATTGGCTCCATGCCGGTCAAGAAATTCTTCCCGTTTGTAGGTATCGAAGATAAGGTCAATCATGTACTCTGGGGTGCACAGCTTGCACACGAAGCCTCCTGGCAGATGGAGGTTTACCGCCGCGATGACGGTTTACATATTTCCGGTGGTCTTGCCGACCGCGAATTCGGTCATTGGATGAAGACACTGGCTCCGGGTGAAACCCTGGTTACTCCAACCGCAATTCTTACCACCTGCACAGGCGATATCGAAGTCCTCACCCAGCGCCTTACCCGGGCAGGGGAGAAATACCTTGCAAACGCACCGGAATCCGAACAGTCCCTGCCGATTATCTTTAATGAGTACTGTACCACCTGGGGCTGTCCGTCCCACGAAAATATCAGCGGCATCGTAAATGCCATCAAAAATAAGGGCTTTGAGTATTTTGTCATCGACTGCGGCTGGTTTAAAGAAGACGGCATTCCGTGGGACATCAGCATGGGCGATTATAATGTTTCCCCTACCCTGTTCCCGGAAGGCCTTGAAAAGACCGTTGCCGTTATTAAAGAGAATGGTATGAAGCCGGGTATCTGGTTTGAAATTGACAACATCGGAAGTGCCGCAAAGGCATTCCACAACACCGAGCATCATTTAAAGCGTGACGGAGTTCCGGTTACCACCTACAGCCGCCGTTTCTGGGACATGACTGACCCTTGGGTGCAGGATTACCTGACCGAAAAGGTCATCGGCACCTTAAACAAATACGGCTTTGAATACATGAAGATGGATTACAACGACACCATCGGTATCGGAAGCGATGACCCGGATTCCCTCGGCGAAGGCTTACGAAAGAACATGGATGCTTCCGTTGCCTTTGTAAAGAAGGTTGCAAAAGAGGTTCCCGGCATTGTTCTGGAAAACTGCTCCTCCGGCGGTCACAAATTAGAGCCGCTGATGATGAGCCTTTGCTCCATGGCATCCTTCTCCGATGCGCACGAGTGTCCGGAGATTCCGATTATTGCAGCCAATTTACACCGCGCCATCTTACCGCGCCAGAGCCAGATTTGGGCAGTTATCCGCAGAAATGACTCCTTAAAGAGAATTGCCTACTCCATAGCCAATACCTTCCTTGGCAGAATGTGTCTATCCGGTGATGTGACAAACCTGTCGAACGAGCAATGGGATGTCATTGACCGTGGTATCACTTTTTATAAAGAAATTGCACCAATCATCAAGAAAGGCTTTACCTACCGTTACGGCTCCCATATTACAAGTGAGCGCCATCCGCAGGGCTGGCAGGGCGTTGTGCGTGTCGGCGAAAACGGCAAGGCCTACGTACTTGTGCACACCTTCCTTGGGGAGATGCCGGAGTACCTGGAAATCAAGCTTCCGGCAGGCTGCCCGACCAATATCACCAGCACATACTCCGATAACGAGTTTGAAGTTTCCTCAGAAAACGGTATTCTTCGTTTCCGAACAAGCGAGAACTGGAAGGCAATGGCAGTCGTTTTGGAATAACCTTACTCCTTTACGCTACTTATGACGGTTGAACAAATTTCAAAATCGTGCTATACTTTTTTCGACAAAATATTTCCTAAGGGGGATTTCAAAATGAAGAAGATGTTACAGGAATTCAAGGCATTTGCTATCAAGGGCAACATGATTGACCTTGCAGTAGGTATGATTATCGGTACAGCATTCAACAAAATCGTTTCTTCTTTGGTAAACGATATGATCATGCCTTTACTTGGTGTCTTCACCGGAAAGATTGACTTTACACAGCTCTATATTCCTTTAGACGGCAATACTTATGCCACTCTTGCAGAAGCCGAAGCAGCAGGTGCCGCATGTTTTAAGTACGGCTCCTTTATTGCAGGGCTGATTGATTTCCTCATCATGGCATTCATCGTATTCCTGTTTGTCCGCTTAATGAACAAACTCCGTGAAGTAGGCAAGCCGGAAGAAGTTCCTGCAGCACCACAGGCTCCTACGACAAAGATTTGTCCGTTCTGTAAGTCAGAAATCAGCATCGAGGCGACCAGATGTCCTCACTGTACTTCTGAACTGACCGAATAAGAGGCACTGCAAACAAAAAAACAGTAATACAACAAAACAGAAGCGGATACCAAATCAGTAGCCGCTTCTGTTTTTTATGTATTTTTTTCTCTCAAAACCGCTTTAGAATACGCCCTGTGCCATCATCGCTTCGGCTACTTTCTTAAAGCCGGCAATGTTTGCACCGGCAACCAGATTGTAACCAAGGTCACATTCTGCCGCTGCCTTTGCGGATTCATCGTGGATACCAATCATAATCTGGTGTAACTTTGCATCTACTTCTTCTGCAGTCCAACTGTATCTTTCGCTGTTCTGGCTCATTTCAAGGCCAGAAACCAATACACCGCCGGCATTTACTGCCTTAGAAGGAGCAACAATCACATTCGGCTGATCCAATAAGAATCTGAGCGCTTCGTTTGTCGTTGGCATGTTTGCTACTTCAATGTAGTACTTGACGCCGTTTGCCACAATCTTCTTTGCCTCATCCATGTTAACGTCATTCTGTGTTGCACACGGCATTACCACGTCAACCTTCTGTCCCCAAGGCTTCTGTCCCGGGAAGAACTGACAACCAAACTTATCTGCGTAATCCTGTACCTTATCACGGCCGGAGGATCTCATCTCAAGCATAAAGTTAATCTTTTCCTCTGTTACGATACCGTCCGGATCATAGATATATCCGTCAGGACCGGACAATGTCACTGCCTTACCGCCAAGCTCTGCAATCTTCTTTGCAGCACCCCATGCCACGTTACCAAAACCGGAGATTGCAAAGGTCTTACCTTCAATGGTTTCACCCTCATGCTTTAATACCTCGCAGGTATAATAAACTGCACCATAACCGGTAGCTTCCGGACGGATTAAGGAACCGCCGTAGGAACGACCCTTACCTGTTAAAGTACCATTCTCAAATGCACCCTTAATGCGACGGTACTGACCATACATATAACCGATTTCACGGCCACCTACACCGATATCGCCTGCCGGAACGTCAACATCCGGACCGATATGACGATAAAGCTCTGTCATAAAGGCCTGACAAAATCTCATAATCTCTCCATCACTCTTACCACGCGGATCAAAGTCGGAGCCACCCTTGGCACCGCCCATAGGAAGTGTGGTTAAGCTATTCTTAAATGTCTGCTCAAAACCAAGGAACTTCATAATAGATAAGTTTACGGACGGATGGAAACGAAGTCCTCCCTTGTAAGGTCCGATTGCACCGTTGAACTGTACACGGTAACCACGATTTACCTGTGTCTGTCCATTATCATCTACCCATGCAACGCGGAATTCAATGACTCTTTCCGGCTCACACATTCTCTCTAAAAGTGCTGCCTTTCTGTACTCTGCCTCGTTCTTGTCCACAACAGGCTTTAAAGAAGATAATACTTCCTCCACCGTCTGTAAAAACTCAGGCTCGTTTGCATTCTTTTCTGATACTTTTGCAATAACTTCATCTACATACGACATTTTTATATCCTCCTTGTTTTCCTTTAATACTATGATGCTTCATTATATTAGTCCATTAAAGTTTTTGCAAGAGGAAATTACAATTTTTTTAGTAATTTTTTAAAAAATCGTCAAAAAACCGTTCCGTCTGCGGAAGCTGCAAGTAATATGTCTGTAAAAACGCAAGGCAGATTCTCTTTTGTTCTGCCGCAGCCTCCTTTGCATCCGCCTCTTTCGCAACTTCCTTAAGCTCTTCTCTCGTATTCTCCTGAAGCCTTTTCCATTTCAAGACGAACTGCTCGTATTTTGCCGTATTTGCTTCTCCAATCCATTTCTCGATTTTTACCTTCGTGCGGTTCTCCTTTTTACATTCTCCGCTCATCAATACATAAGAAAATCCATCCTCATGATAGTATCTTCCAAGCGGAAACAGCCTACAGATCCCCGGACGGAACGCATGCACTGCACAACGCCCTTCTGCATTTAAAAACGGACACACTCCTGTAGTCTCCATATTCAGACTCGGCAAAATCAGGCCGTCCACCACTGACAGCATAATCTCCTGCCCTATCATTTCCGAAAGCTTCTTTCCTGTCCCGTTCTCCATCCTCCATATATCATACGGATCCAGTACCACAGAATTTCCCATCCCGCGGCAGCACGCTGAGCACCCTTCACACTCATTACAGCCAAGCTTTGCCATGTCACTGCTCCGATACAATTTCCCATCTGTCAAGCTCGATAAATCTCCTTCTCTTCTCACTGCTTTTTCTCCTTTTCCGTCGGTAAAGATCCTATAAATTTGTATTCATAAAGATTGACAACTTTTTCTCTAAATGTTATCGTAATACTGTTTGAAACATTTTGTCAACCCATGACAAGCTCTGTCGAAGGACAGTCTGAAAGAAACAGGAGATTACCATGTTATACTTTTTTATCAATCCGGCTTCCCGTTCGGGCAAAGGTTCCAGAAAATGGGACGAGGTCGAAACACTTTTAAAAGAAAAGAACATTCCGTATGAGGCATATTTTTTAGAAGCAAATGTCTCTCCTCGTCCGGTGATGGATGAAATATTTGCAAAGGAAGGAACCAATCCGGTCTCTGTTGTTTTAATCGGCGGTGACGGCACCGTGAATCAGTGCATCAACGGTGTACCGGACTTTGACCGCCTGGAGCTCAGCGTTATCCCGACCGGCTCCGGCAATGATTTCTGTAGAAATAAGGGCATTCCAAAGGATGCTTCCGAACAGCTTGACCGTATCATAAACAAGCGCAACTGTCTGGATATTGACCGGGCTGTCATTGCTTTTTTGCATGCGGATGGTACCGAGACAAAGAGAACCTTCCTTGTCAGCACCGGCATCGGATATGATGCGGAAATCTGTCACGAAGCCAACCAATCCAAATTAAAAAAAGCCTTGAACAAAGTCAGGCTGGGTAAACTGGTCTATCTTTTAATCGGGATCAAAGGCATATTCAGTGCTGATCTCTCCGACATGGAAATTACCATTGACGGCAAAACAGAACATTACAGCAATGTATTTTTTATTGCTACGATGAACCAGCCTTATGAAGGTGGCGGCGTTGCCATGACGCCAACAGCATCGGATACCGATGGTCTGTTTGACTTTCTGATTTTCCACGGAGTCAGCCGTTTTAAGGCGCTCTGCACGATTCCGTTACTGTATGTCAAGAAACACGCCGGAAAGCCGGGTGTCGTTTTACTTCAGGGAAAGGAAATTACCGTTTCTTCTTCCAACAAACGCGTTTACCACACCGACGGTGAATGTGAAGAAGGCTGCGATGCGTTCCGGGCTTATCTGGATGGAAAGGTACATTTTATATATTAGTAATCGAAAAGGATGTAGAACAAAACTATTCTTTTGTTCTACATCCTCTGCTATATACTATAATTCAATCTCCATGTTTTTATTAAATACCAGTCCTCTGGCTCTTTCACCGTAACGCACCACAAGTTTTTTATAGGTGGATGCGTAGCCTTCGTGCAGCATCGAAACAGTCAGCTTATTTCCGCTTCTCACAAAGTGATATTCATTGTAAACACCCTTCTGATAATCCAGTGTCTCGCCATCATCCTCATAATGTACATATTCGGATTCGTCAGCCCCCGGTGCCAGATAAAGATGAAGATTTGTGAGTTCCTTCTTATTGATATGAAGAAGGTTTGCAAACATCGGAATCATGGTGCCTGCCTTAATGAACAATCCCGTCTCTGCAAGTCCCATCTGTACCAGATACTCCTTACCACCTTCATAAATCTCATTTGTAAAGTAGTTGACCCACTTACCCTCCGGCAGATAAACCACGCGGGACTTCTTGCCCTGATGCACAATCGGCGCCAGAAGAACGGACGGTCCTACCATGACTTCGTCGTTCAATTCCTTGACATTCTCATCCGCAGGATAATCATAATATAGCGGACGGTAAAGCGGCTCACCTGTAGTATGGGCCTTGTGTAACAAGTCATACAGGTATGGCAAAAACTCATAGCGCAAATTCAAAAATTTGCGGTAGATTTCCATCGTTTCCTCATCAAACGCCTGCGGCTCCTGATATCTGGAATTCTTTCCGGAGTGGTTGCGCAGGAACGGATTGAAAATATTTGCCTCAATCCAGCGGATTAATAATTCCTTGTTGCACTCGTTGCCAAAGCCGCCGATATCCACACCGTTCACCACAAAGCCGGATAGATTCATTGTCATCACCTGTGGAAGTGAATTTTCAAGATGATTCCATAGGGACTGGTTGTCTCCGTTCCACGAAGTCGTATATGGACTGGTCGTTGCAAACGCCGCACGTGTAATCACGGACGGACGCAGATTATTCTTTGTAAATGCTTTTGCAATGCACTTTGCCATGCCCTCTGCATACAGGTTGTGTACTTCATCGTGATAATACACCTTATCTCCCACCTGAAACTCCACATCCTCCGGAAGCGGTCCGTGAAAGGAAGCCGGTTCATTCATATCACACCAGATTCCGGCAAAGCCGTATTCTTTTAAGAATTCCTCGGTCACACCGGTCATATACTCTGCGGTCTTTTCATCAAAATAGTTCGGGAACTTCGAATCTCCCGGCCACACCGCATTGACATAATCCTCGCCGTCCTTCGTGGCAAATCCATGGTTTGCCGTCAGTTCATCATAAAGCGGATAGCCCTCTTCTAACTTCACCGCCGGGTCAATAATCGGAATAAATGCAATGCCATCCTCCGCAAAGTCCTTCACCAGCTGCTTTGCATCGGAAATATAGCTGTCAGAAACCGTATATACCTTATAATGATCCATGTAATCAATATCCATGTGGATGTAATCCAGCGGCAGCTTCTCTGTCAGAGACACACGACGCAGCTCCTGCATCTCTTCTTCGGTGTAAGACCAACGGGAGGCATGGTAGCCAAGGAATTTCATCGGTACAAACAGACTTCTTCCCACAAGCTCCGTGTAATTCTTTGTAATCTCTGCCGGTGCATCTCCGACAAACAGGAAGTAATCATACTCTCCCTTTTCGGTTCCGATATACATAAACTTCTTATTGTACTTACCAAGATTGATGACGCACTTATAGCTGGACGGATAGAAAATTCCGTAATAACTGCTCTTATGGTGATTCACAAGCAGGTACGTAATCGACTTGTACAGCGATTTGTACGTTTCATTGTGCTGGGTCGGGTCATCCGTATTCCACGAAATATACTCAAAATCCCTGCGGTTTAAATGCGCCGCCTTATCCCCGAGACCATAGATTTTGTCCCCATCATCAAACAGGCGGAAGGTCATCTGTGCCTTAAAGTTTGCCAGTGTTTCTTCTGTTTTGTGACCTTCTAATTTTGCAAGATCGAACTCTTTGTCCACTTCATATACAACCGCATCCTCACCTGCGTACTCTTCAAAATACGGCTGTCCGTTCCGCATGAGACGGAGCGTAAGTGCATCGTCCACTAAAAGCTCACAGTTTGCAAACTTCACAATCAGATTATCCCCAAGGGCGGCTACCTTAAACTCCACCTGCTCTCTTCTGTAATTCAGATGCACCAGTTCCTCACTGTTCTTTGTTACATAGATGCGGAGAAGTCCACCGTGAATAAACTCCACTGTCTTCGTCTTTTGTCCGTTGCTAAAACAAATGCTGTTTTCGCTCACCGTATAATTTATTTTTGCCATCGCCTTTTTCCCTTTCTTTTTTATTCCAGAGTCCGCTTTCCTAACCGTACTTCCTCCAAAAGCTCTGCAACTTCTGCCGGAAGGCTCTTTAATATGCTTTCTTTGCCCGGCTTTTTTACTTCGTCCAAAAGCCGCCTGATTTCTTTATTCGTCTCAGACACTTCCGTAAGCAGCCCCTGCGCAGACATTCGGAGCGCTCCCGCACCCCAGATAATGACCTGCTCTGTCGCATCCGAGGTTGCCACCGTTACCTTGTGCTTTTTTCCAATCTCATGCACCGTTTTTTCGATGTACTGGTCGGCAGTTTCTGCTTCCTTGGTATACACCACATGAATGTTGTGATATTTCTGTACCTCTCCCGGAAAGCCTTCCACCTTATACGCATCAAACACCAGAATGAGTGTACATTTTTTAAAGCCCTGATAATTGCACAAAACATCCATCAGTTTCTGCCGCGCCGCTGCCATGTTCGTCTTTGACATCTCATTTAAATCATCCCACGAAAAGATGATATTATATCCATCCACCAGAAGATACTCTTCTTCGCGCTCCTTTAACTTGATTTCCACGTGCCTTGGTCCGCTCTCCCGATGTACCACCGACATCGGGTCATACGCATTTCCCGTCTTTCCTTTGGCATCGGATTTTCCGTAGGTGCGGTTAAAAATCTCCGCCAGTTCCTTATCCTCCGCCGAAAATGCGCCAATCGCCGAACCGGAGGATTTTCCCGTGTTACTGCTTTTTCCGGATACCGCCACGACAGTTCCGGTTGTTACGTCTCCAGTCTTCTGTGACAGTTCCCGGACAACCGCATTCTCCGCATCCTCCTCCCACTCGGTTTCGACATGCATGTAGTTTTCCACTTCATCCCACGGCACTACAAACCCTGCCCCGTGGGCACAGAACACCGAACCGGTCGGATTGTAGATATCCGCCTCGGAATCATATCCTATGCTTTCTATTACTTCCTCTGCATTGTGACAGACCTCATAGCCGCCTGCCGACAAAAAGATTCGTCCCTCGCCTTTCGTATACGCCGCCACTTCCTTTGGATATTCCTGCATGGTGGCAACCGGCGCCGTGCCGGTAAGCACTGCATGTTCTCCGTGCATCACAGGGTCAGAAAACTTCCCCTGCATTTTTCCGATATCCGTCATGGCACGTCCCACTGCATCCATCGGAATCTCTAATCGAAACTCATAGACCGGCTCCAGCAATACACTTTTTGCCTTTTTCAGCCCCTGCCGCACCGCACGGTATGTCGCTTCTCTGAAGTCACCGCCCTCGGTGTGCTTTTTGTGTGCCCTGCCGCCGATGACTGTCAACTTCATATCGGTAACCGGAGCACCGGTGAGCACTCCTTTATGCTGCTTTTCCATAAGATGCGTCAGGATCAGACGCTGCCAGTTTTTATCAAGAACATCCTCACTGACATCCGTAGCAAAGTTCAGTCCGCTGCCACGTTCCCCCGGCTCCAAAAGGATGTGTGCTTCCGCATAGTGCCGGAGCGGTTCAAAATGCCCCACTCCCTCCACAGCTTCTGCAATGGTTTCTTTATATACAATACAGCCGGTTCCAAATTCCACGGAAAGCCCCAGCCGTTCCTTGATTACATTTTTTAGTACTTCAATCTGTACCTCACCCATGACCTGTGCATGGATACTCTTTGTCTGCTCCTCCCACAAAAGGTGCAACAGCGGTTCCTCTTCCTCGATTTCACGCAGCTTCCGATACACCACATGCGGTTCAGCCCCCTGCGGCAACACCAGCTGATAATTGAGCACAGGCGCCAGTACCGGCTTTTCTAAGGATTCCTCCACTCCAAGCCCCTGTCCGGCATACGTCGTCTCCAGTCCCGTAATGGCACAGACCTCTCCTGCAAACACTTCCGTTTCCGTCCGGTAAGAAACTCCGGAATACAGGCGCAGCTGGTCTGCTTTTTCCTCTCCGATGAGTTCCTTTACCTTTAAGCTGCCGCCCGTCAGCTTTACATGCGTTAAACGGTTTCCTTTTTCATCTCTTGCTATCTTAAATACGCGGGCGGCGAACTCACTTGGATATGTCTTTTTTTCAGTTAACGTCACCAAACCGGAAAGCAAAGTATCCACTCCGGCAATTTTCAGTGCAGAACCAAAAAAACACGGAAAAATGTGGCGTGCTGCAATTTCCCGCTTTACATCCTCTCCCGAAATCGCCCCTGCTTCCAAATACTGCTCCATCAGAGGTTCGCTGCACATGGCAAGACTCTCCTGCCATGCATCATCCTTTTCTTCATCAAACGGAATACAGCCCTCCGATAATCGCTCCTGCAATTCTTTCAGAAGTTTTCCACGGTCCGTCCCCTGCTGGTCCATCTTATTCACAAAAAGGAAGGTCGGAATCTCGTATCTCTTTAGCAGCTTCCACAACGTCAGTACATGCCCCTGAATCCCATCCATGCCGTTAATCACCAGCACCGCATAGTCCAAAATCTGCAGTGTCCGTTCCATCTCGGCAGAAAAGTCCACATGTCCCGGCGTGTCCATAAAAGTCACCGGCAATGTCTCTTCTCCCGAAGCAATCGTCACCTCTGCCTGCTTCGAAAAAATGGTGATGCCGCGCTTTCTCTCCATCTCATTTGTATCCAAAAACGTGTTACCATGGTCCACCCGGCCAAGGCTTCTGATATTTCCGGTCAGATAAAGAATGCTCTCTGCGAGCGTTGTCTTTCCGGCATCTACATGCGCAAGAATGCCGATGACGGTACGCTTTGCAGGCATACCGTTTTTCGCACTGTATTCGGTTGTCTTATTTATCCCGTTCTGTGACATGCCTGACCTCTTACAACATTGTTTTCGTAAATTTTAGTGTACCACATTTCGTCCCATAATTCAAACACTAAGGAAACATCCGCATTTGGATATTGTTTCCGTATTTGGAACTTTCCTTATTGACTTTTTCCTTTATTCATGCTATTCTTTCCGTAAGAAGACAAAGGAGGATGCTCGCATGGATATTTCCAATTTGAAAGAACTGAAAAAGACTTCCAAGCTGACGAACGCTGAAATTGCAGAGTTGTCCGGTGTTCCCTTCAGTACAGTAAATAAGATTTTTTCCGGTACGACGGAAAATCCACGATATGCCACTCTCCTTGCCATCGAGCAGGTTCTGACCCAAAAGCAAAAGCTCCCTCTCCATTACGACGAATACAGGCAGGAGCCTTGCCTTGTGCATGAGTCCCCTGCACCTTATTGCTATACCGCTCGTCGTTATGATTACTCGGACATTGAAAAGCTTTCCGAAAACACCCGTGCCGAGCTTATCGACGGACGTTTGTACCTGATGGCTGCACCAAGTCGTATCCATCAGTTTTTGGTTGCAGAGCTTTTCTTTTCCATCAAGTCACATATCCGTCGTAACAACGGTGCCTGCCACGTCTACACAGCGCCCTTCGCCGTACGTCTGTTTGCTGACGATAAAACCTTTGTCGAGCCTGACATTGCGGTGATTTGCAACCGTAACATCATGACCGAAAAAGGCTGTGACGGCGCACCCGATCTCATTATTGAGGTCGTTTCTCCAAGCAACGCCACACACGACTACATTACCAAGCTTATGAAATATCAAAAGGCCGGAGTCCGCGAATACTGGATTGTCAATCCCGAGCAGGAAAGAGTCTCCGTCATAAACTTTGAAAACCCGGAGCACACGGCGGATTATTCCTACACAGATACGATTGTCTCCGGTGTATTAAACGGACTTCAAATTACCATTAATGAATTTATGGGAGAGTTTTAGCTCTCCCATTTGTCTTTTTCATTCTTTCCTACGCTATTTGACACGCAAAACTTACTTTACAACACAAATATATGCCTCACTCTTTTCCCGCTTCGCATAAATCTGCTCCAAAAATCGAATCACACCGTCTTTTCTTTTTAACGGTCTGTCTTCATGACTTGAAAACACAGTTCCCGCCGGAAGCTTTTTTAATAACTCGATTTCTTCCTTTAATAACTGTGCATTATACACATACTGATTCTCCTGCACTTTTGAATACAGAGAGTCTCCCAAAAACAGATATTCCTTATCCACCATCAATGCCAGAGAACCTTTGGCATGGCTGTTTGGCATCGGATGAATCTCCAGTGCTACGCCATCCTGTATTTTTACTGCCTCTGACAGAACCTGATATGGCATATTTTCCTGCAAATACTTCTCTGTTCCTTTCCCTACATACACCGTTTCAAACATTATCTTTCCGATGCTTCCCAGATGGTCCTGGTGAAAGTGCGAAATCACTATTTTCTTCTTTTTCGGAAGCGCTTCTAAATACAAAGCCACTTCTTCATTGTTTCCCACATCAAAGAGATACGTATATTCATCGCCTTCTATCAGAATCACATCCGCAGAAAGCGGCTCTGTGCTTGCTTTGATATAGGAAATCTTATCATTTATCTTTATTACTTCAGGCATTTATCTTTCCCTTATTTCCTCTCTCCATACTTCTACCAATCTTTCCAAAGAAAACGCTGCATTTGCCGGACTTGTGGATGGAAGCACCGTAATCTCCATTCCGGTCTGCTCCCTTGATTTTACCGACGGAAAACTACCCTATATCAGCACATTCGACCTTTCGTCAAATACCGGCAAAAATTCATGGGAAAGGGGACTGTATTCTCCCATATTCGTTCTCCTTTGATTCTACAGCCATAGTCTTTGTTTTTTTCATCTCGGACAAAATCATTTCCAAATCACAATTTTCTTCATTTTTGCAAATCGTGTCGAAATCAACCGCCGATTTTCCAACCACATCTGCCTAACATCCGAGTAGGTTCGAACAAGTACCAGTTGCCTAAAACAGGCTCTGCACCGCACCTGCAATCTTCTTTGCCACATATGGATTGTTCATCGTATACAGATGAATTCCGTCCACATCATTGGCAAGCAGATCCACAATCTGGTCAATCGCATACGCAATACCGGCATCCCGAAGTGCTTCCGGGTTATGCTCATAGCGCTGCATGATCTTTACAAACTTCGATGGCAGACTGGCACCGCACATACTCACCATACGCTCAATCTGGCTCTTACTCATGACCGGCATAATACCTGCCTCTATCGGTACCTCAATGCCCGCAATCTGTGTCTTTTCACGGAACCTGTAAAAGGCATCATTATCAAAAAAGAGCTGGGTAATCAGATGGTCCGCTCCAGCATCCACCTTTTTCTTTAAATTGCGGATATCCTCAACCATATCCTTAGCCTCAATATGAACCTCCGGATAGCAGGCTCCGGCAATATCGTAATCCCCATGTTCCTTAATAAACGTAATCAAATCGCTCGCATAGCGGAACTCGTTCTTTGGTGGAATGTCCGGATTGATGTCACCGCGCAGTGCCAGAATATTTTCAATGCCGCGCTTGTCCACTTCGGCAAGCACCGCAAGAATCTCATCCCTGGAATAATTGATGCATGGCAGATGCAATACCGGCTCTACCTTATTATCCTCTTTGATTTTCGATGCGATATCAAGTGCCAGTCCGCTGTTTCCACTACCGGCAGCGCTAAACGTTACACTGATAAAATCCGGGGTAAGCCCCTCTAATTCCTCCAACATCTGATACACGGTAGTAATACTGCTCGTTTTCTTTGGTGGAAATACTTCAAACGAAAATACGGTTTTTTCCTGAAACATTTCTCTGATTTTCATTGTGCTTTTCTCCTTTTATTCTCCTTCTGAAAAACCACCCTGACATTTCTGTCAGGGTGTCTGGTTATTTTAACACTTCTTTATTCATTCTGTAAATCCTGCGCAAGATAATAAATATTCGTAAGCGACGCATTGACTCTGCCCATGTCATCTACCGCTTTTGTCATCAGTCGGGTTCCTTCATGGGAGGTTGCCGCAACTTCCTCACTGTTTGCAGATAAACCGGTAATACCATCTGCAATCACGCCGGTTGCTTCCGTAATCTCTTCTATAATCTTCTTAAATTCCGTAATTACCGCCATCAACTCATTTACGCCGCTGTCGATAGCATCGAATTTGCTCTTTGTCTCCTCTATCAAGCTATTCTGCTGTTCTACCACCGCTACCGAATGATCAATGCTGTTCGTAACACTTTCAACGTCCTTATTGAGCTCTCCTAAAATTCCGGTAATATTTTCTGTTGCCGTCTTGGTCTGTTCTGATAACACCCGGATTTCATCCGCAACAACCGCAAATCCTCTACCCGCATCCCCTGCTCTGGCTGCCTCAATCGATGCATTGAGTGCCAAAAGGTTTGTCTGGGAAGAAATATTCATAATTGCTCCTAAAATATCAGCCACCCGCCTGGTTCTTTCATTCAAGGCTGTAACAGAGGCTACTGTCTCTTTATTATCCTTTTCCACAACCTGCGCATGATTATGTAGCTGCACCATCGCCTTTGCTCCCTGCGATACATCCTCTAATGCTCTGTTTGCTGCATTTACCATATGGTCTGCCTGATTTTCTGCATTCTGTGCATTATTCTGAATATCCTGACACTTCTGCGTCTGCTCCTGAATGGCTCTTGCCGTATCCTCTACGCTCGCAGCTATATTCTGCATAGATACATTATTCGTATCCACTGCTGCATTCAGTTCCTTTACATATCCGTTCGCCTCATCAAAATATGCAATCAATTCCTTAGAAATACCAGCCATTCTCTCCGCTGCTTCTCTCTGCTTTTCAGCCCCTGCTTCCACTGTGGCAATATTTTCCTTATTAAAGAATGTCCAAAGCTTTGTAATAACAAGCACGGATATAATCACAAACAGCATGATAACAATCGTAGTACCTGCCTCCATTGGCGCCACCTCGCCCTTGAGCATTAAATAGATTGTCTTGATTGCAAATATCGGGAATGAAACCAATCCCTTCACTAAAATTCTTTTGTATTCCATATAAGCCATTTCAATTACCAAAACAGCCGCTACTAAAACATAAAAGAATACAATGTCCACACAAATTACCATTGCGGCATAAACCACAACCGCAACCCAAGTCAGAATTTGTCCGCAAATCCGAGTTCCCTTTAACTTTTTGTACGCAATAATGTCCGCCAACACACCAAAAATACCTATCACTATTAAAGTGATCAAGCCGCCTGATATGCCCTCTGTTCGAAATAATCCCAACACATTTAAAATAATTCCGATTATAACAATCAGCATGGTTGGGAAAACCATAGAATCCGCTTTCTTGTATTGCATTTCTGTCATTTCTGTCTCTCTCCTTTTTGCATTTTTTCTTTGGCTGTGGTACTCTCAAACTTCTGCCTCTCATAAAAGATATTGTACTATATTCCAAACTCATTTACAATAAGGATTTTCGGAGGCACGAACCACACCTCCTTTGAATCCGCTTCGCTTCTTCTCGGTCCCAACTTAAAAAAAAGGATGATCTGCGGAAATGTAAAAAGAGCCCACATACAAGTGAACTTGCAGTGGACTCTTTCCCATATCCGCATTCCGCAGATAATCCTTATCTCTTGGAAAACTGTGGCGCTCTTCTCGCTGCCTTTAAGCCGTACTTCTTTCTTTCCTTCATTCTTGGGTCTCTTGTTAAGAAACCAGCCTTCTTAAGTGCAGGACGTAAATCTCCGTCTACCTGTAAAAGGGCTCTGGAAATACCATGTCTGATAGCACCAGCCTGACCTGTGAAACCACCACCGCGTACAGTTGTGATAACGTCATACTTCTCAGCTGTCTCAGTGAGAACGAGTGGCTGACGAACGATCAGCTTTAATGTATCTAATCCGAAATATTCATCCATAT
>CAZIQL010000002.1:0-118508 GCA_964541485.1 uncultured Lachnospiraceae bacterium
GCACCTACACGTTAGGACCCTGGCATCGACTATGTAGGAAACGATGCACCCAAAGCTTTGAGCGTATAGGCGTACTATGAAGCTACTAAAGCTTACAGCTTGTTTGCCGGCGGTAAGTGGAGGGAATGTCAAATGACAAACTATGATGGAAGATGCCGTAGTGGATGGGCTTTCGGACAGGGGTTCGACTCCCCTCAGGTCCATAAAAAGAGTCTCACAGGATGAAATCCTGTGGGACTCTTTTTTTGCACACTTCGGGTCGTCGAACTTGTAGTGAGGAAAGTGCTATGGGCTTTTGGACAGGGGCGCTGCTCTCCAGTGGAGAGCGTTTAGCGCCGACCGGAGCGGAGCGTAGACCGACTCCCCTCAGGTCCACTCAAATGAAGTAGAGCAAGAATTGCTCAAACCCGCATAAATGCTGGAAAGGAGAGCTCAGATGTCATCCGGCAGTTAGCGGGCAAAAAGACGGTGTAATCAGAAGTGTAATCATTTTTGATAACATTGTTTTTTTTATATGATATTGGGTTGACATTTGTATAAATAGCGGTTTTAAAGGATTGAGAAAGTTTTTTGCAATGGTAGAGAAGGTGATTGATATCCTTCCAAATGCCTATCAGATTGCAAAGAATACGTGGATTGTGTAAGATATTCTGTCTGACGGATGAGTCTGCCTATGCAAACTTTATGAAGCACGTGAAATTTATCCGCTATTCAGACCTGTCAGAAGGAAACTGTTGCCGTGATGAGGTGCTTGATAAGAGGAGTGTTGTTTCGTAATGTGTTAGGGTACAATAGATAGGTAACACTCTGTTATTAAGCGGTTACTTTTTGGACGAGACCGCACGAGGTCCTGATTCATTTAAAGGGAAAGACACCATGGATTTTTTTGCGGATTATTTGATGTTAAATTTAATCTCCCAAATTGACAAAAAACTATTGGAAATGCCATTAATATCTAGTATAATATGAACAATAAGATAGAATGTACACAACAGTTTATCAAAGGCTTCATAAATGGAAAGGAGGAGTATGAATTTTAATTTCATACGCAATATTTTATGAGAGAACCAATTTTTAAAGCCAGCCACATTGTAAAACAATTTGGTCCGACAATTGCATTGAATGACGTAGATATTGAAATTTATTCCGGTGAAATCCGCGGATTTATTGGTGAGAACGGATCCGGTAAATCTACAATGAGTGCATTAATGACCGGTATTCATCAAAAAACAAGTGGTACCATGTGGTATCATGGCGAAGTATGGGAACCGGGCTCCATGATTGAAGCGCTGAATGGCGGTATTGGAATCATTGTTCAGGAAAATGGTACGATTAGCGAGATTAGCGTTGCCGAAAACATTTTTTTAGGAGAATTGAAACAATTTGCAGGGGTAAACTACTTCGAATCAAGAAAAATCGAAGACTTCTCTCCGTTATTTGATTTAGATATTACTTCAATTGCAACTATTAAAAAAGAGTATTCGGAATTATTAGCCGGTAAATCAAATGCAGAAGCAAAGAACGTATTGAAACAGGCACAGAAAGCTTTAGTTGCGGAGTATGGAAAACTAAACGAACAACTAATAGCTGACAACAGTAAGAAAAAAGAAAACATCATAAATGAATTTAACGAGCTTGCAGAAAAAGCGTTTCATGATTTAAATCAGCAGTTAGAAGCGATTCAGAAAAAATATGATGAAAATGCTGAAAAATTAGATGAAGTTATCAGAAAGAGAAGATTACATAACGATATCAGTGAAGCAAAAAGATCATATAAACGTTTTATTAAAGATTTGCAAAATAAGACCTATATGAAATTAGACTGGATCAGCAAGGATGTGCAGTCTTTAAAGAATTGTTATCTTAATAACTACCAGGATTTAAAAGATATTATCGAAAACAAAACTATCAGAAAAATGAAAAATTTCATTTTAAATGCGGTATTCGGTTTGTTTGTTAACGGTAAAAAGTTACGTAAACATGCAGGACATGCATTATCAAAGATTGGCGTCAATGATATCAGACCTGAAATGATTACGGCAAGGTATGATATGCAGCAGAGAAAGTTGATTGAGATTGCGAAATGTTTAAATAAAAATCCTGAAATTTTTATCGTAGATGAAACGACGACAGCGTTATCCGAAACCGGTCGTAATCTTCTGTACAAGAAGATGGAAGAACTGAAAAACGAAGGAAGATCCGTTTTATTCATTTCTCATGATTTGGATGAATTGATGGAAAAATGCGATACTTTAACTGTTTTACGTGACGGTAACATTGTTGCTAATTTAGATAAAGCAAAGGGTGAATTTGATGCCGACCAGATTAAGAAATATATGATTGGCCGTGAACTGAAGGGGGATTATTATCGTTCTGATTATGATGGTTCTTACAGCGAGCAGGTTGTTCTTAAAATGGTGGATGGTATTGAGGGCAACCAATTAAGACATATCGACTTAGAACTTCATAAAGGTGAAATCCTTGGTATCGGCGGTCTGTCCGAATGTGGTATGCATACCCTTGGTAAAGCATTATTCGGCAATGTAAAACTGGAAGGCGGCTTCGTATATACCGGTGAAAATCTGGATGAACTTGTTCGGAGCGAAAGCTTTGCAATGAGCAAGAAAATTGGTTATTTGTCTAAAAACAGAGACGTGGAAGCGTTAGCATTAAAAACTTCGATTTTTGACAATATTGCCATTGCATCTATTAACAATATTGCTAAGTTCAATTTCTTAGTTACAAAGGGCAGCGAAAAGAAGTTGGTTGACCGTCAGGTAAGAGAGTTACAGATTAAGTGTAATTCGGCAGAGCAGCTTGTTAGTACACTGTCCGGTGGTAATAAACAGAAAGTATCCTTTGCAAAGTGGATTGCAAACGATTCTGAAATTTTAATTCTTGACTGTCCTACCCGTGGCGTTGATATCGGTGTAAAACAGTTTATTTATCAATTACTGTACAGAATGAAGCTTGAAGGAAAATCCATTATCATGATTTCGGAAGAACTTCCTGAATTAATCGGAATGTCGGATAGAATTCTGATTATGAAAGATGGTCAGGTTACAAAAGAATTTACGCGTGACAAAGATTTAACTCAAGAGCAGATTATTGAGTATATGATCTAGAAGGGAGTACTTATGGAAAAAAATGTGAATGCAAGCTTTGATTTTTTTGATCAAGCCTTAGTACAACGTGTAATAGATTTTACGGAATTAAGTATTGATAAAAAAACGAAGGAAAACATCAAAGCTCTAGAAGACGAAATTAAAAATATTTATTTAGAAAAAGATGCAGAGTTAAAACAACAGACGAAAGAACAATTGATTGTTTTAAAACAAACTCATCAGAATAATATAGTACAATTAGAAAAAAAATTAGAGCACGATTTAGAAGAAGCAAATAGTAAAAAAGAAAGTGATGTTGATTCCAAAGAATTTCATAACGTGAAATTTGGTTTGGAAACTGCTTGTAAAAGAGCGAAAATCAAAGAAAAAAATCGTTATAATGAAGAAATCAGGGAATTGAAATTAAAGAGAGTATTCCTGCACGAAGAATACACGAAATTAGTTTACAATGTAACCGGAGTTGTTTCTCCGGTGGAGAGTGTCAGAAACAAGTTCCTTGAAACGAAAGCGGTATTTAATTTAAAAGCAACATTAACAAAGAAAGAGTTCTATGTGAATTTAGTTCCTTTGTGCATGTTGATTCTGATTATTGCAGCTTACTTTATCGGTAAAAGCATCACAGGATATGCCGGCGATTTAGGTGACGTTATTAATAACAGTATTTTCGTTGCGACCGTTGCCACCGGTGCGGTATTTATTTATTCGCAGGGCGGTTTCGATATGTCGCTTGGTAACGCGTCACTGATGTGTGCCACCGTTGCAGCATTAACCTATAATTCAACTGAAAATTTGGTATTATCTTTACTTTTTGCAATTGTTGTTGGTGCAGGATTAGGTATTCTTAATGCGATTCTTGCAACAATGTTAAATTTACCGGTCATGGTTATGACACTTACCATGATGAATATTATAGCAGCTGTACATGAAGCGATTCTGGATGAATATGGCGGATTAATTACAGTGAGCAAAGGAATGATTTCCAATGCCTGGTTTTTTGCAGCTTTCTTAGCAGTATTCTTTGCTATCTGCTTATTTATTTTTAACTACACGAAAGTAGGCAGAAGAAATAAATTTATTGGTTCCAATAAAGTTGCTGCTAAATTTAACGGTATTAATTTAATGAGAGCCGGTATTATTTCCTTTGCAATTTCAGGCGTAGGTCTTGGTATTTGTGGATTCTTATTTGCTTCTTCCATGAGCGGAAGCATGTATGGCGCTTCCACTGTATTGGGACAGGTAGGTTTAAACGTTGTTATTGCAATCGTATTTGGTGGAATGACGACAAGCGGTGGCCCGAAATCAAAGGTTAGTTGTGCGGTTATCGGTGCATTTTTCTCCGTGTTTTTGGATGAATTCTTTGCAGCAATATCTACACCGACTTTCCAGGTAGGTGATTACTCCTATATGGTGAAAGGTGCTATCTTCATTTTAATATCGTTAGCAAATATGTGGGACACAAGAACAAAAATGTTAGCATCAGGAGGTAGTATACAATAATGAAATATACAAATCCTATTAAATTTAATAATTCAATATGGAGCAATCCTAAAACAAAGAGATTAGGAACGAAATTGTTCTGGTCGTTATTTTGTCCTGTTTTAATGATTGTGATTGCATGTATTATGTCTAATGCAAATGGTGTCGGCTTGTTTATTATCGGTGATGCATTCGATAACTTCAGCAACATCATGATTATGAGCAGAACAGTACTATTGACATTGATTGCTGCGCTTGCTTTAAATACAAACCTAAATTCGGGAAGAATGGACTTCTCTTTGGGTGCAACCGGTATTTTGGCTTGTTTATTGGCATCTTTGATTGTTCCGGGTGTGGATACTGTAGAGCATATTTTTTATTTCTTATTACTGAGTATATTGTTTGGGATGGTATTAGGATTTATTCACTCCTTAGTACTGATTGCTACGAAGCTTCCGCCAATTGTTATTTCTCTCGGTATGTGTTTAGTATATGAAGGGATTGCAAAAGTTGTGGCAACTGCGAACGGCTCAGCCGGTACGGTTAACTTAAAAATGGGTCCTTATACAACAAGCTTTTTCCAGGAACCGATTATTCTGATTCCGTTGTTGATTATCGTTTGTGTTGTAATGGCTTCTGCCCTGTGTTACACAAGATACGGATATAATAAATTAGCTTTGGTGTATAACCAGAAAATTTGTGTTGATACCGGTATCAATGAAATTTCTCATTGTATTATAAGTTTTATCATTGCCGGCGCCTTAATTGCTATTTACCAGGTTATGAGTTCTTGTGGTACGGCAAGTATTACGATTAACGTTAACTTAGCATCCAGTGGTACGGTATTTAAAAACTTCTTACCGATATTTATCGGTGGCATTCTTGCCAGATATAGTAATCAGATTGTCGGTCTGTTACTTGCTGTTATAGGAACAACATTGTTATATACCTATGGTTTCGATAATGCAATGACAGCAACCGTATCCAGCTTAATCAATGGATTCAGTGTATTTGCAGTGCTTGTTTACATGGTTGACAAATACAGATTTATCAACTGGGTAAAGATGAGAAGATACATTTGGAAAGAAAAAAGATTACAATTGATGGAGAAAGGAGAAGTTCAAAATGAAGCATAATAAAGTAAGAGTGCTCACTGTAATTGTTGCGCTTGTTCTTTCATGTTCTGCTCTTTGTGGTTGCGGCATAGAAAAACTGTTTGTTTTTGGTGGTAACCAAATGTATGCAGAAGATCCCAATATTGAATCTTTTGAAGGTACGAAAAACGCAATTTTCTTTGCTTTATATAACTATTATGGTTATGAAGGGCAGCATTTTACCAGTAAATGGTTAGGGATGATGGATGCACTTGCAGAGCATGGAATCACTGTAACCGGTTATGAAGGGCAAAAAGATGCTCGTAAATTTGTAATAACAAGAGAAGCAGATTGTGATTTACCGGAAGATACGGTAATTTTTATGGTAAACAATCAGAACTGGGACTCGGGTATTCAGTTTACGAAGCCTTTTGCACAATATCATCCAATGGTAGTAATTTCTACTTGTAATGGTGTAGAATTTGCTTCATCACCGATATTATCATCCGGTGACAAAATATCAAATGCTACCATGGGTGGGTTTTCACCTACGTATCGTGAGGCTTTTGTTAATGGTTCTTTAAATTATTTAGTTGCCAAATATTCTGCTCACATAGCTCCGATATTCGCTGCTTGTGTGGATGCCGTTGAAAATGGTGAACCTATGAGAAATGCTGATGGCTCCGCTTTACATTTGAGTATTTCAACATGGGCTATTCAAACCTTAGATGAGTATGATGAAATGAGTGCCGTGGATTCCATTGATGCGGCGCATCCTACTTTAAGAAAAATAAATATTGATAAATTCTTTGATAAAAACAGTCCGGATTACGGGGCTGATAAATTAGCGGAATGGGTGAGCGATTCAACAAAAGAAAATATTAAAGCATTATATGAATTAAACGGTACCAATGCTGAGGAAGACGTTGCTGCATATCGCCAGGGCGAAGAGATTAAATGTGGCATCATTGCTCCATCCAGTGTAAATGACCAGGTTGGTAAGTATATTACATACATACAAGAGTATCTTGCCGAAGCATATAACGTAACAATTCTTCCAATAGGTTCAGTTACGAGTGTAAATACGCAGAGTATGGTTGCGAAACAATTATGTAATCAAGGTGCGGATTTTATCATTTCTTTACAAGATGATACGGATAGAAATAATGCCGCAAAAATATGTAATGATTTAGGTGTTTACTTTGCGATTGGTGGTTCATGCCAAAATGAAATTGACTACGCTGAAATTAAGGATTTACCTTATTATGTAGGCTCTGTTGGTACTTCAACTGATGAAGAAAGACGAGCAGCTTATGAAATGACGGAATATTATCTTCAGTGCTTAATCCATAGAGAAAAAGGCGATTTAGAACAATTCCAGAGCGAGTACAAAGGATTAACAGTAAATACGGAAGAATAACCTATTACATATTTGACTGATCGTAGAGAAGAGGAAAAATTATGGCTTTGTTGACAGTTGATTTTCACACCAAATCTTTAGCAAGAAGAACTAGAATGGATGTGTTTATTCCGTCACTTAATCTGGGCGGTTGTTTAAAAAATCAGGATGAAAATTATTATCAAAATAATAAAGAAACCTATCCGCTCATTATTTTCCTGCATGGATTTGGTGATAATGAAAAAGCATGGCAAATGAATACGCAGGTATTGAAATTATGTGAAGATAATAAGATTGCTGCCTGTTTTATAAATGGTGAAAATAAATGGTATTTAAACTTAGGTCCAATTGATAATTATTATTCCTTAGTGGAAGAGGAAGTGTTAGATTTTCTGTATGGTAATTTCAGTTGTTTATCAAAAGATAAGCCTTTGGTGATTGCAGGGGTATCTATGGGAGGATACGGTGCTTTATATCACTATTTAAAAAATGTTGATAAATATGCTGCGTGTGTAGCTTTATCACCGGCAATCAGACCGGATCGCTATGATGAATCAGAAATTGGTACATTAAAAGATCTGTTTTTAGGTAATAAAGGAAAAGATTTAAATGTCTATCTATCGGTAGGCGAATGTGATTTTATAATTGAAAGTTCAAAAGAATTTAATGAATTTTTGATTGAAAATGACGTGGGAGTAGAATATAAATTTATTCCCAACAGAGATCATTCGTGGTATAATTGGGCACAGGAGATATTTGAAGTAATGAAATATCTCGAAAATATACTTAAATAAAGGAGAAAAGTGAAATGAAGACGTTAAGAATGAAGACAATCATAGTGGCTGTGTTATTAGTGGTTTTAGCCGTGGGATTGGTGGGATGTAATAAATCACAATCATTTGATGCGGCTACTTTAGTTGCCGGTTTTGAAGACAAAGTGGATACTACAGTAAAATTAACTTATGTTACAAATTATAAGGTTGATGTGGTTCGTCCTGGTGCAGATGCATCCGGTATGGACAGCTTCAAGCGAGATGTTGTTGCAACTGCGGTCGTTGAGATGGATTTGGGTACTGATTTATATATCAAGGTAACGAAAACCCGTCAGGACAAATTAACGGAAGATGTTGCGGTTAAGACAGAAGAAATCTTATACCAAAAAGATGGTAAGTATTTTTATCAGACAAGTTCTTCGGAAGCTGTAGAAGTAAGTGATGCCGCTGCTCAGTTAGCTGCTATTTTTGAAGAAGCTACCTATGAGCAGATCGGTGGTTTAACTTTAGATGCATTATTATATAATGCATTGGATAAGGAATATGAATTAAAGGTAGTTGGTTTATCTGAAACATTCATGGCAGAGGATTTAGTAGATCCTACATATTCTGAAGGAGAGAACGGCGGATTAAAGGTTAATTACAAACCGGAATACGTTGGTTACAGAACAGACGGTGGTTGGTCTGACTTTAGTAATGCCGATGCCGGTTATGCAGCTGACGTTGAAATCGTTACAAATGAGAAAGGTTTCGTAACAAGCATGAAAGAAACCTACAACAGTGCAAGCTTGGTATTTAACATTATGTCGAATCCTCCAACTGTAACTATCACCGGTGAAAGAAGCTTTACTGCAACTTATGGTGAGGCAATTTCCAAAGTGGAAGCTGTAGATTTTGCTCCTTCCAAAGCGGTATATGAAGAGGCTACAGGCGGTACCTTTGTTGTTATGACTTGTGCAATGGGCGATTTTGGAAATATGGCTCAGGTTGCAAATGGCGGTGCTTTAGAAGTTGGTAAAATCATTTGTGTGAAGCCTGCTGCAAACGAAGGCTATGAAGTAGTTAAGGTGATTGTTAACGGATCCGAAACTCCTATGACGGATCCTTCAGTGGCTGGCGGTTTCTACTGCTTTGCAGTTGCTCCCGGAAATAACACAATTGAAGTATTATTCAAGGAAACTGACCCAACTGCAGGTGTTGTAACAGTTACGAATAACACGGCATATACCTATGAGTTACAGAGCTTTACCTATGCCGGTGCACCTTCTGATTACAAGGTAATTACCGATGGTATCATTGAACCGGGTGCAGCTATCTTCGGTGCAATTGTTATTGACAGCACAAAGGAAGTTGTTGTAACTGTAAATGGTGTTGAAACTTCTGTCAACATTCCTGCCGGTACGACTACGTTCTATTGCTTCTCTGTGAAACAGGGCGGAAAATATGAAGTTGTTATTTCGGAAAAAGGAGCAGCTCCTGTGAGCGGTAATGGTATCGTAACTGTTACAAACAATACTTCATATGAATATCAGTTACAGAGCTTTACCTATGCCGGTGCACCTACTGATTATAAGGTAATCGAAAATGGTGAGATTGAACCGGGTGCAGCTATCTTTGGTGCAATTGTTATTTCGGCTGAAACTCCTGCAACGGTAGTTGTAAATGGTGTTGAAACTTCTGTTAACATTCCTGCGAATGGTGTTGTTTTCTATTGTTTCGCAGTGAAAGAAGCCGGCGAATTTAAGGTAGAAATTAATCCTGCCCAGTAATGGTGTTTAGTCGGCTGATAGAAAGAGAAAAACGTCAAAGTTAGATAGTTCATCCTATTCACCTATTAAGCCCAAATAAGAGCGCAGAATTGGTACAATTATTTGTGTCAATTCTGCGTATTTTATTTCTTTTGATGTAAACGTTTTAATGGAGGAGTTATCCCATGGATCAGGTTACTTTAGTTTCGTTTTAGTTTAGAATTATAAGATATATTCAGGCAGAGGTGAAAAATTATGTTTAGAATTTTAGTGGTTGATGATGATAAAAATACACGTCGTTTATTCCAGGCAGTTTTGGAAAATGAAGGCTACCAGGTAGTTACAGCAGAAAATGGAGAGAATGCGCTGGAAGTAATGGACCGGGAATACATTGATCTTGTGGTGCTGGATATCATGATGCCTAAAATGGATGGTTATGAGTTTACAAAAACACTACGGGAAACAAATCATAATCTGCCGATTCTGATGGTGTCTGCAAAACAGTTACCGGCAGATAAAAAACAGGGATTTCTTGTAGGCACGGATGATTATATGACGAAGCCGATTGATGAAGAAGAAATGTTGCTTCGAATCAAGGCACTTTTGCGGAGGGCAAAGATTGCCAGCGAACGAAAAATTATAATGGGTGATGTGGTGTTAGACTATGATGCACTGACAGTAAGCAGGGAGGAAGAAGTGCAGGAGCTTCCGCAAAAAGAATTCCTGTTATTATATAAACTGTTATCTTATCCGGGAAAGATTTTTACAAGAATCCAGTTAATGGATGAAATTTGGGGTGCAGAAAGCGATACGGGTTGGGAAACGGTGACAGTCCATATTGGAAGACTTCGTAAACGTTTTCAGGATTGGCCGGAGTTTGAGATAGAGTCGGTTCGAGGATTGGGATATAAGGCGGTAAAAAAAGTATGAAAAAGAAAGAAAAAAAACATCGTTTTTCATTGTCAATTTTATATTCGGGATTTATTATTTGTGTCCAGCTGACTGCACTTTTTCTGGGAAGTTTTTTACTATATGTTTTAATGCGGTTGGGTATTCTTAAGGAGATAGGAATACCTAGTGAAAACGGTGTTTTATGGTTGGTATTTATGCTTGTAATCAATATGGTTGTCGGTGTGATTGTGGCAGCACTTACAAGTAAAATTCCGCTACGACCAATCAATCGCATCATAAATCAGTTAAATACGCTGGCATCCGGTAATTTTAAGACACGACTGGAGTTTGGAAAGACGCTGAAAAATCATCCTACCTTTGTTGAACTGACCAATAGCTTTAACACGATGGCGCAGGAACTGGAAAATACCGAGGTGTTGCGCAGTGATTTTATCAATAATTTTTCGCATGAGTTTAAAACTCCGATTGTCTCGATTGCCGGATTTGCTAAACTGTTAAGACGAGGCAATCTTTCTCAGGAACAGACGCAGGAGTATCTTGCAATTATTGAAGAGGAGTCCGTACATTTGGCAACTATGGCAACCAATGTGTTGAATCTGACCAAAATAGAAAACCAGACAATTCTTTCAGATATTACGAGATTTAATTTGTCGGAGCAGATTCGCTCCTGTGTGCTTTTGCTGGAGGACAAATGGAGTCGTAAAAATTTATTGCTGGATTTAGATTTTGAGGAATATGAAATTTTAGGAAATGAAGAGTTGTTAAAGCATGTATGGACCAATCTGCTTGATAACGCCATTAAGTTTTCTCCGCCGACAGGAGAAATTGTGTTAAGAATTACACAGAGGGAACAGGCAATATCGATTTCTGTCACAAATTTCGGGAGTGAGATTCCGCTTGAAAAGCAAGACAGAATTTTCAATAAATTTTATCAGGCAGACGAGTCTCACGCATCAGCAGGCAATGGAATTGGACTGGCAATCGTCAAACAGGTAGTCGTTTTGCATTCCGGTACAGTGACCGTAGAGAGTGCGGGTGGAAAAACAACATTTACGGTAACGCTGCCGCAGAATAGTTTATAATTTATTTACAAACCGGAGTGAGAATTCTTCCGGTTTGTTTCTTTTCAGTTTAGATTTTGTTGCAATAATGCAGACAGATAAAAATTACACGAAGGAGAGATGTTTATATGAATGAAGTAAAACAGCCTAAAAAACCACTTGTTTTTTACTACGGGATTGTAATGGTACTCATGCTTCTTTTTAATTTTATGCTCGTGCCGTGGCTGTTGCAACGGCAGGTCAAAGAAGTAGACTACGGGACCTTTATGGAAATGGTTGACGCAAAGGAAATCGGAAGCGTACAGGTTCAGGATAACCAGATTGTTTTTACGGATAAAGCGAATACTCAGGTATATAAAACAGGTTTAATGAATGATGCAAATTTAGTAGAGCGTCTTTATGCTTCGGGAGCAAAGTTTTCGCAGGAAATTATTGAAGAAACATCACCATTCCTGAGTTTCTTGCTGACATGGGTATTGCCGTTAGTTCTATTTATTGGATTTGGTCAATTGATATCAAAGATAATGATGCATAGAGCAGGCGGAGCAAATTCCATGATGTTTAATATGGGAAAGTCCAATGTAAAGGTCTATGTGAAATCTTCGGATGGTATTAAATTTGATGATGTAGAAGGTGTAGATGAAGCAGAAGAAAGTCTGCAGGAAATTGTAGATTACCTTCATAATCCGGATAAATATCAGGAAATCGGTGCATCTATGCCAAGAGGCGTGCTGTTAGTAGGACCTCCGGGAACAGGTAAAACAATGCTTGCAAAAGCGGTAGCTGGCGAAGCGGATGTTCCGTTCTTCTCCATATCCGGTTCCGAATTTGTGGAGATGTTTGTGGGTATGGGCGCCTCTAAGGTGCGTGATTTATTTAAACAAGCAAAGGAAAAGGCGCCTTGTATTATCTTCATTGATGAAATTGATGCCATTGGTAAGAAACGTGACGGACACGGCGGTGGAAATGACGAGCGTGAACAGACGTTGAATCAGTTATTGACAGAAATGGATGGTTTTGAAGGTAATTCGGGTGTGATTATTCTGGCTGCTTCCAACAGACCGGAATCTCTTGACCCGGCTCTGACCCGTCCGGGCAGATTTGACCGACGCGTGCCTGTGGAATTGCCGGATTTAAAAGGACGTGAAGCAATTCTGAAAGTCCATGCAAAGAAAATTAAAGTGGCAGATGATGTGGATTTCCAACAGGTGGCCCGTATGGCATCCGGTGCATCCGGTGCAGAACTTTCTAATATTGTCAACGAAGCAGCACTCCGGGCTGTTCGTGCCGGAAGAAAGTTTGCAACACAGGAAGATTTGGAAGAAAGCATTGAAGTAGTAATTGCAGGCTATCAGAAGAAGAATGCAATACTTACCGATAAGGAAAAATGGACCGTGGCTTATCATGAAATCGGTCATGCCCTGGTTGCAGCAAAGCAGACCAATTCAGCACCGGTGCAGAAGATTACGATTATTCCTCGAACGTCAGGTGCTCTTGGGTACACAATGCAGGTGGAACAGGATAACCACTATTTGATGACAAAAGAGGAAATTGAAAATAAAATTGCTACCTATACCGGTGGGCGTGCTGCAGAAGAGGTGGTTTTCGATACAATTTCTACAGGAGCATCTAATGATATTGAACAGGCAACAAAACTGGCTCGTGCTATGATTACCAGATATGGAATGAGTAAGGATTTTGATATGGTGGCTTTTGAGACAGTGACGAATCAATACTTAGGTGGGGATACTTCTTTAGCTTGTTCGGCAGAAATACAGGCAGAGGTTGACCGTCAGGTTGTCGAGGTTGTAAAGACACAGCACGAAAAGGCAAGAAGGATATTGGCAGAGAATCGTGAAAAATTAGGGGAACTTTCCAAGTATTTATATGAGAAGGAGACCATTACCGGTGAAGAGTTTATGGAAATCTTAAACTCTGAGAAGAATGAGAAAATCCAATAATATAATATGGCGCGAACCAGATATTTTGAGGATATCTGGTTCGTTTCGTTTCAGTTTAGAAATTTTTTGTATGATTCCTCTACGACAGTGAGTGTTGCTAAGAAGTGTTTGTTTACGGAGGAAAGGAAAATGAAGGAATACCGAGCAGGAATAGATATTGGTTCAACAACGGTGAAATTGGTCATTTTGAACGATGAGGACCGGATTCTTTATGGTGAATATAAAAGACATAGTGCCCATATACAAGAGACATTAGCGGAACTGTTGCAGGAAGCATATCATTTGCTGGGAAACTGTAAACTGAAAGTGAAAATGACCGGTTCCGGTTCCATGAATTTGGGAAAAGCACTTGGGATAGAATTTGTACAAGAGGTATCTGCAGTGGCAACTGCCTTACAGAAGGTGGCGCCACAAACGGACGTGGCAATTGAACTTGGCGGAGAAGATGCAAAAATCATTTATTTTAAGGGCGGTTTGGAAGAAAGAATGAATGGTGTGTGTGCCGGCGGTACAGGCTCCTTTATTGACCAGATGGCCGCTCTTTTGCAAACAGATGCCAAAGGGCTAAACGAAGAAGCGGCCAATTATAAGCAGTTATATTCCATTGCTGCAAGATGTGGTGTTTTTGCAAAAACAGATATACAGCCGTTAATTAACGAAGGCGCAAGCAAAGCAGATTTAGCAGCTTCTATTTTTCAGGCAGTAGTAAATCAGACAATTTCCGGACTCGCTTGCGGAAAACCAATCCGGGGGTGTGTTGCTTTTTTAGGCGGCCCGTTGCACTTTTTACCTGAATTAAAAAAAGCATTTGTTCGTACATTAAATCTTACGCCGGAACAGGTGGTAGACCCGGATCAATCGCATCTGTTTGCGGCGATGGGGGTTGCACTGGAAGCAAGTGAAGGAAATGCAATGGGAATTTCTGATTTGACAGAGGCATTAGAGCAGGGCGTTTCTATGCAATTTGAAATTAAGAGGCTGGAGCCTTTGTTTGCAGAAGAAACGGAGTATCAGGAATTCTGCAAAAGACACAGTCAGGCGGTGGTAGGGAAAGCGAGTTTGGATTCCTACCGTGGGAATTGCTTTTTGGGCATTGATGCAGGCTCAACAACAACTAAAATGGCTTTAATCGGCGAAAAAGGAGAATTGTTGTATTCTTATTATGCCGGAAATCAGGGGAATCCGATACAGTCTGCAATCGATGGATTAAAACAGTTAAAGGAACAATTGCCGGACGGGACTAGAATAGTTCGTGCCTGTTCTACCGGATATGGAGAAAATTTGCTAAAAAACGCCTTTTCGCTTGATGAAGGCGAGGTGGAGACAATCGCACACTGTGAAGCGGCATCCTTCTTTGATGAGAATGTAGATTGCGTGTTAGATATCGGCGGACAGGATATGAAGTGTATTCGTCTGAAGGATGGTGTGGTAGAAAATATTATGCTGAATGAGGCGTGTTCTTCCGGATGCGGGTCCTTTATCGAAAACTTTGCATCCTCTCTCGGATATACGGCAGAGGCGTTTGCTACAGAAGCTCTATATGCAGAAAATCCGGTAGATTTGGGAACACGTTGCACGGTATTTATGAACTCCAATGTAAAGCAGGCGCAAAAAGAAGGGGCATCGGTTGCGGATATTTCGGCAGGATTGGCATATTCGGTGATAAAGAATGCGCTATTTAAGGTAATTAAGTTAGGTAGTGCAAAAGAACTGGGAAATCATGTCGTGGTACAGGGCGGAACCTTTTACAATCATGCGGTGCTTCGTGCGTTTGAAAAAATTTCGGGTATCCATGCCGTATGTCCGGATATCTCCGGTATTATGGGAGCTTTTGGTGCAGCGTTACTTGCCAGAAAAAATTATCAGGGTCAGGAAACAGCCATGCTTTCACTGGAAGAAATAATTCGGCTGGAATATACCTCATCAACCGTAAGATGTCAGGGGTGTGAGAATCATTGTATGCTCACAATAAATACGTTCTCCGGAAACCGAAAGCATATTACAGGAAACCGGTGTGAAAAAGCATTTGGAGAGAGTGGAAGTGAAAAAGCACCAAATATGATGGAATACAAGCAGAAAAAGATATTTGCTTATGAACCGTTGGAAGAAAAGGATGCCATACGAGGAAGTATCGGAATACCGAGGGTTCTTAATATTTATGAAAATTATCCATTCTGGGCAACTTTTTGGAAACAGCTTGGTTTTCGTGTAATTATTTCACCGTTTTCCGACAGAAAAGTGTATGAAATGGGAATGGAGTCTATTCCGTCAGAGTCAGAATGTTATCCGGCAAAATTGGCACACGGACATGTGGAATGGTTAATAAAGAATGGTGTGCAGACGATTTTCCACCCTTGTGTTTTCTATGAAAGACAGGAGACGAAAGGAGCGCAAAATCATTATAACTGTCCAATAGTAGTGTCTTATCCGGAAAATTTAAAAAATAATGTGGAGGCCGTTGCGGATGGAAAAGTGAAGTATGTTCGTCCTTTCCTGGCGTTCACCAGTGAAAAAACAGTGGCAGACAGAATGGTGCGGATATGTGGAGAGGAATGGCAGATACCGGAGCAAGAGGTACGACATGCCGTTAACACTGCATGGAAAGAGCAACGGAAGGTAAAAGAAGAGATTCGTTTAGAGGGTAGGCGGGTTCTTGACGAAATGCATAGAAATCATGGCAGAGGGATTGTACTTGCAGGCCGTCCGTATCATATTGATCCGGAAATCAATCATGGCATTCCGGAAATGATTACTTCTTATGGCCTTACTGTTCTGACAGAAGATAGTTTACCGGTAGATTTTGAACCGGAACGGCCGTTACGCGTTACGGATCAATGGGTGTATCATTCCCGTTTGTATACAGCAGCGGAATTCGTCTGTAAAGATGAGGATTTGGAACTGGTTCAGTTAAATTCCTTTGGATGCGGTTTGGACGCAGTAACTACGGACCAAGTCTGTGAGATTCTTGAAAACAGTAATAAGTTGTATACGGTATTGAAGATAGACGAGGTTAATAATTTGGGTGCTGCAAGAATCCGGATACGCAGTTTATTAGCGGCCATGGAAATGCGGAAAAAGAAAGGAATCATTGCAGAATCCGGAGCCGTTAGGTATCGCAGAACCGAATATACGAAACAGATGCAGGAGAGCGGATATACAATTCTTGCACCGCAGATGAGTCCGATTCATTTTGAATTGTTAGAGCCGGTCTGTAGAAAACATGGGTACCATGTTGTTGTATTGGACAATGACAATCGAGATGCAATTGATACCGGTCTTCAATATGTGAACAATGATGCATGTTTCCCATCCATTACAGTGGTGGGACAAGTGATGGAAGCGGTTCTTTCGGGGAAATACGATACCAATAAGTTGGCAATTATTATGACGCAGACAGGAGGATGCTGTCGTGCAAGTAATTATGTGGGATTTATACGCAGAGCCTTGGACAAAGTGGGCTTATCTCATATCCCGGTTATTTCGCTAAATACAAACGGAATGGAAACAAACGAAGGATTTCATATGTCTCCGGGGTTGCTTTGGGATGTGTCCAGGGCGATGGTCTATGGGGATTTGTTTATGCGGTGTCTTTACCGTATCCGGCCTTATGAAATCGAGAAGGGAAGCGCAAATAAACTGCATAGTGAGTGGAAGGAAATTTGCATGGATTCGCTTACGAATCCAAAGACGAAATATACCTACAAAAAAGTTTGTCAAGGTATTGTAGAAGCATTTGATACATTGCCAATCAGGGAAGAGATGCAAAAGCCGAGGGTTGGTATTGTAGGTGAAATTCTTGTAAAGTACATGCCTCTGGCCAATAATCATCTGGTCGATTTGTTAGAAGCAGAGGGTGCTGAGGTAGTTGTTCCGGACATGTTGGATTTTATGAATTACTCCGTTTATAACGGGGACTATCAGTACAAGTTTTTAGGAGAAAAGAAGTCAAAAGCAATGATTGCAAAGGGTGGAGTCAAAGGAATCCGCTTTTTGCGAAAACCTGCGATGGAGGCATTAAAGAAGAGCAGGCGATTTGAGAGCCCGCTGGAAATAGAGAAGGTGGCCGAATTAGCGAAACCGTTTTTGTCATTGGGAAACCAATACGGCGAGGGATGGTTTCTTACCGGAGAAATGGCAGAACTGCTTACATCGGGGGTATTTAATATTGTGTGTATACAACCTTTTGCCTGTCTTCCGAATCATGTGGTAGGAAAAGGTGTGATTAAGGCATTAAAGAAGGAGTATCCACAAGCCAATATAGTAGCAGTTGATTATGACCCGGGAGCCAGCGAGGTAAATCAATTAAACCGTATTAAACTAATGTTGTCAACTGCGAAGCAGGGAAAGGAGTGTTAGTTAAAAATGAGAGAGAAAATCAAAAAAGCATTTCATGGCAAATATAGGTTATTAAGAAAGTTGTTATTGCCTATTGTGATAGGAACTGCCGGAATTATTCTGTGGCAGCTGCTGATACTAAAATTATTAGAAAATGCGGTGATAGGTTCATTTATGGCCCTGATTTTATTAAGTCTGTTTTATTTACTGATCGGAGGCTATGCAGCGGTAGTAATCAAAAATCTCTTCAAAAGAATGGAGATGATTATTCAGCAGGACGTATCAGATGATATCGCTGCAAGAGAGAAAGGAAAACTGGAAAGGTTAAAGCAACGGGATGACGAACTTGGAGAATTTGTATCGTCTATATCTCAGTCGATACAGTCCTTTTCAGAAGTTTTAGGCGGAATAACAAAAGCTACGGATGAATTGGGACTTGTAACAGATGAATTTAAAGATTTGTTCGGAACAATGTCAGAGGCGATTGATGAGACAGATGAATCTACGACTTCGATTGCTGAGAATATTGGTAATCAGGAAAATGAAATACATATCATGCAGCAAAGAGTAGAGGAAATTAGCGGACAGATTGTGATTATTTCGCAACAAATGGAGAATTTGGAGTTAGTAGCATCAAACATGCTGAAATATGATAAGACTGTTGTATGTAATGTAGAAGAACTGACGTTATTGAGCAAACAGGGCAATGAAATGATGCGTAATGTAAAACAGCAGGCACTTCAAACGAATGTGACTACGCAACAAATAGGGATGATAACGGAATTTATTTCCGAAATTGCAAATCAGACAAATTTATTGGCGTTAAATGCCAGTATTGAGGCTGCCCGTGCCGGAGAGCATGGCAAAGGGTTTGCAGTAGTAGCAGAAGAAATCAGAAAACTTGCAGAACAGTCGAAAGATGCGGTAGAGCAGATAGACGATACCATAGAACAGATGAAAAAGAGTGCAACTGAAAATGTGCAATCCGCAGAATTTATTGTTGAGGCGTTTGAAAAGCAGGGACAGAAGATTGTAGAAACAGAACAGGCATTACGGTTATTAGATGAAGAGTTTGTCCGGATGGAAGGGGTTGCCACAAAAGTAGGCAATACCATTGCAACGCTGATTGAAAACAAAGAAATGATAAACCGTGCAAGTATCTCATTAAAAGAAGCAGGAAGTGAAAATGCAGCAAGTGTAGGAAAGGCTGTTCATAACATGAAGTTACTGAAAGACATTTCAAAAGAATGTGATGAGGAAAAGGACAAGGTTATGGATGTTTCAGAGGGATTGATAAGTTACATCAGCAGGTTTGGAAATTATGTCAAGAAAACAGTAAAAGAAATTTAAGCAGACATCTGTTTGATACATGGAAGTAAAAATACCGGATAGAAAAATAAGAGCGACCTGCATGGAATTTGATATGCTCAAATGTGCAGGTCGTTTTTTGAATAATGTTTCGTTTTTGGGAGAGGAAGAGGCTATTGACAAGGATAAGAATTTGACGGAGAATAAAAAAGTGGCAATCCATCTTGCCAGATGATATAGGAAACCAAATCAGGTAAAAACGAGGGGAAGAAAAATGAGTAATTGGAAGATGAAGGACTACAACGTGTGTTGGAAGGAACAAAGCAAAAATGCGGGGGAGTCCATGCCGGTAGGCGGATTTGACATCGGATGCAATGTGTGGGTAGAAAAGGATGAGGTCTTTTTGTATATGGCGCAAAGCGGTGCCTTTGATGAAAGTGGACGGATGCTGAAAGCAGGACGTATCCGGATTTCTTTTGATAAGCCGGTATTTGCCCGGGGATTTTCGCAAGAATTAAAGCTGTCAGAAGGACACATAGAAATTATGGGGCAGGACATGCTTACACTTTTGGTATGGGCAGATGCATATAAATCATGTGTTCATATTGATGTAAAAAGTCAGGTTCCGGTAAAAATGAAATGTACGTATGAGACATGGCGCGGGGAAACAAGCGGATATGAAAACAAGGATATCGTAAGAGGTTCTGATGAGGAAATCGTATTTTACCACCGGAATCAGAAAACGCCCGTGTTTGATGAGCGAATTTGGGAGCAGGGGCTGGAAGAGATTCGGGAGGAGTTCCCGAATGTCGAAAAAAACCGTACTTGTGGCGGAGTCCTTCTTGCCAAAGGAATGAAATATCAGGGAAAGGTAACAGGAAATTATATCAATAATTCCTTTGACGGTTATGTGCTGGAAGCAGTGAGAGCAAAGAAAAATTATGGTATCCGCATTTGTCTTCTGACAAGACAGGCAGAGACTATAGAACAGTGGGAAACAGAATTAACAAAGTTAAAAGAGGGTTGCTGTTCGGAGCAGAGAGCATGGCAGAAGACAAAGCAGTGGTGGAAAGCGTATTGGACGAGGAGTTATGTAGTAATCGGGGAAAAAGAGGAAACGGACAAAGACTGGCAAGTGGGAAGAAATTATCAGCTCTTCCGATATATGCTTGCAGCTAATGCGTATGGGGAATTCCCAACAAAGTTTAACGGCGGTCTGTTTACGGTGGATTCTTCCTTATGGCATGAGAATCATAAGGATGGCGGTAGCCCCGACGAAAGGGACTGGGGCGGTATTATGTTTACTGCCCAGAACCAGAGACTGGTGTATTGGCCGATGATAAAAAGCGGGGATTTCGATATGATGAAGCCGCAGTTTGATTTTTATAAACGGCTTGTGAAACCAATGAAAATGAGAACCAGACATTTCTTTGGTCTGGAGGATTGTGCCTGCTATTGCGAGCAGACGGATGCCAATGGTTTGTCCGGATATTATGGAAAATACGGGCTGGATTATCCTCTTTATGTGAGGTATCATCATGTGCAGGCTCTGGAATTTGCTTATATGATGCTGAAATACCATAAAACCTCAGGGGAGGATATTTCAGAATATATGCCGTTCATTTTCAGCGTGCTGGATTATTATGACAGAAACTTTGCCAAGACGGATGAAAACGGGAAGAGAATTATTTTCCCGTCAACGGCGATGGAAACTTATCATGGTGAGGACAATATTTATATCTGGGGAAGGGAAGGAGCAGAAGCGGCTAATTATAATGAGAATGAGGTTGCAGTAACAAACCCTGCCGATGTAATCTCAGCACTGGACAACAGCATTACCGAACTTCTTGAAACAACTTACGGAACTGCCAAACAACGGGAAAGACTGAGAAAATTGCAGGGAGAACTACCGGATATTCCGCTGGAAATCAAACGCGGAAAAGAGGTTGTAGCGCCATGCGAGAAGCCGAAACGATACGTGAAAATAAATTGTGAAATTCCGCAGCTTAACACGGTGTACCCATATAATACATATGGAATTAACAAGCCGGAAACGATGGAACTGGCAAGGAATACATATCTTTATGCTTGGGATGAGGAAGATCAGAAACAGCATATCAGCTGGCATCCGAATGGAATCTATGCAGCCAGAGTGGGGCTTATGGAAGAAGCACAGAAGTATATGTATTTAAAGCTTTGCGATTCCGGCAGGAGATTTCCTGCATTCTGGGGGCCGGGACATGATTTTACTCCGGATCACAACTGGGGCGGAAGCGGAATGATAGGTGTTCAGGAAATGCTGGTTCAGGAGTATGCGGATTGTATTTATCTTTTGCCGGCGTGGAATTTGCAGACGGATGTAAAATTTAAGTTATGGTTGTCTGACCGGAGGGTAATAGAGGCAGAGTACCGGGATGGAACGTTGAATTACCGGATTACACCGAAAACAGAGAAAAAAGTGATTGCCCCGGTTTTGTAAGGAAATGTTTTTTTGTTTCAAATTTCATAAGAGGCTCCGCCTTTCTTGCTGGTACAAAAATGCAAAACAACATAAAAACTTGAGAAGGAACACGAAATATGTTATCATTTAGAGCAACGAAAGACATCGATATGAGACACGGGGTGACGAAATGATAGGTTTAAGAAACGAAACAAAACAGAATATTAAAAGCTGCTATGATGAATTGACACAGGTAGAACACGGAATTGCAGATTTCTTTTTGAACAACACGGAGAAAATGGATTTTTCATCAAAGAATATTGCAAAGCTTTTGTTTGTATCGGAGGCATCGTTGTCGCGATTTGCAAAAAAGTGCGGTTATAAAGGGTACAGGGAGCTGACCTTTTCTTATGAGCAGGATTTGGAGCAGGAAAAAATCAATGTGAACAATCCAAAGGATATCAGCTTCTTTTCCCGCAAGGTATACGGATATTACCAGAATATTCTGCGCGACAGCTATCAGTCGATGGATGAAGATCAGATTCGGGGAATTGCCGATATGCTGGACAGCTGCAGCAAAGTGTTTATCTATGGCGTGGGAAGCTCGGGGCTTGCGGCAAGGGAATTTCAGCTTAGGTTTATGCGAGTGGGATTGGATGTGGATGTCATCACGGATTCTCATATGATGAAGATAAGTGCTGCCCTGGTTGACAGTGACTGTCTGGTAATTGCCATGTCGTTAAGCGGCAGAACCAAAGAGGTTTCGGACAGTATCCGTGCGGCAAAGAAAAATGGCGCCACGGTCGTGTTTTTTACGGCAAATCCGGAAGTGGAGATTGCAAAGCAGTGCGATGAAGTGGTGCGTGTGGCGTATTTAAAGAATCTGGATTCCGGCACCAAGATATCGCCGCAGTTTTCCATTTTAGTACTGATGGATATTCTGTACGCATACTACATTGACAATGATTCCTATACGAAAGCACAGAAATACAAAGGTACCTTGTCTGCCCTGAAGGGAGAAAAATAGCATTTGAAAGTAAATTCAGAAGAACAACAATTTTCTGAAATAAAAATCAGAAACGGGTATTTTGTTGGAAATAGAAAAGAAATATGATACCATTTTACATGTAATCAATGAGAAGATTGATTAACGAAAAAAAAGAAATCGGAGGAGAACTTATGAAGAGGATAAATGTTAGAAGAGTGCTCGGATTATTAGCATGCTTTGCAATGCTTCTTGGCACACTCGTGAATCCTGTAACAACAGCAAAAGCAGAGGAGACAGTAGAGGGTGGTGGACTTCATTGGGCAAACTGCTATGACTGGAGCGGAAATGGCTCCGGAAGCGGAATTTATGTATTTGCATCCACAGACGAAACAGCAAGTGCCAGCACAATTATTGGTCAGGCACCGGGCACCTTTGGTTGGTGGTACAGTCTTGTGCTCGAGTATAATGAAGAAAAAGGAACTTATGTTGTTGTTGTTTCTGATATGGTGATGGATGGCACCAATGCAACAGAAACCGCAACTCTTGGAAAAGGAAAGATTTCCATTATGTTCCATGGCGACGCTATGACAAACCATGCAGATAGCTGCAATTATTTCTTAGAGCATGCAGAAGTGGGAACAGAGTATCAGTTGGTAGGCGATTATGATGCTATGCTTGCTACGGCAGGTGCTTTAACAGATACTTATCTCGTTGCAGTTGAAACAGAGGAAGAACCGGCAGCAACAGAAGAAAGCGGATATGTTCACTGGGCAAACTGCTATGATTGGAGCGGAAATGGCTCCGGAAGCGGAATTTATGTATTTGCATCCACAGACGAAACAGCAACTGCCAGCACCATTATCGGTCAGGCGGTAGGTACCTTTGGCTGGTGGTACAGTCTTGTACTTGAGTACGATGAAGCAAAAGAAGCTTATATTGTCACTGTTTCTGATATGGTGATGGATGGTACCAATGCAACAGAAACCGCAACTCTTGGCCAGGGAAAGATTTCTCTTATGTTCCATGGCGATGCTATGACAAACCATGCAGACAGCTGCAATTTCTTCATGGAACATGCAGAAGTGGGAACAGAGTATTATTTGGTAGGTGATTATGACGCTCTCGTTGCAACTAGCGGTGCGTTAACAGATGTTTACTTTATTGCAGGTGCAAATGGTTCCGAAGAGACTCCGGATACTCCGGACCCGACAGAGGCACCAGCAGCACCAACACCGACACCGGAACCTCAGATTGAAAGTACAATCGGTTATCTTACAAAATCCAATGCTTACAACTGGCTGGATGACCATTTGAAGCAGATTATTGTATTGACAGCGGAGGATCCTGAGTTAGAGGCTACTGCTGTTCTCGGACAGTCATCAGCAAATAATGTTTTCGGCTGGTGGTACGGTATTGCTCTTGAGTACAATGAAGAGAAGGGCGTGTTTGTTGTAACAGCAGCAGATATGAATCCTGACGGTGTTTGTACAATGGAAGCAGAAAAGCTTGGATACGGAAAGATGGTTATTCTTTTCTACCCGGATGTGAAAACAAAGCAGCCGGAAAGCTTTGCATATTTCATGGCAAATGCAGAAATCGGAACAGAGCATTATCTGGTTGGTAACTATGATGATATGATTTGGGTTTATGATAAATTAGCAGATACTTATCTTACAACAGAAAAGCCTGAAAATTACTGGACAAAGTCGGATGCAACACCAACTCCGGAACCAACGGCTACACCAATTCCGGAACCGACAGCAGAACCGACACAGACGCCTGAACCGGTAGTACAGGAAAATCCTGGTGTTAACCCTATCGTAATTGCAGTGATTGCTGTTGCTGTAGTTGCAGTGGCAGGCATTGTGCTTGTAGTGGTTAAAAAGCGTAAATAAGAACAGAAGTAAACAGAAAAGGAAGTAATAGATAGCATGAAACAAGCTTTAAAACGGATAATTCCATTTTTCATGATACTTGCGATGTTTGTTGGTTTCCTTCCTGCTACAGAAAAGGCAAATGCAGCAGAGGAAAATCCGATGCGTGCCATTTGGCTCAGACCAAAGGAAACGACAAAAGAGCAGGTAGAAGCACACGTTCAGCAGATTAAGGACGCAGGCTTGAATACCATTTTTTTGGAGACCGTTTTTAACGGATATACCATTTTCCCGGTAGAGTATGATGCAACATATCAGAACCCGGATTATGAAGGCTTTGATGTATTGCAGGCATATATTGATGCCTGCCACAGTCGCGGTATGCAGCTTCACTGCTGGGTAGAATCTTTCTTTATCGGCATGCAGCGTGAAGATGGCGGTGGTCCGGTCATGAGAGCTCACAAAGACTGGTTACTTACAGATAAAGAAGGTAACTATTGGGAAGATACCATGTATGGTAAGATGTATTTCTTTAATCCTGCCCGTCCGGAATGTAGAGAATGGATTGTAGGACTGTATGAAATTTTATGTACAAACTATGATCTTGACGGTATCCAGTTAGATTACGTGCGTTATCCGCAAAAGACAAGCGAAAAGGATTACGGATACGATGACTATACCATCAATGCGTTTATGGCTGAGAAGGGTTATGATCCAAGAGAGTATAAGTCAACGAGCTTTGAAGTAAAGGCATTCGAATATTATAAACAGCAGCAGGTAACGGAGTTTGTAAGAATGTGTTCTACCCGTCTGCGTGAAATTAAGCCGGATTTAATTCTTTCTTTGTCGGTATATCCGTTCTTTGATGACGGTAGAGAGTTATTTATGCAGAGTGCCAGAGAATGGATGGAGAAGGGCTACGGTGACCTGGTAGTCCCTATGGCATACTATGAGAACGCAGTGTCGAGTTTGACAAAGGATGCGATTAGTCTTGCAGGAAATAAGGCAAATGCCGTAATTGGTGTTTCTGCCCAGAACGGTTTTACGTCAGAAAGCTTAAAAACGCAGATAGAAGCTGTATTGAATCAGGGTGCCGGTGTGGCAATCTTTGAGTTTGAAAGCTATTTTGCAAATTACGCTGATTTGCAGGGTGTTGTGTTAACAGACACGGTATTTGACTTAGATGCATCTGTTTATGCGACTAAGGTGGAAAGAGCTATTGAGACACCAACTCCGGTTCCGACAGTAGGCGAAGGAGAGATTACACCTTCTCCGGTACAGGTACAGCAGTATGGTATGGCGGAATGGATGATTGCCGCTGCAATTGTTGTAATAGGTTGTAGTGTGGTAGTGCTTGGAGTATGGCTTAGCCTTAGAAAAACAAATCAAACAAAACAATAAAAGAGAAAGGGCTATCGAGCAAGATAGCCCTTTTTGGCTTATATAAAAGTGCATGGAATGAAAGTAAAATCAGAAATGAAAGATACATGTGAAACTAAATTCAAAAAACGGCGGTTTGTTGAAACTTAAGTGCTTCATGGATATAATAGAATCAGAAAAAAGTACATATTACAAGGGGTGTCAATATGATAAACAATAAAAAACAAGAGATTATGAAGCAGATTCAGGGAGGCTTGATTGTTTCCTGTCAGGCACTGGAGCATGAGCCGTTGCATAGCTCTTATATCATGGGCAGAATGGCATATGCTGCCATGGAAGGAGGAGCAAAGGGAATCCGCGCAAACAGCGTAAAGGATATTTTGGAAATCAAAAATACAGTTGATTTGCCGGTAATCGGAATCATCAAAAAGGATTATGAAGGCTGTGAGGTTTATATTACTCCGACCATGGAAGAAGTGGATGCACTTGTAGGGTGCGGAACGGATATTATTGCAATTGATGCCACGGACCGGTTACATCCGGGACAGGAAACTCTGGATTCTTTCTTTGGGAAGGTACGGAAAAAGTATCCGGAACAGTTGTTTATGGCGGATTGCTCAACCATCGAGGAAGGCCTTCATGCTGCGGAAATCGGATTTGATTTTATCGGAACCACGATGAGCGGTTATACCTCTTATACAAAGGGAACACAGCTTCCGAACTATGGGATGATGCGTACTTTGGTGGAGCAGTCAGGAAAGCCGGTAATTGCAGAAGGTGGCATCTGGTGCGGTGAAGAGCTGGCAGAGGCAATGTCAACCGGGGCGTTTGCTGCTGTAGTAGGAACTGCAATTACACGCCCGCGTGAAATTACAAAGCGCTTCGTGGAAAAGATGCATCATGCGAAGACAAACCTGGGGTTTAAAAACAGTGGAAAATATACCGGCGACAACGATGGACCTGCTTATGTGGTTTATTCCAAAGTCGGTTATAATAAAGCGTCCTATGAGTTCTGTCTCAGTCAGGCTAACATTAACATGAGCCGCAAGGCAGATGGAAAGTGGACAAACAGTTATGTCTTTTTAGGCGTGGATGTTTATGATGAAAAGGGAGAATTCTTAAATTGCATTGATGCAGGCTTTTGCTATGCCGGAGGATCAAAGGATTGGCATTTGTTTTACAATTTGCTGACGACAAGCGAAGGAAACGGTTTTTCCTGGTATGAATCACCGGTGAGCCTCAATGCGGCACATGACTACAAGCTGATTTTAGACTGCTCGGAGAAGGACAATCGGGCAACGCTGACGATTATGGATTTGTCAGACGGAAACCGGGTGGCAGACCGTGCAGAGTTTGAAGTATGGCATGCAAAGGCAGACGGAAGCAACTTAAGCATGTATCAGGATTTTGCCATTGATTTTCCGGAGGATATCAAAAAAGACCGTAAGGGAGCACCGTCTGAGGATTGGGAAGAGATTACCCTTTATAATACAGACGAAGGCATTTATTTAAACAACATTATAATCCGCAATGCCACGTTGTATGTGGGAGACAGACAGTATGAGTGGACAAAGGACAGAACAAACGATGAATTTATGTGGCCAAGTGCAACGTGTCCAAAGGTGGATTATGTATGTACCAGAATTGTGAAGCAGACCGCACACTCGGATTTGATTCTTAATTTGGATATGAATCATCGGGATTAGATGTGTTTAAAAAGTAAGGTTGTGCGAAAGTGAGGAGGTTCACAAAGAAATGATTGGGAACAAAAAAAGTGTTCGCGGAAAATTTCACAAAGGATTCGCATGGCTGATGGCAGGCATCTGCCTGTTCACTTCCCTTGGAATCACGCCGGAAGAAAAAAGCTATGCAAAGACGGAATATAGTCTGGAACTGTATGAGGAGAAAAAAGACGATTACAGTACAGTGATTGGATACCGTGAATATATGGCGCAGGTAAATCAGACAAGACCTGCAGATGTGTACGTCATTGACGCGGCTGACTATGTCAGAACCGAAGGAATGACGGTGACGGAATATGAAAATTATGAAGGGAAAGAGGGTATCTCTGTTTACACAGAGAACAGTGGCCTGATTGAATACGAGGTTTTCATTGAGCATGCCGGTCTGTATGAAATGTCGGTCTGCTATTATCCTGTAGAGGGAAATGGTTCTTCCATTCAAAGAAGCTTTTTTATTGACGGTGAGCTTCCATTTGCGGAGTTGAACTGCATCGAATTTTCCAGAGTCTGGAGCAACGGAAGCGAAATCTGGAAAAAGGATAATCAGGGGAACGATTTACGGGAGGAGCAGGTAGAGAAGCCGGAATGGATGGACTCTTATCTGTATGAGTCCGAAGGATATGTGTCCGGAAAGTTGTCGGTTTATCTGACGGAAGGACTGCATACCATTACAATGATGTCGGTAAGAGAGCCGATGATGCTTCGTTCGATTACTTTGTCCAATTCGGAAGCAGCGCTTGGCTATGATGAGACAAAACAGTTGTGGGATAGCAAAGGTGCTGCGGACACTTCGGGTGCATATGAAGAGATTGAAGCAGAGCATGCGACTAAAAAATCATCCCAGATGTTATATCCGGTACAGGACCAGTCCACACCGGCAGTAACGCCATACAGTGCAAAGTGTCTGCTTAACAATACCATCGGTGGCACCAACTGGAGTGACGTGGGAGATTGGATTGAGTGGGAAGTAGAAGTGCCGGAAAGCGGATATTATTATGTGTCCATGTACGTAAAACAGAATTTTGTCCAGGGAATTCCGGTGTATCGTAAAATAACCATTGACGGCGAGGTGCCGTTTGCAGAACTGGAAGGATATCAGTTTAACTATGACGGGGACTGGAGAATGGATACGTTATCCGACTCCGAAGGAAATGCATACCGCATTTACCTCACCGCAGGAAAGCATACCATCCGTATGGAAGCGGTGCTATCTGAGTTTTCCGACATTATCGACCGTGTGGATGGAGTGCTGCAGAGCTTAAACAGCATATACCGTAAGGTAATCCGCATCACAGGCGTGGCTCCGGATGCGTATCGTGATTATCAGTTGGGAGAAACGCTGCCGGGAACGGATGAGGAATTGAAAGCGTTAAGTGAAGAGCTGACGGATATCATTGAAACCATGCGTAATATGGCGGGCGTGAGTGGTGAGAGTGAAAGAATTCTCGTTACCATGCGTGACCAGTTAGATGAACTCAGCTATGATTTGGAACGCTTTTCTAAGGTATTAGATACTTATAAAACGAATATCAGTGCGATGGGAACATGGATTGGCGATGTGACAACACAGCCGTTGCAGATAGACCGCATTTTTGTCTATTCACCGGATGTGGACGAACCAAAGGTAAAGGACGGATTTTTCCGCAAGCTCTGGCATGAAATCCTGAAAATTGTATATTCGTTTATTATTGACTATAATGTCATCGGTAACATTTCCGATGAAGGAGAGCGGTCGATTACTGTATGGATCGGAAGCGGACGTGACCAGGCGAACATACTGAAGGCGCTTGTGGATGAGAGGTTTACCTATGAAAAAGGAATCAGTGTTAATGTCATGCTGGTTGACATGGGAACCTTACTTCAGGCGACGTTGGCAGGAGAAGGACCGGATGTAGCACTTGGTGTATCCGGTGAAATACCGATGAACTTTGGTCTGCGTAATGCGGCAGTTGATTTATCCCAGTTTGAGGACCTGGAAGAAATCAGAGACGATTTCATCAACGGAGCGTGGGTTCCGTATGAATACGAGGGTCAGGTGTTCGGATTGCCGGAAACATTGTCCTTCCCGATGATGTTCTACCGGAAAGACATTTTAAAGGAACTGGGTGTGGAAGTCCCGAGGACATGGGATGAAGTGAAAGTCATTTTGTCTGTGTTCAGTAATAATCAGATGGATTTGGGTATGCTTCCTACGGAAATCACCTTTGCATCCATGTTGTACCAGAACGGGGGCTCTTATTATAAAGAAGGTGGCAAAGCATCCGATCTGGATTCAGAAATTGCCATTAATACATTTAAAGATTACACCGAGTATTATACATTGTATACTCTGGACCGTGCAACCAGCTTAACCAACCGGTTCCGTACCGGTGAAGCGCCGATTATCATTGCAGATTACACAACCTACAATGAGCTGGTAGTTTCGGCACCGGACATCAAGGGGCTGTGGGGCTTTACCACGATCCCGGGAACCGTACAGGAAGACGGAAGTATCGATTATACCGCTGCCTGCGGAGGCGGAGCGGCTATCATGATGCAGGCCTGTGAAGATAAAGAAGCGGCATGGGAGTTCATGAAATGGTGGACCAGTGCAGAAACACAGACAGCCTTTGGCCTTGAACTGGAAGGCATTATGGGTGAGGCAGCCAGATATGCTACGGCAAATGCCGAGGCACAGGCTTCCCTGCCATGGTCGGTATCGGAATATAAGGAATTATCGGAGCAGATGAAATACTTACAGGGAATTCCACAGGTGCCGGGCGGCTACTTTACATGGAGAAACGTAAACAACGCTTTTTACACTACCGTAGTTTCCAAAACCATGCAGGCAAGAGAAGCGTTAACCGAGTACGTACGCTATATTAACGAAGAGATTAACTACAAACGTAAAGAATTTGAGTTACCATTATTGCAGTAGGGGGAAATCATGATGTCTCATGTTAAAGAGAAGAAAAAGGGTAAACATCCTCTGATCAAACAGATAAAACGATATAAGACCGGATATTTGATGATGGCCCCGTATTTTATTTTATTCTTTTTGTTTACCGTCCTTCCGGTCGTAGCATCCATGGGACTGAGCTTTACCACATTTAATATGCTGGAAATGCCAAAGTTCTGCGGATGGGATAACTATTTGAAGTTATTTCTGGATGATAACATTTTTATGACAGCGCTTAAGAATACGCTGATCTTTGCAGTGATTACCGGACCGATCAGCTATATGATGTGCCTGCTTTTTGCATGGATTATTAACGAGTTTTCCGGTAAGCTGAGGGCATTTCTGACGTTGGTTTTTTACGCGCCATCCATTTCGGGAAATGCCTATATGGTATGGTCGCTGATTATTTCCGGAGACCGTTACGGTTACTTAAACGGTATTTTGTTAAAACTTGGCCTTATTAATGCGCCAATCCAGTGGATGAGTACGGAAAAGTACGTCATTCCGATTTTGATTGTGGTTCAGCTGTGGCTGAGTCTGGGAACCGGCTTCCTTACCTTTATTGCCGGTCTGCAGACGATTGACAAGAGTATGTACGAGGCTGCGGCGATTGACGGAATCAAAAACCGCTGGCAGGAGCTTTGGTATATAACTCTTCCGGCAATGAAACCGCAGCTCATGTTTGGTGCGGTGATGCAGATTACATCATCGTTTGCAGTTGCAGATATTTCCATCCAGCTGGCCGGAAATCCGAGTGTGAACTATGCAGGTGCCACGATCGTAACGCATCTGATGGACTATGGTTCCGGTATCCGCTATGAAATGGGCTATGCGTCCGCCATTGCGACAATCCTGTTTTTAATGATGATCTTCGCAAATAAGCTGGTACAGAAGATTCTCAGAAGGGTGGGCGAATGATGAAGACAAATAAACTGACACAGCATTTAAAAATCAAACGTCAGCGTAAGCTGAATCGTTCGCGCGCTGGAAACGCATTGTTATTTTCATTGATGATTGTGTGCGGCATTTTCATGGTGTATCCGCTGGTTATGATTGTGAACAATGCATTTAAGCCGTTTGATGAATTGTTCCGGTATCCGCCGAAGCTGTTTGTACAAAATCCGACCTGGAAGAACTTTAAGGATTTGTTTGTACTCATGAATAATTCCTGGGTATCGTTCGGCAGATATATCATCAATACAATTATTATTACGGGCGGTGGTACCATTGGGCATATTCTGATTGCCTCTATGGCAGCCTATCCACTGGCTAAGATGAAAATTCCGGGAAAGAAAGTGTTGTTTGGAATTGTAGTTATGGCACTCATGTTTAACGGAACGGTTACCAGTATTCCAAACTATATGATTATTTCTTATCTTGGTTTAAATAATACGTATCTGGCACTGTTACTTCCGGCATTTTCCTCCAGTCTCGGACTGTATCTGATGAAGCAGTTCATGGAGCAGCTTCCGGATTCCTTATTGGAATCTGCCAGACTGGATGGTGCGGGTGAAATGAAAATTTTCTTAAAAATTGTCATGCCGAATGTAAAACCGGCCTGGGTAACACTGGCAATTTTCCAGTTTCAGGCGCTGTGGGGAAATACCGGCTCCGGGTTCCTTCGCAGTGAGCAGTTAAAGCCGCTTCAGTATGCGCTGTATCAGGTAGCATCCGGCGGTGTAATGAGGCAGGGAGCAGCAGCAGTAGTACAGCTGATTGTAGCTGCAATTCCGATCACTTTCTTCCTGATTTGTCAGAGTCAGATTATTGAGACCATGACAACATCCGGTATAAAAGAGTAAGGGAGGAGATTGCATGAAACGATGGATTAGTATTTTTATTCTTGCGGTAATGCTTTTGTCGGAACCGGTAAAAGCATATGCGCAGACACTGCCTTACGATACCTACAATTATGACAGTAAAAAGAATATTGTATTTACTCCGGCGGCTTATGTGCCGGAGGAGGTGTTTTTCGGTGTCAATCTGGAATGTGGAGATTTTTCGGGACCGAAAGACATGTTTATCACAGATGACGGGACCATATATGTTGCAGATACCGGAAACAACCGGATTGTTGTGATGAATTTGCAGATGGAATTGCTCCGTATTGTGGACTCCTTTGACAATGAGGGAGTGACGGATACGTTTAAGAATCCTTCCGGTCTGTTCTGTGATAAGGAAGGTACTTTGTATATTGCGGATACGGATAACAAACGAATTGTTATATTGGATGCGAATGGGAATTTAATCGATATTATCAGTAATCCGCAATCGGATGTGCTTGGTGAAGATTTTAAGTTTGTTCCGTTAAAGGTGTCCGTGGATTATGCGGGCAGAGTGTACGTGATTGTTTCCAATGTGTATCAGGGAATTATGGCATTCAACCAGGAGCATGACTTCATGGGATACTTCGGAACGATTAATGTAAGTATTACCTTGGCACAGCGGTTCTGGAGACTCTTTTCCACAAAGGAACAAAGAGCCAGACAGCAGCAGTTTATTCCGACCGAATTTACCAACATGGATATTGATGAGGACGGATTTGTATATGCAACCAATTTGGATTCTACCGGTACGCAGGCAGTACGAAAGCTGAATCCAAAGGGAATTGATGTCATCAGTGCGACCTATAACAGTAAGCATTCGCTGGCGGGAGATATGGGATTTAAATCTTCCAATGACAGTTATCAGGGAGCATCGAAAATCATTGATGTCAAGGTAAGGGAGAACGGAATCTTTTCCCTGCTTGACAGTAACAGAGGACGTATCTTTACTTATGATAACGAAGGAAATATTTTATATATTTTCGGGGGAATGGGAACGCAGGAAGGAACGTTTTATTCTCCGGTGGCGCTGGAAGCTTACGGAGAGAAGATTTACGTTTTGGATTCGTACCGAAAATCCATTACGGTATTTGCACCGACACAGTATGGCAGCTATATCAATGAGGCGGTTGGTCTGCGTTATGACGGAGACGAAGCAAAAGCGGTTGAAGTGTGGAAAAAAGTGCTTGCATTGGATTCCAATAATGAGATGGCATACAGTGGTATCGGAAAAGCGTACTTATCCGCAGGGGATAACGAGAACGCCATGTACTACCTGAAAATGGGAGTGAATCAGGAGTTTTATTCCATTGCGTATAAGAGGTACCGGAACGAAATATTACGGGAGAACATGGGCGGTGTATTGACCGTGCTCCTGGTTGTGGTTGTCGGAGTTTTTATTGCAGGTAAAGTTAGGAAAATCTGGATGAGGAGAAAAGGGTTATGATAAAAGAGAAAATACGATTTTTGTTTTATATACTGACTCATCCGGTGGATGGATTTTATGAGCTTCGACACCGTGGAAAAGGAAGCATGGCACTTGCGCTTTTGGTTGTGCTGCTTGCGGGAGTTGCATTTTGCCTTGACAAACGGTATGCCAGCTTTGTGGTAAACACGACAGATACGCTGGAAGTAAAAAGTGTAACGTATATTTCGGCGATGTTTCTTTTGTTTTTCTTATTTTGTATCGGAAACTGGGCAGTAACCTGTTTAACAGACGGGGAAGGAAGAATGAAGGATATTATTACGGCTACGGGCTATGCCCTGCTTCCGCTTCCTTTGTTTTATCTTCCGGCAATTCTGATTTCGCAGGTAATTGCAGGGGATGAGGCTGTATTTTACAGCCTGTTGATTGGCATTGCTGTGGTGTGGTCAGTGGTTCTGGTGGTTATGGGAAACATGATTATCCATAATTACACGGTAGTGAAGGAACTGAAAACGCTGGTGCTGACCATTGTGGCAATGGTAATTATATTGTTCATTCTGCTACTGTTTTATTCTATCTTCCGACAAATCGTTGAGTTTGTAAAAAGTCTTTATACGGAACTGATTTATCGGGTATAACGGGAGAAATGGAAATGGAGGCAGCAAATGAGTAAGAAAGCTAAAATTATACTGGCCGTTCTGGCAGGCGTTATTGTTGTGGCCGGGATTTGTTTCTACCCGATGGCAAAGAAATATTTCCTTAAGAATGACTACAAACAGTATTTGTCAGAGGAGGCAGAGTTTGAACAGGGAACGGAGTTCTCTGAGATAAAAGAGCAAAAACCTTCCGTTGCAGGAATGGTGCTGGTAGCGGAGAATGACAATTTCAAACTGTATACCAATACCGGAACGGCAGAGGTTGCATTATATGATAAGCGGAGTGGGGAAACCTATTATACCAATCCGACAGACCGGGAAGATAAAATCGGTCAGGACCTGGAGTCACAGTTTTCGCTTACGTATTATGACAGTGCGAGAAAGACCGGCCGTATGAGCAGTTATGAAATGGCGGTGGCAAGAGGACAGGTTGTTTGTGAAAGTATAACGGATGGTGTTCGTTATACGTATACCCTTGGAGATTTGGAATCGAAAACAGGAATTGTGCCGATGGTAATTTCTGAGGAGCGACTGGACAGCTTTATGGCAAATGTTTCGGAGGAACAGGCGAAGTTCATCAAGAAGAAATATAAGCAGTCGGAAACCTATCCGGGGTGCATGGAACTGCTGGAGGCTTCCATCACGACAATCAATATCAAGCGAATGACGGAGGTTTTTGTAGAAGCCGGATACACCCAGGAGGATTATGCGTTTGATATGGCCAATGCAGAACTGGATGAGCCAATCAGCTTTACCATTCCGCTTGACTATCGGCTGACAAAGGATGGACTTCAGGTTTCGATTGTAACCTCGCAGATTCAGGAAACGGGCGGTGCACGGATTTACAGTATTGTTTTCCAAAAACAGTTTGGAGCTGCCGGACGCGAAGAAGAGGGCTATATGTTGGTGCCAAATGGTTCCGGTTCACTGATTTATTTTAATAACGGAAAAACGGATTATTCCTATACGCAGTATGTGTATAATACCGACCCGACGGTAGCGAGTTATACGGTAGTGGAAAACACAACAGCAGTACGGCTTCCGGTGTTTGGTATGAAGTATAAAAACAGTGCATTGTTTGCCATGATTACCGGTGGCGATGCATTGGCAAGAATTGATGCGGCAACTGCCAATAACGCATCCGATTATAATAATGTATATGCTACCTTTTACTTAAGAGGCTTCGAGCTTTTGAGCATGTTTGGAACGACAGGTTCCCAGGCGGACCTTCCTGTCATAGAGAACGATTTGTATGAAACGACAATACAGATGGAATATATACCGTTAAACGGTGAGGAAGCAGATTATTCCGGTATGGCAAAGTATTACAGGAACCGGTTGATTTCCGAGGGTGTGTTGTCGGCACCATTACAGAATACGGAACTGCCATTGTATCTGGATATTCTGGGTGGCGTAAATATCAGCAAAAACATTGCAGGTGTTAAGTTTGATGATGTGTATGAAATGACAACGTATGAGCAGGCAGGAGAGATTGCGAAAAGTTTAGCTGCCGGTGGAGTTCATGCAATTAAAATGAACTATCTGGGATGGTTTAACGGTGGGTATTATCACGATGTTCCGGATCGGATTGAGAGGGTGAAGGGACTTGGTTCCAAGGCAGAGATAGCTGCTCTTAAAGCATATCTTGAGGCGGACGGAGGAAGCCTGTACGGTAACGTGGCGTTCAACGAAGTCTCCTATACGAGTGACCGCTATTACTTAAGCCAGGAGGCGGCAAAGTATTACAACGGCAAACTGGTATTGCTGGGACAGGTAAGCCCAAATACGTTAAAGCGGAGTGTGAATGCAAAATATGAGGAAACGATGTATACCATTCTTTCTCCGAGATTTTTAAATTATTATGTTAATGAATTTGCCGATGCGTTTGCGGCATATGACATGTCAGGTGTTGCACTTCGTGATTTAGGCAGTGTGTTGTCATCCGATAAAAAGAGAACCGATCTGATTCATCGACAGGATGCACTTGAGCTTACCGAGAAAGCACTGGAAACATTGAGCAGCGCAACGGAGTTACTTGTGCACGGTGGAAATGAATATAGTCTGAGATATACGACGGATGTTGTGGACGCACCATTGACCGGAAGCAGTTTCTTTGTGGTAGATGAGATGGTTCCGTTTTATGCCATGGTAGTTCATGGATATCTCAATTATACGGGAGAGGAATTGAATCTTCTTCAGAGTCCGGACAGAACAGACCTGTTGCTTGACTATATTGAAAATGCGGCATCGTTACGTTACGTGGTGTCGTGGGAAAACTCGGATGCTATCAAATATTCCGGGCTGAACAGTATGTATTCTGTCCAGTACGAATTATATGAAGACGAGATAAAGAGTTTCTATGAAACCATGTCGGAAGCGTTAAAAGACGTTATGAATGTTCCGATGATAAAGCATGAAATTCTGACAGAAAACGTACGAAAAATCACCTACGAAAACGGGGTTGCCATTTATGTGAACCGTGGCGACGAAGATGCATGGGCAGACGGTATCCGGATACCGGCAAAATGGTATGAGAAGAAGGAGGGGAATTAAAAAGTGAAACGGAAAAAGAAATTTACCCTCGCAAGACGCAGAGCGATTACCGGCCTTTTGTTCATTAGTCCATGGGTAATCGGGTTCTTTACATATTATGTAAGAAGCCTGTACCAGACGGTGTATATGGCATTCAGTGATGTAACACAGGCAGAAACCGGTGGCTTTACCTCGACATTAAGTGGAATAGATAATTTTAAATATGCATTTTTTACGGACGCTGAGTTCAATCAGATTTTAGTGACATCGATTAAGGATATTTTGATTGATGTTCCGCTGATTTTATTCTTCTCTTTGTTTCTTGCCATAATTTTAAACGGTAAGTTCAAAGGAAGAACCTTATTCCGTGCCCTGTTGTTTCTGCCGGTTATTATGGGCTCCGGAATCATTGTGGATGCACTGGATGCAGCGCAGCAGACGATGTCCGGCGGTCTGACAGCGGTAGCAGGCAATATGGAAGTGGTAAAGGACAGCGCGATGACACAGATTTTATCCGCTTTTGTGGAATTTGGTATTCCAATGAATCTGGTGACATATTTATCGCAGGCAGTGGAACGAATTTTTACCGTAGTACGTGCTTCGGGCGTGCAGACCATTATTTTCATCGCTGCCTTGCAGTCCATTTCCGGTTCGCTGTATGAGGTAGCCAAAATTGAAGGTGCCACAACCTATGAAACTTTCTGGAAGATTACTTTCCCGATGGTTTCACCGATGATACTCACTAATGTGGTTTATACCATCGTGGCTTCGTTTACCAACAGTAAGATTATTCAAAAAGCCGAGGAAATGGCATTTGTCAGTTTTGAATACGGCATCAGTTCAGCGATGAGTTTAATCAGTACCGTGGTGGTATGTACCATATTATTGTTGCTTGGATTATTTATATCGAAAAAAGTCTTTTATTACAATTAAGGGGGAAGGAGATTATGAGCAAAACAAAAAAAGGCATGTTGGATGCTGTCCTTCGGCCGGATGAAAACACAAAATTCAAACGTCATATTCTTTGGACCAAGTTTGTAAAAAAAGCGATGGTAGTGTTTCGGTATGCAACCTTAATCGGTATTTCCTATATTGTACTTAGTCCGATGATTTCCATTATTTCCAAAGCGTTTTTCTCGGATTCCGATGTATATAACGCTATGGTATATGTGATACCGGAAGCACCGACATTACATAACTTCAGTCTCGCCATACAGCGTATGAATTATTTTGAGACGCTGGGGCTGACGATGCTGCTGATTGGCTCACTGACCCTGATTCAGTTGTTGGTCTGTTCTCTGGTGGGGTATGGATTTGCAAGATTTGAGTTTCCGCTTAAAAAGTTGTTTTTTGGTTGTGTGATATTGACCATTGTGATTCCAACCTACACCATTATGCTTCCGCTTTATATGCATTTCAGAAATTTTGACCCGCTTCATTTGTTCAGCTTGTTGACCGGAGGGCCGGCGAACTGGCTGACGACGTTAAAGCCGATTTACATGATGACATTTCTTGGGTGTGGACTGAGTTCGGGTTTGTTTATTTATATTTTTATCCAGTTTTTCAGGGGAATTCCAAAGGAACTGGAGGAGGCTGCGTTTGTGGACGGAGCGGGAGCAGTCCGGACATTTTTCCAGATTATGCTTCCATGTTCCAAGCCTGCAATTATTACTGTGGCGGTATTTTCTTTGGTATGGCAGTATAATGATTCCTTTTATACGGGATTGTTTGGTGTAAAAGCAAAATATCAGCTGGGAGTCATGCTTTCTACGCTGACGGGAACCTTAAGCAGTGTGGATAAGATTGTGAATCCGGAGTTTCAGGAAATGTATCTGAATGCGGGAATCATTCTGATGGTACTGCCGATTCTGTTGATTTACATCGTATTGCAGAAGAGCTTTATCGAAGGCGTGGAGCGAAGCGGAATCGTTGGATAAAGTATATTTTATAAAAATAGTTTTTGATACATCATGGCAAATAAGGTATAATGCTATTGTATTATAATTTAAGGAGGAAAATCCTCTGCTCGCGTTTGAGCTCGCATTTTCCTTCGGAAAACAGGGAGGATTGAACATATGTTTAACAGAGTGAAAAAATTATTAGCAATGTCTATGACAGCAGTAATGGTACTTTCCATGGCTGCCTGCGGACAGAATCAGAGCGGGGATACACCGACACCAACACCGACACCAAAGAATGAAGCAGATATGACGCTGATGGAAAAGATGGATGCATATTATGCAGACTATCCTGCGTTTGATATGGAAGGACGTGTCATCAAGATTGCAATGTTCTACGATGCATATTTTGACAGCTATGATACAAAACCAGAGGACAACCCGGGCTTGCTCGATATGGAGATGGGACAGCAGATGTTAGAAAATGTACGTCGTATCGAGAAGAAGTATAACTGTAAGATTGAATACATCAATCCGGGTAGCGATGCCTTAAAGACCAGCTTAAATACATCCGTAGTTGCCGGCACACCGGACTATGATGTTTATCTGACTCAGATGGATTGGGCACTCCCGCTTGCGGTAAATGGGTATTTTATTGATTTATCCACATTTGATGCAGAGTATCTGGATATCAACAATGATCAGAATATCATCAAAGCGTTCCCTGTTGCAAGTACCAACTGCTTCTTTGAAAAGAGTGCAAAAAATGTAACAGCAAACTACATGGTATATAACGCAGACATGATTGAACAGTTAAAGTTAGAAGACCCGCAGGAATTATACGCAAAGGGTGAATGGACCTGGGAAAAATTCGAAGAGCTCTGCATTAAGGCAACACAGGATACCGACAACAACGGTGAACCTGATATCTATGGTTACGGCGGTGACTTAACCATGACATTGCGTGAATTTTTGGCATCTAACGGTGCAGTTTTGGTAAAAGAAGACGGAACAGAAGGACTCTCCGATGCGAAGTCTCTTGAAACCTTCCAGTTCCTTGGAAAGCTGTACGGCGAAGATAAGGCAGCAAGACCAATCGTAGATGACTGGTATGACGGTATTGCAGGCTGGATTAACAATAAGTGTGTGTTTGGACCTACCCAGATGTGGATTCTCCAGACAGCCGAAGATATTAACTTTAATTACCGTATCGTGCCGTGGCCACAGGGACCAAGCGGCAGCGCAGAGGTTGCAGGACAGGGCTTTAACGATTACTTTGCAATTCCTCGTGGCGTAAAGGATCCGGAAAAGGTGTATCAGATTATGGAAGAGTTCTTTGGATGGTTCTGTGGTGACATTGAGTTCCGTGATCAGGATATGATTAGCCTGGCAGAAGGCTGCTTCATCGAAGAGGCGGATGTAGACACTGCATTTACAATCGGTGATTGGGGAAATAAGGATATCTGGTCCATCATTGATACCGATTATCTGGTTGCCAGCGTATTCGGCGGTGTAGTGAGCGGCGAATCAACACCTGCACAGGCAGTAGAGTCTGTAAAGCAGCTGTTCCAGGATGAAATTGACGCAATAATGGGAGAGTAGAATGAATAACTATTTTGTATGGGTTGAGATTACGGCCAACACACAGACTATTTTACATGAAGATCGTTTTCGTGCCGCAATGAAAAAGTGCGCGGAAGTAGGAATTGATTCCGTTATCTTAAGTATTAAGGATACCAGTGGATTTGTTCTTTACAACAGCAGTCTTGCACCTCATTATTCCAAGTATAAGGAATGCTTTGAGGAAATCGATTATCTGGAAAGATGCATCCATATTGTGCACGAGTGCGGTATGAAGCTTTATGCGTCCTTTGACGTGTTTGCAGAGGGCAATAAAAAGCATAGAAACCCGCTCATGAAGGGGCTTACCATGGAAGGCTGGATGTGTGAGGTATATGGTCTTGACGGTAACGATCAGCCGGTCGTTCAGCCGATTGTATCCAATCATCCGATTCAGACCATCGGTAACATTGATGACTTTGGCGAGGTTTTTGTAAATCCTGCCAATGAGGAAGTGGTGGAATATGAGCTGAGCCTGATAAAGGAAGTAATCGACGGATATGACATTGACGGAATTGTACTTGACAGAGTGAGATATGTAGGTCTGAGCGCTGATTTTAGCGCTCTGACCTTAAATAAGTGGAAGGAAGCTGCAGGAATTGCAGAAGAAGTGGCTCCTTCCGATATTTATAGTATGGAAAAGGCAGATGGTGAAATTAAAGTCACCTATGGAAAGTATTTTGGTTCCTACAATACCTTCCGTGCTCAGATGGTGCACGATTTTATCTGCAAGGTGCGTCATGTGGTGGACAACGCAGAGAGAAAGGTTGAGTTCGTCGATTATACCGGCTCCTGGTATCCGGAATATTATATGGTGGCTGCCAACTGGGCATCCAAAGAGCATATCGAAACCTCCTACCCGGAAACGGACGGAGCAGAATATGCAAAAACAGGATATATTAAGCAGGTAGACCGTATGTTATCCGGTTTCTATTATGAGGACGTAACGATTGCGGAAGCAAGAGAGCATCATCAGCCGGCAGACTGGTACAGTGTGGAAGGCTCCGCGGATATTGCATACGAAGTAACACACAGAGAACGTCCGATTGTCGGAAGTTTGTATCTGTTCCAGTATAACCCGAAGCCGGAAGACATCACACGTGCCGTAGACATGTGTTTTAAGACCTCTGACGGTTGTATGTTGTTTGACCTGTGCTATCTGGTAAACAACGACTGGTGGAGTCTGGTAGACAGAAAAAAGATATAAACTAGATATAGAATGAAGAAGGATGAAAGACCATGAAAAAAATTGTTTTATTGCCATTAGATGAGAGACCATGTAATTACGATTTTGTTTATAAATTATTTCAGAGCGATGAGCTGCAAATCGTACGTCCAAAGCAGCTAGGCAGTAACAAAACGCCTGCCGATGCGACGCAGGTAAAGGAATTTCTTTTACAGGAGTGTGAGCAGGCGTTTGGTCTGATTCTTTCTGTGGATATGCTTTTGTACGGAGGATTGGTTCCTTCGAGATTACATAGGCTTGATTTGGAAACCTTAAAAGAACGGTTAGGACTGATCAAACAATTAAAGCAGAAAAATCCGCAGTTAAAGATTTATGCGTTTCATTGCATTATGCGTTGTCCGAGCTATAACAATGCCGAAGAAGAGCCGGATTACTATGATTTGTATGGTGAAAAGCTGTTTGGGTACGGCATCATGAAGCACAAGGTGCAGCTTGGTATGGCAAATGCGAAGGAAGCAGAAGAACTGCGTTTACAGATACCGGAAGAGGTTCTCACAGATTTTGAAGCAAGAAGAGAATTAAACCGGACCTTAAATATGGAAACCATCCGGTATTATACGGAAGGGCATTTGGATGCACTTGTTTTCCCACAGGATGATTCGGCGCCGCTTGGCTATACGGCAATCGACCAGATGCAGATACGCCGCCACATTCAGGAAGTAGCTATGACCGATGAGATTCTGCTTTACTCCGGTGCGGATGAAGTAGCGTTATCCTTGACAGCAAGAATGTTAAATGAGATGAAGGGCAGTCACCCGAGAGTATACGTAAAGTATGCTACAGAGGCTGCAAAGATGATGATACCAAAATATGAGGGTGTGCGTCTTTGCACGACTATCGGATTCCATATTCTTTCTGCCGGTTGTATTCCGGTGGAGCAAGAAGAGCTTGCAGATATCATTATGATTGCAACAGCTCCGGATGATAAGATGGAGGAAGCATTTGACCAGCCGTCGATGAGTCCTCATTACAATGCGGAACGTAATATGGCAGAGATTATGCAGTATATACGTCGGAAGTTAGACGAAGGAAAACGTGTGGCAGTTGCAGATAATGCCTATTCTAACGGCGGAGAAATTGATTTTATCCGCATGTTAAATAAGCACAATATATTGATGCGTTTATGTGCGTATGCCGGCTGGAACACGAACGGAAATACGCTTGGTACGGTGCTTGCACAGGCAGTGTATGAGTATTATTACGGAGATACCAAGCAAAGAAGAGATTTCCTTGCGGAACGTTATCTTGAGGATGTGGCCTATTGCAGTTATGCAAGAGGTATCGTGACGAATGAAAATGTTGCAATCGGTGGTAATGTGTTTGCAACAAAGGAGGGAGCTTTAGATGCGGCAGAGCGTGCAAGAAAGCATTTGGAAGCGTTTAAAGAAGAGTACTTATCCTCCATTGCAAAGGATGTACGGATTACGCATGTGAGCATGCCATGGATGCGTATGTTTGAAGTAAGATTGGATGCGGAATTTAATCAATAGGAGAAACTTGTAATGAACTACATCGGAATAGATATCGGCGGTACACAGGTAAAGCTTGGTCTGGTGTCAGAACAAGGGAGGGTAAGTCATGCAGCAGCATATGATGTTGCATTTGACGGATATGATACGCCGATTATTGAGACAGTAAAAGAAAAACTTGCTCTCTTTATGGAAGAGTATCATTTGTCAGAGGACAATGTTTTGGGAATCGGTGTGTCCGCAACCGGACAGATTGATTCCTCTACCGGTACGGTAGTTGGTACGGCAGGTCATATTAAAAACTGGATCGGCTGTGAAATCCGCAAAGAGATAAAAAAACTGTACAAGGGACCGGTCAGTGTCATGAATGATGCAAACTGTGCTGCTTTGGCAGAGCAGTGGATTGGCGGAGCCAAAGGCGCATCGGAGGCAGTTATGATTACGGTAGGAACCGGCGTCGGAGGCGGTGTTATTGTGCGTTCCGAGATTTTGGAAGGTATCGGTGGCGGTGCCGGTGAGCTGGGACATTTTCCAATCAGAAATAACGGAAGAAAGTGTTCGTGCGGTGTCCGTGGCTGTTATGAACAATATGCATCCACTACGGCATTGGTAAAAATGGTGACAAAAGCCGTAAAAGCAGGGAAAATCCCGGCAGAGCTTTTTGCAGACGGAACGATTAATGGCCGTTCTATTTTTGCGGTAGCGGGAAAAGATACCTATCTTGATTCCTTGTTGGATCAGTGGATTGGTTATGTGGCAGACGGTCTGGTTGGAATCATTCATATTTTTGATCCGCAGATTGTGTTAATCGGCGGTGGTGTCAGTGTACAGAAAGAATTGTTCATTGATCCGTTAAGAGAAAAAGTGCTTCGGCTTGTGATGCCGGAATATGCAAAGCGGGTTCACATTGAGGCAGCAACCATGGGAAATGAAGCAGGCATGGTGGGAGCCGTATATTATTGCATGAAGCACGGAAAATAAGAGCAATCGGAGAAAAGAGGCTTGTGTGATGAGAGAGTTTAAACCGGAGGAGTTGGATTTTAGGGTATCCGGAAGAGCAGTGTGGCGGAATGGCGAGTTGTTTTTGTCGCATGCAGCTTCCTATATCGAGTTTTTGTTTGAAGGACAGCATCTGGAGGCTGATTTTGCATCGGAGGGCGGTGGAGACGACTTCCGGGCATGGATTGGTGTTTTTGCAGATGATGCGGAAATGAAAAGAATTGCCCTGCAGGCAGGAGTAAACCGTTATTTACTGTGGGAAAGTGAACAGACAAAGAAGGTGAAAATCCGCCTTGTAAAGATGTCGGAGAACCAATATGCGTATGCTTCTGTACAGAAATTTTGCATGGATGAAAATGCAAAAATGACAAGAACGGAAGGAAAGCAGTTCCGCCTTCAATTTATCGGGGATTCGATTACCTGTGGCTTTGGGAACGAAGGAAAAGCAGGAGACGGTTTTGCTACCGGAACGGAGAATCCGCTTAAAGCATATGCGGTCCGGACTGCGGACAAGTTAAACGCAGAGGCAACATTGATAGCCTGGAGCGGTATCGGCATTATTTCAAGTTATGTGGACCCGGATGTGGAAGCGCCGAATACAGGAGTACTTGTACCTGTAGTATATCCGCATGTGGATTACAGTTTGCAGTGCAGGATGGGCTGGGAAAAGCAGGAGTTTGATTTTGCGTCGGATGAGTGTAATCTGATTGTAATCAATCTGGGAACAAACGATTCCAGCTACACGAGGAATCATGAAGACCGCAAAGCTGCATTCAAGGCAGCATACATAGAGTTTTTACAGTATTTGTGTGACAGATACAAGGATGTACCGGTTCTATGTACGGCAGGAGCTATGAACTCGCTGTTAAACGAAGAAATTGCTTCAGCAGCAGAATATGCAGGGACAAAGGGATATCCTGTTTATTATATGGAATTTGCGCCAAAGGATGAAGAAGATGGAGAAGGTGCAGTTGGGCATCCTTCTTTAACTCGTCATGAAAAGATGGCGGACCAGCTGGCAGCGTGGATTAAAGGAAATAAGTTGCTCTGGTGATATCCGAGAAGAAGAGGGAGGAAAATGAAATGGGGAAGCATAGACTTTGGAACAGAGTCAAAGTTGTTTGTTTGATGATAATCAGTCTTTCCTTGGCAGCAACCGGTTGCAGCAAGCCGGGTAATCAGACAGGAGGAGAAAACATGGAACAGGTGCCGGAAGGGAAAGAAGTAGTACTCCGTTTTGTGGCAATGAGTGATGTGCATATCGGAGCAGTAGGTGATACGGATTATTACCGCTTTGGACAGGCTATGATAAAGGCGTATGAATATGCAGAGAGCCAGACGTACAAGAAGCTGGATGCGGTAATCGTAGCTGGCGATATGACAAACTATGGTTATGAAAATGAGTTAAAGGCGTTTAAAAAAGCATTGAAGGCCTATGTAGAAAAAGACACAAAGCCTTTATTGATTATGGGTAACCATGAATATTTCGTGGAGTCCGGCGACCATGTGATAGAGCGTTGGGAAAGAGTGTTAGAGTGTGAGATGAATACGCATGAGGTGATTAACGGGTATCATTTTATCAACCTTTCCTTATCGGATTATTCGAATTACGGACCGAGTCTTACGTGGCTGAAGGAAGAACTTGCAAAAGCTGCGGCAGACGATCCGACAAAACCTATTTTTGTACAGAATCATTATCCGGTAACCGATACGGTATATGGTTCAGACCTTTGGGGAACCGACCAATTGACAGAAATTCTCAGCCAGTATCCGCAGATTATTGATTTTTCGGGACATTCGCATTATCCAATCAATGATCCGCGCTCTATCTGGCAGGGTGAATTCACTGCATTGGGCTGTGGTACGCTCGCTTATTTCGAACTGGAACCGGGAATGATTTATGGGACGATTCCTCCGAATGCGAACAATGCATGTCAGTACTACATAGTAGAGGTTCATGCGGACAATTCGGTGAATATAAAGATGTACGATGTGCTGACAAATCAGTTTTTCCCGACGGAATATAATATTGAGACACCATCGGATCCATCCACTTTTGTTTATACGGAGGAGCGTAGAAATTCTGCAGATGCACCACTATTTGAAGAGGGGGCGCAGATGACTGTAGAAGCGGTAGGTGATACTACCGTAACACTCACGATTCCGCAGGCTACGGATGGAGAGTGTATTCACAGCTACCGTTTTGATTTTTATCGAAACGGAGTGAAGGATATGTCTGTGTCCATCTGGTCGGAATTTTACTTTCTGGATACGCCAAAGACCCTGACGCAGGAGTTTACGGGACTTTTGGAAGGTTCCAATTATACGGTAAAGGTAACTGCCATTGATTCTTGGGGAAAGGAAAGCGAAGTGCTGCTTCAGGCTGATTTTACAACAACGGGAGAAGCACCGGAATCTGCAAACCCGGGAGAGGAAATTCCTACAGCAGATGTACTTGATATCAGGGTAGAAGCTTCGGGTATTTCGGAGGTCAGTGAAAAAAATAAAACCGTGGAAAATGAAGGTGCAAAGGTTGTCTTTAGTGAGACAGCCGGCCGCTATATGGCTGATTTTGACGGGGCGAGCTCCAGTCTTGTCATCCGTTACGGAGTGGATGAGATGGAAAGCATTTCAAGGGAACTGAGCATGGAACTCGGATTTATCCTAGATAGCTTCCCGGCTTCTTTTTCTGACCCGTTTGCATGCATGCAGCAGGGCGGCTATGGATTTGAGATTAATGCCGCAGCGAAGACACTCGAATTCTGGTGCTCCGTCAATGGCACATATCAGATTGTTTCCGCACCGATTGAAACTGGAAAGTATTATCATGCTGTTGCAAGCTTTAACGGAAGGGATCTGGTTCTTTATCTGAACGGTGAAGCAGTGAATTCGGTAATAGGAGCCGGAATGGTTACTTATCCGGTTCAGGCGGCAGCACATGCGTATCGCGTGGGTGCAGATATTACCGGAAACGGTGGAGCGGAAGGGCTGTTTGATGGACAGGTTTCGCATGCAAGGGTGTATTCTTATGCGGTTACTCCGCAGCAGGTAAAAAATCTGTTTGAGCAGGAAAAATAGAAGGGAATAGAAAAAATGAGATGGGGCTGTTTTTGCAGCCCCTGAAATAATTAATACTGCTTAAGATATGGCCGTAAACGGCTCTGCATTTTCTGTATTTTTGAATGCTACCTGATACTTCCCATCCGCAATTTCATAGGAGATATCGGTTTCTCTGGTCTCTTCTTCTGTCTCAGGTAATTTTTTATATTCCTTGCTTTCTTTAAATTCCTTCACAGCATCCTGGACGGCTGCTACAAGATACTGTTTTGCAACATCGTCCTTTTTGATGGTGCTGAGTGCTTCTGCCTGAATCTGTTCGACCTCTTCCTTGGAGGTGGCATTTTTTAATCTGTTCTCGACATTTTTTCGTTTCATTTCCACACGGAAAGCAATGGCGTAAAGCACTGGATTGTATCTTTTGAGATAATTCATTTCTTCTGCGGTAAGTCGTTTTCCGGCTTCTAATTTGGCGCGGATTTTTGCCTCCGGCTTCGCACGTTCTTCTGCATTATCCATAGGATGATTTATTTTATGGGATTCCGTAAAGCGGAAGATGTAGTCTTTTATCATTTGATTTGCGTTTGTATGCATGTTACGCCTCCTTGCAAAGGTTATTTCGGCATGTAAGAGTAAAAAAATAATAGGTGTAATACATTGCTTTTGCAGGGAATCGTTATATAATGAGTAGTGTGGAGTGGTACAAGGAGTTTTGTTGATTGCGAAATGGGAGAAAAACAATTATAATAGATTAGATAAGCAATGTATATGGGGAATACTATGAGAAAAGTGATACCGTTTTTAAAATGATTATTGATTAGATAGATATCAAAATAAATATTGACATATTCTCTGCGTAGTGGTATAGTCTGATTATCTAATTAGATAAATATCAAAACAAAAAACAAGGAGGATATGAAATGGATAATTTCTTCGTGTTCATAGAAGAGAATACAAAACGTCTTGCTTCCGATGAGCAGAAGTTGATTGCGGCGGACAGGAAGGATGAGGCAAATCTGGTCCGTATCAGTCAGAACGTATATGGTATCGCAAAGAGCATGTATGAGGTGGCTATAAAGCTTTCTCCGGATGACGTCAAAGGGGAAATGTTAAAAAGGCTGAACGGGATATTGGCAACATGGGAAGCAAATCATGTAAAGGTAAAAGAACATAACGATATAGAGAAGATTGTGGTGGAAGAAACCAAAATCGGAACATTACACGAGATCCTGAAATGGATTGATGCGGCAGAATAGGAAGTGAGTATTATGTTAGAAGCAGATGCAATTAAATTATTCAAATGTCTTTCGGATAAGTCAAGACTTCAGATTTTAAAATCGCTGATTAAAGAAGAGATGTATGTGGAACGTCTGGCAGAACGTCTTGGGCTGACTCCGGCCACAATTTCTTTCCATTTAAAGAAATTGGAGGATGCCGGTGCGGTTTCATCACGAAAGGAGCAATACTATACGATATATTCCATCCGTTCCGAGGTGTTTATGACGAATATTATTGATATTATTAAAGAGGAATCGGATGAAGAAGCGGAGCAGAGACAGCGTGAGGAAGCATACAGAAGCAAGGTGCTGAAGGCATTCTTTGAATACGGAAAATTGAAATCTATTCCGGCGCAGCGTAAGAAAAAGCTGATTTGCTTAGAGGAGATTGCAAAGGAATTTGAAGCAGGACATACGTATGAAGAAAAAGAAATCAATGCGGTCATCAGCAGGTTTCATGAGGATGTATGTACCTTAAGACGTGATATGATTTCGGAAGGTATCCTGACCAGGGAAGGCAGTGTATACAAGAAAGTGTGAAAATAAGTTTAGAAGAAAGAGAATCCTATGAGAAAAAAGACAGCCCTTGCGCAGAATATGCAGGAAGAAAATAAAAAGAAGAAAAAACGCCGCAGCTATCAAAAGGATATCCGCTGGGAACGTTTAGATAACACGGGTACAAAAAGCAGAGGGCCTACCTGATTAAGGAGAAAAGTTGCGCAATGGCGAATTTGGCGTGATGCATGGCTATGTCAAAATTCCGGAGTTGAAGTTGGTTTGCAAAACGTATGGTGTCAGCATTAATGAATATCTGGTGGCAGTCTATGTATGGAGTATGTACAGAGAGTGCTTAAAGGGTATGCCGTCAGAGCTTCCGCTCCGTGTGGCAGTGCCGGTCAATTTGCGCCCGTATTTTGATTCCATTACCACAAAGAATTTCTTTGCAATGGTATCGGCGGAGTTTATGCCAATAAAGAAGAATTATACTTTTGAAGAGGTTGTCAATATTGTGCGGGACAGCCTGCGCAGCCAGTTAAACAGAGAACATTTTTCAGAAAGCTGGCTGAGGACGGGTTATATATAGAACTGGAGAGTAACGGAGTGAACTATGAGTAAATGTAGAACCTGTAATGTAGAGATATTGGACGAAACAGAATATTGCCCGCTATGTCATTCGGTATTAGAACAGAACGAAGAACTGGAAAACATGTATCCGAATGCACGACACAAAACACAGAAGCTTCTGTTTGCAAGCAGGCTGTATCTGTTCTGTGTCATTGTGCTGGAATTTCTTCTGGCATTGCTTGATTTTAAGCAGGGCTGGGAGATTCATTGGAGCGTAATCACCGGTCTTGGGTTCCTCTATGTTTATTTGATTATCCGGTATGCGATTATCGGAAAATCGGGGTACCGTGCAAAGACAACGGTATTGACGATTTTGGCGGTGCTTCTTTTGGTGGTGGCTGATGTGGTAACGGGGTACCGGGGATGGTCGGTAGACTACGTTTTATCAAGCAGCATCATCGGAATGGATGTGGCAATCATTGTTCTGATGATTTATAACCGAAGAAACTGGCAGAGTTATATTATGTGGCAGATTTCCATGCTCTTGTTGAGTTTGCTTCCGGCGGTGTTATATATGGTTGGAATTGATAATAATGAGAATATGGCATTTTTGCCGGTGGTCGTATCGGTCTTTTTGTTCCTCGGAACATTGATGCTTGGCGGCAGAAGAGCCTGGCAGGAAGTTTATCGCAGATTCCATATAAATTAACCAAGGAAAAGGAGCATGCCCTATGGAAAAAAAATTTACGTTTGAGGGACATACGTTTGATGACGAGAAGCAGCTGATTCTTGCAAAGAAAGAGGCAGAAGCAATCGAATACCTGCGTGCAAAGACGGATTTCAATAATTTGAATCAGTTGATGAAATTGTATAACCGAATTCTGGACAAAGACATGATGGAAACGGTCATCGGAATTGAATTTTTAACAGAAATCAGGAATATGCTGTTAAGATCCGGAGTGTTTCAAGAGGAGCAGATACGTCCGGTACCGCTTCTGCCGGAAGCACGTAAAATGAAAAAGCGTGTAGAGGTTCAGAAGAGAAGCAGAGAGCGTATTTTGCTGGAACAGGCGCAAAAGCAGAACCGCATTCTGAAAATTGTCTGTTTCTTTCTGGCAGTTCTTGTGATTGCCATGTTTGCAATCACATTGACAGGGAAACGCTCGCCGCTTGCAGTGCGATATGAGGAACAGATTTTAAATAAGTATGCATCCTGGGCAGAAAATTTGACAGAACGGGAGATGGCACTGAGAGAATACATCAGACGTTTGGAAGCATCGGGCATTGAAGTTCCGGCGTGGATTGCTGCGGAAGAAGAAACAGCGGAAGAAGACGGAGAGGTGCAGGATACGTCGGAAGAAAGTACACCATAAACACACAATCTGTACACAAAAAGTACATAAACTAAGCTTATTCTGATAATTGGAAAGGTGTGCCATGGCACACCGGAATGTTGAGAGAAAAGCACAGCGATGCGGAAAGAGGTTGAAAATGGAACAGATTAAAATACTTGTGGTTGATGATGAAAGTCGTATGAGAAAGTTGGTGCATGATTTCCTTGCAAAACAGGGCTATGCGGTTTTGGAGGCAGAAAATGGCGAGGAAGCGGTGGATCTTTTTTTCTCTGAGAAGAATATTGCATTGATCATTTTAGATGTTATGATGCCGAAAATGGACGGATGGCAGGTTTGCCGTGAAATCAGACAGTACTCTAAAGTACCGATTATTATGCTGACGGCAAAGAGTGATGAGAGGGATGAGCTGATGGGCTTTGAACTTGGGGTAGATGAGTATATTTCTAAACCGTTTTCACCAAAGATTCTGGTAGCAAGAGTAGAGGCGATTTTGCGTCGCTCCAATGCTGTTCCGGAAGAAGCATTGGAAATCGGTGGAATTATGATTGACCGTTCTGCCCATTCGGTAAAGGTTGACGGACAGATAATCGATTTAAGTGTAAAAGAGTTTGAATTGTTAGAATATTTTGTGACAAACAGAGGGGTTGCACTGTCCAGAGAGAAGATTTTAAACAACGTTTGGAATTATGATTATTTTGGAGATGCCCGGACAATTGACACCCATGTAAAGAAGCTACGCAGCAAGATGGGGGAGAAGGGTGAGTATATTAAGACAATTTGGGGGCTTGGCTACAAATTTGAGATTTAAAGAAAGTAAGAGGATAAAAGGATGAAAATATCCTGGCGTTATAAAATGGTTTTGTTGATGCTTGTGGCGGTTGTCGGTTCGCTTGCAATTACGTGGGTGCTCAATAAGACATTTTTGGAGGATTATTATCTGCGCAGTAAGATGGAGACATTGGATGAGTCTTACCGGATTATCAATGATGTACTGACAAATGCACAGTATGAAACCGTAACGAATGAGTACGGGGAAACGAAAGAGGTTCTTACCTTCTCAGAAGAGGCTCTTTTGAATCTTGAAATTCTGATGACGAGAAACGACTTGTCGGTCTTTCTGATGCACAATTGGGAGGATGTGTATTACGAGACATCCTTTAATGACCAGAATTACAAGCAGTTTATGGACAGATTAAAAGGGTATATGTTCCCGGGAAATACTCCATCACTCAGCCAGACAGAAAAGCTTATGTCCGTAGAGGGATTGTATGATATTTATTATGTCTATGATATGAGAATCAGCTCAAACTTTCTGGAGCTGTTTTATTCTGATACAGAGAAAGGAAATTTTATTATTGTACGTACGAATATTGAGAGTTTACAGGAGAATGTGGATATTGCCAATACCTTTCTTGCATATGCGGGCGTCCTGGTTGCATTGATAATTTCGGTCCTCCTGTTTTTTGCGACCCGTTCTTTTGTACGACCGGTGGAGGAGTTGTCCGGTATTGCAAAGAGAATGAGCAATCTGGATTTTGGCGTCAAGTATGAGGGAAAATCAAGGGATGAGATTGGAGAACTCGGGCATAGCATTAATGTGCTTTCTGAACGCCTGGAAGAGACCATTTCGGACTTAAAGAGTGCCAACAATCAGCTGCAGACCGATATTGAGCAGAAGGTACAGGTGGATGAAATGCGTAAGGAATTTTTGTCGAATGTTACGCATGAACTGAAAACGCCGATTGCGCTGATTCAAGGCTATGCAGAGGGACTTAAGGATAATATTTCCGAAGATGAGCAGAGCCGTGAATTCTATTGTGATGTAATTATAGATGAGGCATCCAAAATGAACAAAATGGTGCAAAAGCTTCTCACATTAAACCAGCTGGAGTTTGGTAACCAGATGGTGGAACTGGAGCGGTTTAACATTGTGGAGCTGGTTCGTTCTGTGCTGGAGTCTTCTGATATTCTGGTAAAACAGAATGAAATTAAGGTGTATTTTGACGAAACAGCCCGTGTTGATGTCTGGGCGGATGAGTACATGATAGAAGAGGTTGTAACAAACTATCTGACCAATGCAATTCATTATGCTGCAAGCGAAAAGGTTGTGGAAATCAAGATAGTGCGGAACGATGATACCGTCCGGGTTTCTGTATTTAATACCGGAGAACCGATTGCCGAAGAGGATGTTGAGAAAATCTGGGTAAAATTTTATAAAGTTGATAAGGCAAGAACCAGGGAATACGGCGGAAGCGGTATCGGTCTTTCCATAGTAAAAGCTATCATGGAATCCCACAATAAGCCGTACGGAGTGATTAATCACAGCAACGGCGTGGAGTTCTGGTTTGAACTGGATGCAAATTCAGACGACAGAAAAAAATAATCTTTTTCGAAGAAATATTGCCGAAAATTCAGATAAGTGTTACAATATGTTAGAAATAGTCCGATATAATACAGAGAAGAAACTTTAGGAGGAAACTCTCTTGAAAAAAATGGTAAAGATTGCGGTAGTGGTGTTCCTTTGTACTATGATGTGCGGATGTCTGGAAACACCGCCGCTTACGGATGAAGAAATGGATATTGTAGCTGAATATGCTGCAGAGCTCCTGTTAAAGTATGACAAAAATTACAGGTCATCCCTTTTATCGGAAGAAGAGCTTGAGCAAGCAGCGCCTGAAGTGACAAAGGCACCTGAGGCGACTAAGATTCCGGATGCTCCTACCGATGGACCGGAGAACACTGCAAGCGTAACCCCTTCCCCGACACAGTCGGCAGAGAGTCTGAAGGTGACACCGATTCCGGGAAATGCGGAAGAAACTACTGCTCAGCTGACAAAGGTAACGGCAGTGGAAGGTATTCGGGTTTCCTGTGATTCTTATGATGTCAGAAAAGAAGTTATCGAAAACGAATATTTTTTCCTCGAGGCAAAGAGTGGGAAAGAGTATCTGATTTTACACTTCCGGTTAGAAAATATTACGGATCAGCTGATTGTCTTTGACGCATCCGAGCAGAAGCTGGAATGTTCCCTGGATATTAATACGGGTTCCATTTATAAGCGCAGTATTTCGATGCTGGAAAATGATTTGCAGTATATGCCGATTGAGGTGCCTGCGGGGGAAACGGTGGATGCGGTTCTTGTATTTGAAATTACATCAACGGAAAAAGTGCCTATTGAGACGGCAAACTTTATTATGATGAATAAGAATGACGAAGCTGTGTTTGTGAAAGTGAAATAAGAAGGATAGAGTGAATGACATTATAAATACATGGTTGCACAGAGGAGGAGCATTATGGACACAAATATCTTATTAGAAAGCGGAACGAATGAACTGGAGATTTTGGAGTTTACGGTAGAGAATAACCATTACGGCATTAATGTAGCAAAAATCCGTGAAATTTTACCATACACAAAGGCCACTCCGGTACCAAATTCCGATCCGCGTATTGAAGGCATCTTCATGCCAAGAGATGAAATTATTACAAGTATTGATTTGGCAAAGGTATTAAACATGAGTGGTTCTGCAGATGAGAAGAATGATTTATACGTAGTAACCTACTTTAATCATACGAATGCAGCGTTCCATGTGCACTCGGTAGCAGGTATTGTGAGAGTATCCTGGGCTGACATTTTAAAGCCGGATGCAACAATCAATGCACAGGGCAATGGTGTGGCTACGGGTATTGTAAAGATTGACGGCAGACTGATTATTATGCTTGATTTTGAGAAGATAATTGCAGACATCAGTCCGGCAACCAGTTTAAAGGTAGAAGATGTGGAGGCGCTCGGAGCAAGAGAAAGAAGCGCATTGCCGATTCTGATTGCGGAGGATTCGCCACTTCTTTCCCAACTGATTCAGGACTGCTTAAAGAAAGCAGGTTATCAGAACCTGATTGTAAATATGGATGGTCAGGAAGCTTGGGAAAAACTGACCGGTTTTGTACAGGACGGTTCCTTAGGTAACAAAGTAAAGCTTGTGATTACGGATATTGAAATGCCAAGGATGGATGGTCACCATCTGACTAAGCTGATTAAGACAAATACTAAGACATCACATTTGCCGGTTATTATTTTCTCGTCCATGATTTCGGAAGATATGATGAGAAAAGGAAAAGCTCTTGGCGCAGATGCACAGATTACAAAGCCGGAGATTGCATCGCTGGTAGGGGAAATTGATCGTCTGATTTTAAAATAAGTTTGCGTACGTAAAGTAGGCAGGAATGAGGGAAACATGGCAGTTTGTAGGCATTGTGGGGCTATTATCGATGATGGATTGGATATTTGCCCTGATTGCGGACAACCAAATACCGATGTTATGGATGAGTCTTATTTAGACAGTCTTTTGAATTCGCTTGTGGAAAGTGCACCTGCGACGCGTCCTGAAAAGAAAAAAGTTACGATAGAAGAGCCTGTGTTGGAAGGACAGGCGTTTGAGGAATCTGTACTTGAGGAATCCGTTTTTGAGGATATTTCGGAGGTTGAGGATGTTTCTGTATTTGCGGATGCTCTTGATTTTGAAGATATTCCGGATTCCGAACCAAAGTCGGAAGTGTTGCCGGATGTAACAGAAGCAGAGCAGGCAGAGGATGAGAGGTATGGCTCTTATCATCTGATGGATACAGATGAAGATCTGGAGCTTGGTGCCTATAACATTTTCGATGAGTTTAGTGAAAATGATGTGGATGCATTGATTGCAAAAGAATTGGGCGAAGAAGAGCTTGAGGATGCTTCTTCTGTAGATGCTTTTTTCCAAAGAATGGAAGAGGCGGATGCGCAGGAGCTTTCCGGGAAAGATATTTTTGCAGGTGAGGATATTTTTACGGGTGAAGATGACTTTGTGGGAGAAGATGTTTTTACAGGTGAAGATGTTTTTACAGGCGAAGATGGTTTTATAGGTGAAGATGTTTTTGCGGGAGAAGATTTTTTCGCGCTTTCTGAGGATTCCATAGAGAGCATGGATACATCTGGGAATACAGTAGCGGAAGAGTATGGCTTAAGCGAAGAGGATTATGCCGGTCTGGATGATTTATTCCAGGGATTTAACGAAGATGAAATCGAAGAAATGACGATGGGCGAGGAGTTAAGCGACTCCGGACTTGAAGAACTTCTTGCGGCTGAAATTAGGGAAGAGGCGGAAACTCCAAAAGGAAAAAAGAAGGACAAACGCAGCATCTGGCAGCGTTTGTTTGGTAATGTTCCGGTTGACCCGTCAAAGAAAAAGCCGGAGCCGACACCGGAAGAGCTGGAAGCAAAACGTCTGAAAAAAGAAGAGGAAAAGAAAAAATCAGCAGAGGAAAAGAAACTTGCCAATGCTGAGAAAAAAGAAGAAGCAAAGAAAAAGAAAGAAGAAAAGGCAAGATTTGCCGAACTTGCAAAGGAAGAAAAACAAAAGAAGAAGATGGAAGCGGCAAAGCAGGTGCTCGAAGAAATGGAAGATACCCGGATTAACCGAGTGGGTGCCACCATTGTTTTTGTTGTCTTTGCTGTTATTGCAGTCGCATTGATTGTCGGAAGTAATGTCTTTACTTACAACATAAGCATAAAAAATGCCAAGAAGAATTTTGAGCAGGCGTTGAATAATGATGTAAAGTATTATACGGAGGCATACAACCATATTTACGGCCTTGAGATGAGAAATTTAGAGGATGTGGAACTGGAAGATAAGATTCTGACGGTTATGTTTGTAAATAAGGAACTGAATTCGTATAACAGCTACATGGGCATGCAGGATTATGAATCCGCATTACATTCGCTTGTTAAGGGCTTATATCGTTATGGTGTTTATATGGATCATGCGATTGAGATTTCTATCGCGGATGATATGGATTTTGTTCGGACTCAGATTCTTAGGGAACTGGAGGCAACGTTCGGAGTTTCCGAAGACGAATCCGATATTTTAAGAAATATGCTGTATGAATCTTTGTGGGATGATGAAAAAGCAATTGTATACAGCAAAGAAATCTATAAAATAGTTAAAGATGCAGAAAATTTGCAGTAAGGGGACTTGATTATGATTGCGGTAATTGATTATGATGCAGGCAATTTAAAGAGTGTGGAAAAGGCTTTGCTTTATCTTAATGAGAAAGTAAAGGTAACCTCGGATGCAAAGGAGATTCTTGCGGCAGATAAAATTATTCTGCCGGGAGTCGGTGCGTTTGGCGATGCCATGGAGAAATTAAATACAAGCGGCCTTGCAGAGACTATCTGCGAGGCCGTAGATAAAAAGATACCGCTGCTTGGGATTTGTCTCGGATTGCAGCTGCTGTTTGAGAGCAGTGATGAGTCTCCCGATGTTAGCGGTCTTTCTCTTTTAAAAGGCAAAATAAAAAGAATTCCGGACAAGGGGGGCTTTAAAGTGCCTCATATCGGATGGAATTCTTTAAAAGTCGCAGACAGTGCAGCATTATTCCGGGGAATCCCACAGGATTCACATGTGTACTTTGTGCATTCCTATTATCTGGAAGCGGAAGAACCGATTGTAACAGCAACAACTGATTATGTAGTGGACATTCATGCCTCTGTTCAAAAGGATAATTTATTTGCATGTCAGTTTCATCCGGAAAAGAGTGGAACGATAGGACTTAAGTTACTTAAGAATTTTGCGGAGTATTAGGAGAAAGCTTATGTTTACGAAGAGAATTATCCCTTGCCTGGATGTTCATAACGGACGAGTGGTAAAGGGTGTAAATTTTGTTAATCTGAAGGATGCCGGAGATCCGGTGGAAATTGCAGCTGCGTATGATAAAGCAGGCGCGGATGAGCTTGTTTTTCTTGATATTACTGCATCTTCGGATGCAAGAAATATCAAGGCGGAGCTTGTACGCAAGGTGGCTGAACGTGTATTTATTCCGTTTACGGTGGGAGGAGGAATCCGTTCCGTGGAAGATTTTAAGGAAATATTACGTGAAGGTGCCGATAAAGTTGCCGTGAATACAGCAGCTATTTTGGAGCCGGAACTGATATCAAAGGCCGCGGATAAGTTTGGCAGCCAATGCGTGGTTGTTGCTATTGATGCAAAAAGACGTGCCGATGGGTCCGGATGGAATATTTATAAAAATGGTGGCAGAGTGGATATGGGAATAGATGCTCTTGCCTGGGCAGAAAAGGCATATCGCATGGGAGCCGGAGAACTTCTTGTGACCAGCATGGATAAGGACGGAACGAAAGACGGCTATGATCTTGAACTGACAAAGGCAATTTCAGAAATCGTAAAGATTCCGGTGATTGCATCCGGTGGAGCAGGGAAGTTGGAGCATTTTAAGGATGCCCTGACGGAAGGAAAGGCAGATGCAGCATTGGCAGCATCGCTGTTTCATTATAAGGAACTGGAAATCAGAGAAGTAAAAGAGTATTTAAAAAACGAAGGCGTCAGTGTACGTCTTTCTTAGGAGAAAAAACGATGGCAATGATTTCAAATGACTGGATGGGTGCGGTCCGGGGGGAATTTTCCAAGGAGTATTATAAAAACTTATATGAATTTATAAAAGAGGAGTATTCTACACATGTAGTTTATCCGCCGTCGGAGGATATTTTTAACGCTTTTCATCTGACACCGCTTTCTGAGGTCAAGGTTGTCATTATCGGACAGGATCCGTATCACAACGTGGGTCAGGCGCATGGTCTTTGTTTTTCAGTACAGCCTGGAACGGAAATTCCGCCGTCACTTGTGAATATATACAAGGAACTTCAGGATGATTTGGGATGCTACATCCCAGACAACGGATATCTGGAAAAGTGGGCAAAGCAGGGCGTGCTTTTGTTAAACACTGTGCTTACGGTGCGGGCCCATCAGGCAAATTCCCATCAGGGGAAGGGCTGGGAACAGTTTACGGATGCAGTCATCCGGGCGGTGAATGCCAAGAAGGAACCTGTGGTTTTTCTTTTATGGGGAAAACCGGCACAGATGAAAAAAAGTATGTTAAATAATCCGAACCATCTGATTCTGGAAGCTCCGCATCCAAGCCCGTTGTCAGCTTATCGCGGTTTTTTTGGTTGTAGACATTTTGGCAAAGCAAATGAGTTTTTACGAGAACAAGGTCTGACACCGGTTGATTGGCAGATTGAGAACAGGAACGGATAAGGGAAGAATATGTATGCCAAAGTATATGTAGAAATAACAAATCAGTGTAACAGGTCATGTAGCTTTTGTCCGGGGACAAAGAGGAAACGAAAGTTTATGACAATGGAAGAGTTTCAGGTGATTGTCGGAAAAATCCGTGGGCTGACGAAATATTTATATTTACATGTGATGGGGGAACCGCTGGTACATCCACAGTTGATTGAGTTTATCCGATATGCTGCCGGACAGGGATTTCAGGTGGTGTTGACAACGAACGGAACGCTATTGAAAAAGCGGGAAGAGGAACTGCTTAATTCCGGTGTTTATAAAATGAATCTATCATTGCACAGTTTTGAGGATGGCAGTCTGGAAGCTCATGAGGACTATATTCAGAATTGTATTGATTTTGCCGATAAGGCGAGTAATGCAGGGATTTTGGTTATTCTACGTTTGTGGAATGAAGGCTGCGATGAAGAAAAAAATCACCGGACAATCGGATTGTTAAAGGAACACTTTAAAGAAGAGTGGCATATGGATGCCAGAGGGGCGAAGATACGTCCAAAGCTTCATCTGGAATATGGAAAAAGGTTTGCCTGGCCGGATGCAGAAGCACCTTTTTATGGTGATGATGTGTTTTGCTACGGTTTGAAGGATCATTTCGGGGTTTTGTCGGATGGAACGGTAATTCCGTGCTGTCTGGACCGGGAAGGTGTGATTTCTCTTGGAAATTTATTTGATCATTCCGCAGAGGAGATTTTGTCATCGGAGCGGGCAGTTAAAATAGCCGAAGGATTTAAACGACGGGAAGCTGTCGAAGAGTTGTGTAAAAAATGCGGGTATGCAAGAAAATTTTAGGTGTCGAAAAAGGGACGAAAGGTGCGAATTTTGTATCTTTTCGTCCTTTTATTTGTATTGTCGAAAAAAAATATACAAATCATCAAAAAAAGGGTTGAAATTTGGAATAAAATGGATATAATACTCGTTGGAAATGATTTCCAAGAAAATAAAATGAGAGAGGGAAAACAAATGGGAAAAATTACGGTATTGATTGCGGATGATAATATCAGATCGGCAGGTCTGATGGAAGAGGCGATTAAAAAGGATAAAGAGATTGAGGTTGTGGGGAAAGCAGAAGATGGCATGGAAACGTTGGAGCTGATACGGGAAAAAGAACCGGATGTTGTATTGCTGGATCTGATTATGCCGAAATTAGACGGCCTTGGGGTTATGGAACAGGTGAAAAAAGATGTTTCTTTAAAGAAAATACCGGCATTTATTGTCATTACCGGAATCGGGCAGGAAATTGTGACAGAAAGTGCTTTTGCATTAGGGGCAAGCTACTACATGTTAAAACCGTTTGACTACCAGCTGGTAATTTCAAGAATTAAACAGCTGCGCGGAGTGGGAAGTTACCGTAGAATGGAAGGAAGTGTAACCGGACAAGGCACAAATGTTTTTCTGGAGAGAAATCTGGAAGCGGATGTGACCAATGTAATTCATGAAATCGGAGTACCGGCGCATATTAAAGGATATCATTACTTAAGGGACGCAATTATGATGGCAGTGAATGATACGGAAATGTTAAATTCCATTACAAAGCAGTTGTATCCGACAATTGCAAAGCGTCATAAAACAACACCGAGCCGCGTGGAACGTGCCATCCGTCATGCAATTGAAGTGGCATGGAGCAGAGGAAAGATGGATACGATTGATGAATTGTTCGGGTATACGGTGAATAATGGAAAAGGAAAGCCGACAAATTCGGAATTTGTTGCATTGATTGCAGATAAAATAAGATTAGAGTATAAAATGCCCGTATAACTCTTTTCTTTATTGAAAAAATGTGTTAAAATGTACGCATAGATTTTTTATGCGTACATTTTTTTCGTTCGTAAGAGGAGGATTAGATGAAAAAGATATTATTTGTTTCTTCAGAATGTGTTCCGTTTATTAAAACAGGCGGTCTCGCAGATGTTGCTGGTGAATTACCAAAGTATATTAATAAAGAGAATTACGATGTCCGTGTAATTCTTCCGAATTACCGTTGTATTCCGGAAAAGTTTAAGCAGGAATTTGTGTATAAGACACATTTTTATATGGATCTTGGCTGGAGACGCCAGTACGTGGGTGTTCTTGAAACAGTGCGTGACGGTGTGACGTTTTATCTGATTGATAACGAATATTATTTTAACGGAGACCGTCCGTACGGTCAGATTCATGAGGACCTTGAGAAATTTGCGTTTTTCTGCCGTGCGGTACTTTCTGCGTTGCCACAGATTGATTTCCGCCCGGATTTGATTCATTGCAATGACTGGCAGACAGGTCTGATTCCGGTGTACTTAAAGGATACTTTTGCACAGGGTGATTTTTACCGTGGCATTAAGAGCATCATGACGATACATAACTTAAAATTCCAGGGTATTTATGACAAGAAGACGGTGAAGGATATTACCGGTCTTTCTGATTACTATTTTGCTCCGGATAAGTTAGAGGCATATGGTGATGCAAACTACTTAAAGGGTGGTATTGTCTATGCTGATCACGTATCTACAGTCAGCGAAACCTATGCCGGTGAAATCCAGATGCCGTTTTACGGTGAAGGACTGGACGGATTGATGCGTGCACGTTCCAATTGCCTTTCCGGTATCGTAAACGGAATCGATTACAATGAGTACAATCCGATGACGGATAAGTATATTTTGCATCCGTTCTCGGCTGAAAATTTCCGTAAGGAAAAGGCAAAGAATAAGAAGGAATTACAGAAGGAGCTTGGCCTTGAAGTAAATGATAAGAAGTTTATGGTAGGTCTGGTTTCCCGTCTCACAGACCAGAAGGGTCTTGACCTTGTGGAATGCGTGATGGAGGAGCTTTGTGCGGAGGATATGCAGTTTGTTATTCTTGGTACCGGAGATGCAAAGTATGAAAATCTGTTTCGTCACTATGAGTGGAAGTATAAGGACAGAGTTTCTTCCAGTATCTATTATAATAACGAAAGAGCGCACCGTATTTATGCATCCTGTGATGCGTTCCTTATGCCTTCCTTGTTTGAGCCATGCGGCTTAAGCCAGCTGATGAGTATGAGATACGGTACTGTGCCGATTGTGAGAGAAACAGGTGGATTAAAAGATACGGTAGAACCATATAATGAATATGAGAGCACAGGAACCGGTTTTAGTTTCTGCAATTACAACGCGCATGAAATGTTAGATACCGTTCGTTATGCAAAGCATGTTTATTATAACAAAAAGAGAGAGTGGAACAAGATTGTGGACCGTGCAATGGCACGGGATTTCTCCTGGTCCGGTTCCGCAAGAAAGTACGAGGAGCTTTACGACAGAGTACTTGGCTGGTAAATCGAACGAAACTATTCAAAGGGGGGGATGCCGATTTTGCATCCCCCGATTTGCGTGAATACGCAGAAATGAGGCAGATATGAAATTAAAACAGCTATTAGAGCAAATGGAATACCGTATAGTAAAAGGGAATGACGAGACAGAGATTACGGAGCTGATTTATGATTCCAGAAAGGAAATTGCAGCAGGGGCAGCATTTGTCTGCATCAGCGGAGCGGTGCATGACGGACATGAATATGCAGCGGCTGCTGTTGCAGCGGGAGCAGCCGCAATCATTGCGGAGCACGAAGTGGAAGTACCCGAGGGTGTCTGCCTTGTTGTATGTGACAGTACAAGAAAAGCGCTTGCCTGTATGTCAGCAGCGTATTTTGGACATCCTGCAAGAGAACTCATTACCATTGGTATCACCGGAACAAAAGGAAAAACAACGACGGCTTATATGATTCGTAATACATTGGAACTGGCAGGCTATAAGACCGGGCTGATTGGTACAATTGAGGCAATTATCGGAGAAGAGCATATTCCTGCAAACAATACGACACCGGAGTCATTTCTGTTACAGAAATATTTCCGCGATATGGTAAATGCAGGTTGCAAGTGCGTGGTTATGGAGGTTTCCTCCCAGGGACTGATGTTGCACAGAGTCGGTGGATTTGTATTTGACTACGGTATTTTTACGAATCTTTCTCCGGACCATATCGGGGCAAACGAACACAAGGATTTTGAGGATTATCTGCATTGCAAGAGTTTATTGTTTAAACAGTGCAAGGTCGGTATTGCAAATTTTGATGATGAGAATTTTGAGAAGATGATGGAAGGACACACCTGTGTCCTGGAAACCTATGGAAGAAAGGCCGGGGCAGATTTACAGGCATTTGATATTGATTTGCATAAGGCAGACGGTGAGCTTTTAGTTTCCTATAAGACGACGGGAGTGCTGGATACGGAAGTGACCGTTGGTGTTCCGGGATTATTCACGGTTTACAATTCCCTGACGGCACTTGCAGTATGCAGACATTTTGATATTCCGGAAGAAACCGTGTTGAAGGCACTTCGTGCGGTAAAGGTGCGGGGCAGGGTGGAGCCGGTGGAAATTTCAAAAAGGTTCACTTTGATGATTGACTATGCACACAATGCCATGAGCTTAAAGAGTTTGTTAACGACAATGAGAGAGTATCAGCCAAAGCGCCTTGTCTGTTTGTTTGGCTGTGGCGGAAACCGTGCAAGAGACCGACGTTTTGATATGGGGGAAATTTCATCGGAGTATGCGGATTTGACGATTATTACAAGCGATAATCCACGCCAGGAAGAACCAATGGCAATCATTCAGGATATTCTGACAGGTGTGCAGAAAAAAAGCGGAAAGTACGTGATGATTGCTGATAGAAAAGAAGCGATCCGTTATGCGATTTTAAATGCTGAGGATGGCGATGTCATTGTTCTTGCAGGAAAAGGTCATGAGGATTACCAGATTATCGGAGATATCAAGTATCCGATGGATGAGCGTGTGATTATCCGTGAAATTTTAGAAGAAATGTCAGAGGAAGAGAGAGCAGCGTTATGAATCGAATCAGCGTGAAGCAAATTTTAAAGGCGACCAACGGAACACTGCTTGCAGGAAATCCGGATACATGGATTAAAGGCGTGACAATTGATTCAAGACAAGAGGCAGAGAGTGCACTGTTTGTGCCGATTGTGGGTGAAAAAACAGATGGTCATAAATATGTTTCCGGTGCAATAAGTAGTGGTGCGGCGGCGTTGTTTATGAAAGAGGATTCCGTATACAAGGAAGAAATTCTGACACTGTGCAACGAACGGCAGGTGGCAGTCATTGCTGTTCCGGATACCATTGCGGCACTTCAGGAAACGGCAGAATGGTATCGGAGCTGTTTTCAGGTTCCGGTGGTCGGAATTACCGGAAGTGTGGGAAAAACAACGACGAAAGAGATGATTGCGGCAGCACTTGAAACGGAGAAAAAGGTATTAAAGACAATCGGCAATAGAAATAGTCAGATAGGACTTTCTTTGATGATGTTTTATTTGGAAGAAAGCTATGATATTGCGGTGATTGAGATGGGCATGAGTGAGGTTGGCGAAATGGCAAATCTTGCCCGCATAGCAAAGCCGGAGTGTGCAGTAATGACAAACATCGGAGTTGCACATATCGCACAGCTGGGAAGCAGGGAAAACATCCGGAAGGAAAAGCTTTCCATTGTCAATGAGTTTGGCTGCAAATCGTTACTGTTTGTTAACGGAAATGACACATTACTTAATGAAACAGCCACAGAAATAACACAGAAAAATGTTACAATCGACTGCAACAAGGAGACGCTTGCTGTTCTTCCCAAAATTCAGGCAGTGACCTATGGAATTGGAGAGGACTTTGACTACTGCGCAATTGGAATCACCACGGAAACAGAAGGGACTTCATTTGTCGTTCGTTATACCGATCACGGGGAGAAAAAAGAGCTTCCGGTAAGACTGCGGGTACATGGAGAACACAATGTCATGAACGCGCTGGCTGCAATTGCTGTTGCACAACGCTATGGTGTGGAGCCTGCACGGGCTGCAGAGGGGCTTGCAAGGTATGAGCCGATTGCAATGCGCGGACAAATCAAACAAGTGAACGGCATTACATGGATTGATGATACATATAATGCAAGTCCGGATTCCATGCGAAGCGGAATTCAGGTGCTTTTGTCATTGGATGGGAAACGGCGGATTGCGGTGCTTGCTGATGTGCTGGAGCTTGGAGAGCAGGCAGAAAAGCTGCACAGAGAGGTTGGGAAATTTGTTGCGGCGACAGAAAATAACGGAAAAAAAGTGGATGTATTGTTGGCAGTTGGCGAGAATGCAGCGTTTATTGCGCAGGAAGCTGACCAATGCGGTGTTCATCAGGTACGTAGCGTTATTTCCAACAATGAAGCAGTGGAGTTCCTGAAAAAAGAATTAAGAAGCGGCGATATAGTACTTGTAAAAGGATCCCGTGGGATGAAAACAGAGGAAATAGTAAAGACTTTCCTATAAAACGGATAGAAAAAAAGGTGGTGACGGGGTGCGTTATGCAGACATTATCGTGGACATTTCCCACGAGAATCTGGATAAAACATATCAATACCGAATTCCGGACAGTCTGCAGTCAGAAGTACAGATTGGCACGCCGGTGTATATTACATTTGGAAGCGGAAACCGACGCATACAGGGGTATGTGACAGGACTCTCCGATACTCCAAAAATCGAGGAAGAACGAATAAAAAACATAGAAGATGTCATCCCCAAAGGTGTTGTGATCGAATCCCGAATGATTGCATTGGCCGGATGGATGAAAGAAAATTTCGGTGGGACAATGAACGATGCACTGCGCACGGTGTTGTCTGTAAAAAAGAGTGTTCGTCCGGTGGAGCACAAAGAAATCGCTCTTGCAGTAGATGATGAGACGGCGGAAAGGCTGTTAAAGGACTATGCAAAGAAGCATTGTGTGGCAAAGGCAAGACTGGTAAAGGAACTTTTGACGTACCAGCCGATAAAAAGGGAATTTGTGATCAGTAAGCTGAATGTTTCCCCTGCCTGCCTGCGTGGTCTGGAGCAGCAGGGTGTGATTACTACAACTGTAGAAACGAAATACAGGAAGCCGTCCATGACAGCGGTGCAGAAAAAAACATCAGTTTCGCTGAATGCAGAACAACAGGCGGCAGTAGCTTTGATATGCGATGAGTACAAAGAAGGAAAGCGTGGTACATACCTGGTGCATGGTGTGACCGGAAGCGGGAAAACTGAAGTGTATTTGAATGTCATCGAAGAAGTGGTTGCGATGGGAAAGCAGGTAATTATGCTGATTCCTGAGATTGCACTGACATATCAGACGGTGCGTAGGTTTTCTGAGCGTTTTGGCGAAAAGGTAGCGTTTCTTCACTCGAAATTATCTTCCGGAGAACGATATGATCAATATCGTAGAGCCAAGGACGGAGACATTGACATTATGATTGGTCCCCGCTCGGCTTTGTTTACACCGTTTCAGAATCTGGGAATGATTGTTTTGGATGAAGAACATGAGAATTCCTATAAAAGCGAGAATACACCGAAGTATCATGCACGTGAGACAGCTGTAGAATTAGCAAGAATGACAAATTCCAGTGTGATTTTAGGGTCGGCGACGCCGTCGTTGGAAGCTTACCGGAAAGCACTTGCAGGGGAATACAGAATGATTACGCTTTCAGAGCGGGCAAAACATGCAAGACTTCCGGAAGTGGAAATTGTAGATTTAAAAGAAGAATTAAAGGCAAAGAACCGTTCCATGTTCAGCCGTGCCCTGATGGAAGAAATGGCGGAACGACTGGAAAAAGGGGAGCAGACTATGTTGTTTTTGAACCGGAGAGGATATTCCGGTTCGGTTTCCTGCAGAAGTTGTGGAAAACCGGTGATGTGTCCGCATTGTTCGGTTTCTTTGACGTTACATTATGACCAGACCATTCATTGTCACTATTGCGGTTATCACAGACCGGTGCCAAAAGAATGCCCTTCCTGCGGTTCTCCATATATTGCGGCGTTTGGTACAGGAACGCAAAAGGTAGAAGAAGCAGTGAAAAAGCTGTTTCCGAATGCCAGAGTGCTTAGAATGGATGCGGATACCACAAAAGAAAAAGAAAGCTACGAAAAGATACTTTCTTCCTTTGCCAATGAAGAGGCAGATATTCTGGTTGGGACACAGATGATTGTCAAAGGACATGATTTTCCGAAGGTAACACTGGTTGGAATACTGGCGGCTGATTTATCGCTGAATGTGTCGGATTACCGGGCATCGGAGCGTACATTCCAGTTACTTGCCCAGGCGGCAGGAAGAGCCGGAAGGGATGAGTTGCCGGGGAGAGTTGTGATTCAGACCTACCAGCCGGAGCATTATAGTATCCTAACTGCAGCAAAAGAAGATTATATCGGTTTTTACAATAAGGAAATGGCATACCGGAGTCTGATGAAATATCCGCCGCAGGCACACATTTTTGCAGTGCTTTGTCTTGGGAAGGATGAACAGAGGACAGAACGGTTCTGTGCAAAGCTTGCCGGGACGGCAAAAGGTTTTGCAAAGGAAAAATCAGGGGAATATATTGCGGTAATCGGGCCGACGAAAGCAACGGTAGCAAAAACAAACGATTTTTACCGGAATATTTTCTATGTAAAAGCAGATTCTTATGATATACTGACAGAGTTGGCAGGGATTCTGGAAAAGGACAGGGAAACAGAAAAAAGTGTGATTGTACAAATGGATTTTAATCCGATGAACAGTTACTAAAGTAAAGGAGAAAAAGAAGATGGCAATCAGAAATATCAGAACAATGGGTGACAGCGTTCTTACAAAGGAATGCAGACCGGTTACCGAGATAAACAGAAAGTTAGAGATTTTAATTGAAGATATGCTTGATACAATGTATGAGGCAAACGGTGTGGGACTTGCAGCACCGCAGGTTGGTATCTTAAAGCAGATTGTAGTAATTGATGTGTCGGAAGAGGGAGATGATCCGATTATACTAATCAATCCGGAAATTATAGAGACAGAAGGCAGCCAGACCGGTGAGGAGGGATGCCTGAGCGTTCCCGGCAAAAGCGGTGTGGTGACCAGACCGAATTATGTCAAAGTCAGAGCCTTGGATATGGACATGAACGAAGTGATTTATGAGGGCACAGAATTGCTGGCAAGGGCATTCTGCCACGAGATTGACCATCTGCACGGTATTTTATATGCTTCCAAAGCGGAGGGCGGAATTCATGATGTAGCGAGGGAAGAGGAATAATGAGAGCAGTATATATGGGTACCCCGGAAATTGCGGCGACAATACTTTCTGAGGTGTTAAAATCTGAACATGAAGTAATTGCGGTAGTGACACAACCGGATAAGCCAAAGGGAAGAGGACATGAGATGGCATTTCCACCGGTAAAGGAGGTTGCACTTGCGGCAGGAATTCCGGTATTGCAACCATTAAAGGCAAGGGATCCTGATTTTTTGGAGGAACTGGAGCGTATGAATCCGGATATTATTCTGGTGGCAGCGTATGGTAAGCTGTTGCCGAAGGCAATTCTTGACCTGCCAAAATTCGGTTGTATTAACGTGCATGCGTCTTTGCTTCCAAAGTACAGAGGATCTTCCCCGATTCAGTGGGCTGTCATCAACGGTGATGAAAAGAGTGGCGTAACTATCATGCATATGGCAGAGGAAATGGATGCCGGGGATATGATTCTGACGCAGGAAGTTGTACTTGATAAGGAGGAAACGGCAGGCTCACTGCATGATAAGCTGGCAATCATCGGCGGACCGCTTCTTCTGGAAGCGATGGATTTGCTTGCTACAGGCAGGGCACCGAGAATCCGTCAGAATCATGAGGAAGCGACTCATGTAAGGATGCTGGACAAGTCGATGGGGAATATGGATTTTAAGCAGCCTGCGGTTGTTTTGGAACGTCTGATCCGCGGCTTGAATCCGTGGCCGTCCGCATTCACCAAATTAGACGGGAAGATGTTGAAAATCTGGAAAGCGGATGTGCTTTCCGGGGAAGAATTAACAAAAGAGAAAAGACAGGCACAGCCGGGTGCGATTGTATCCGTGGAAAAGGACGGATTTGGTGTTCTGACCGGCGATGGCATTTTGTTTGTAAAGGAACTTCAGCTGGAAGGAAAACGAAAGATGACGACAGAAGAATTTTTAAGAGGATTCCAGATAGAAGAAGGAACAATCCTCGGCAGATAGGAGGAACGTAAATGCCATTTTTTTATTACTTTGATCCAACATATTTTTTAATTATCATCGGTATGATTTTGTCCTTGGCGGCGTCTGCAAAGGTAAGAAGTACCTATGCCAGATACTCCGGGGAAAGAAGCATGACCGGACTGACCGGAGAGGAAGCAGCAAGACGTATCTTGGCAAATGCGGGGATTTATGACGTAAGTATCCAGAGAGTTTCAGGAAACTTAACAGATCATTATGACCCGAGAAACAAGACGCTTCGGCTTTCTGACAGCGTATATGGGAATACTTCGATTGCAGCAATTGGTGTTGCGGCCCATGAATGCGGACATGCAATCCAGCACAACAGAGGATATGCACCATTAAAAATTCGTTCTGCGATTGCTCCGGTGGCAAGCTTTGGTGCCAATATCTCCTGGCCGCTGATTTTAATCGGCCTTTTGCTCGGAGGCAGCAGTTTTCTGATTGAACTTGGTATTTTGCTGTTTTCCCTGGCGGTTTTGTTTCAGCTTGTGACACTTCCGGTGGAGTTTAATGCATCAAGTCGTGCACTTAATCTTCTTTCCGAAACCGGGATTCTTTATCAGGAAGAGGTAAAGAAGACAAAGAAGGTATTGTCAGCGGCTGCCCTTACCTATGTAGCAGCAGCGGCAGCCTCAATTTTACAGTTATTACGATTGGTTTTATTGTTTGGAAATCGAAGAAGAGATTAGAGAAAAAGGAAACCGTAACATGAAGAATGCAAGAGAGACAGCGTTTCAAATTATTTATAAGGTCTTGGAAGAGGGAGAATATTCTCATATTGTGATTGCCCGTGCGTTAAAGGATGAGGCAGATGCAGACAAAAGAGACAGAGCCTTTGTGACCAGACTTTCAGAAGGAACCATGGAGCATTTGCTCACCCTGGATTATGTCATAAACGGTGTGTCAAAGACTCCGGTAAAAAAAATGAAGCCTGTCATTCGTACGATTCTTCGTATGTCGGTTTATCAGATAATGTATATGGACAGTGTACCGGATTCTGCGGTTTGCAATGAGGCGGTAAAGCTGGCAAAGGCAAAAGGTTTTCAGGGGCTTTCCGGGTTTGTAAACGGAGTGCTTCGGAGTGTTGTCAGAATGGATGGAAAGTGGAAAGAAGAAGCGTTTTATCCTGATAGGAAGAAGCAGCCGCTGTCCTATCTTAGTGTACGGTATTCCATGCCGGAATGGTTGTGTGAGTATTTTGTTTCCGAGTATGGACAGGAAAAAGCAGAACTGATCTTACAGGGCTCCCAGAGAAATCCGAAAACAACAATCCGCTGTAATCTGAATCGGATTACAGAAGAAGAGTTGGTAAGGCGATTGCAGAATGCGGGTTATAAAGTGGAAAAGGGAGTTTACGCAAAAAGTGCGTGGTATTTATCCGGCTATGATACATTGGAAAAAATACCGGAATTTACGGAGGGGCTTTTTCAGGTACAGGATGAAAGTTCGATGCTGGTGGCAGAGCTTGCATGCTTAGAAAAGGGAAATCTGGTTGTGGATGTCTGTTCTGCACCGGGTGGAAAGGCGGTCCATGCGGCTAATATTTTAGAGATGCTTGGCGGCGGAAACGTTATTGCAAGGGACGTAAGCGAAAAGAAAACGGCACTGATTGAGGAAAATGTGACTCGTCTGCATGCAGAGAATGTAACGGTACAGGTATTTGATGCCACAAAAACGGATGAAAGTCTGGTTGGAAAGGCAGATGTGGTGATTGCAGACTTGCCGTGCTCCGGTATCGGGATTATGGCAAAGAAACCGGAAATCAGATACCGTATCCGGCCGGAAAACCAGAAGGAACTGGTACGGTTGCAAAAACAGATGCTGGCTGTTGTACATCGTTATGTGAAACCGGGAGGAATCTTAATGTACAGCACCTGCACGGTGAATAAAGAAGAAAATGAGGAAAATGCAAGGGAAATCTGTGAAAAATACGGGTTTGTTCCGGAACTTTCAGCGGAGAGCCTGCCGGAAGCACTCCGAAGTGAAGGAGAGTTTCTGCAATTATTGCCCGGAGTACATGCCTGCGACGGTTTCTTTATTGCAAGATTAAGAAAGAGATAGACGATGGAAGAAAAGCTTGATTTAAAATCACTGACAATAGAAGAGTGGAAGGAAGTTTTAAATTCCTGGGGAGAAAAGCCGTTCCGCGCAGGACAGATATTTTCCTGGCTGCATGAAAAGCGCGTGGCAACGGTGGAGGAAATGACAAATATATCGAAAGCGCTACGCGAAAAAATGGATGCAGAAGGTGCAATGACAGTACTAAAAGAAGTGGATCGCCTGGAATCGGCACTGGACGGGACCTGTAAGTTTTTGTTTGAATTAGAAGACGGTCAGGTTATCGAGAGTGTCCTGATGAAGTATCATCATGGAAATTCAGTCTGCATTTCTTCACAGGTCGGATGCCGGATGGGATGTAAGTTCTGTGCTTCTACGCTGGGAGGGCTGATACGCAACTTAAAGGCATCGGAGATGTTAGAGCAGATTTATGAGATTGAGCGTATTACGGGAGAAACTGTCAGTAATGTAGTAGTTATGGGAACGGGAGAACCGATGGACAACTACGATAACCTGCTTAAATTTGTCCGTATCCTTTCTGCAAAGGAAGGGAAAAATATCAGTGTCCGGAATATTACGGTGTCTACCTGCGGTATAGTAGAAGGTATTCTAAAGCTTGCAGAAGAACATCTTCCGCTGACACTGGCACTGTCGTTACATGCACCGAATGATGAAGTGAGAAAACAACTGCTTCCGGTTGCAAATAAGTATAAACTGGAAGAGGTTCTTGCAGCCTGCGATACGTATTATGAAAAAACTTCAAGAAGAATTACGTATGAATACAGCATGGTGCAGGGAGTGAATGATTCGACAGAATGCGCAAAAGAACTTGCAGGAAGATTGCACGGAAAAAATTGTCACGTAAATCTGATTCCGGTGAATCCAATAAAAGAAAGAACCTTTTTGAAATCAAGAAATGAAGCAATTCAAAATTTCAAAAATATACTTGAAAAAAATCGAATAAACGTTACAATAAGAAGAGAGATGGGCTCGGATATTGACGCGGCATGCGGACAATTAAGACGAAGCTACACGACAAAAAATAACGCGGAAAACAGGGAGGTGTAATCTTGGAAGCAATTGCAATTACAGATGTTGGACTGCTTCGTGAAGTCAATCAGGATTATGTATATTGTAATAACAATTCCATAGGATTACTGCCAAACCTTTACATAGTGGCTGATGGAATGGGTGGGCACCGAGCAGGAGATTTTGCTTCCAGACTCAGTGTGGAAGTATTTTCGACCGAGGTACAGGAGCAGAAAGCCCGGACAATTATCGGGACTATGGAATATGCCGTTCATCAGGCAAATGAACGTCTGATACGGGAGGCAGCGTCAAACCCTGATTATGAAGGAATGGGAACGACATTGGTTGCGGCCACGGTGACAGAGGAGAAAATTTATATTGCCAATGTGGGCGACAGTCGGTTATACTTAATGGATAAAAACGGGCACATGCGTCAGATAACCCAGGATCATTCCCTGGTAGAGGAGATGGTTTTAAAGGGAGAACTGGATAGAAAGGATGCAAAACATCATCCGAACAAAAATGTAATTACGCGTGCACTTGGTGCGGCAGAGCATGTGATTCCGGATTTTTTTGAGGTCGAGCTTTTTTCGGAGGAATATGTCCTGATGTGTTCGGATGGTCTGACCAATATGGTAGAGGACCTTCTAATAAAGGAAATATTGCTTAGACCGGGGCTTTCCCTGGGGGAAAAAGCAAAGGAACTGATTGAAACAGCAAATGAGAATGGCGGAAAGGATAATATTTCCGTGCTTCTTATTCATAGATAAGTAATGCGAAATACAAAGTGAGATAGATACGCAAATGGAGGATTAATATGGTGAAACCCGGTATGTATATCAGTGACAGATATGAAATCATTGAAAAAATCGGTTCCGGTGGGATGGCAGATGTTTACAAGGCGAAATGCCATCGTTTGAATCGCTATGTCGCAATTAAAATATTAAAACAGGAATTTTCCAACGACAAGAGCTTTATTACAAAATTCCGTGGTGAAGCACAGTCAGCGGCAGGCCTTTCCCATCCGAATATTGTCAGTGTATATGATGTAGGCGATGATGGTGATTTGCACTATATCGTGATGGAGCTGGTAGAAGGCATCACATTAAAGAAGTTTATCGAAAAGAAGGGCAGACTGGACATCAAGGAAGCAGTCGGTATTACCATTCAGATTGCACAGGGTATGGAAGCTGCTCATAACAATCATATTATCCATAGGGATATTAAGCCTCAGAATATTATGATTTCCAGAGAAGGAAAAGTAAAGGTAACGGATTTTGGTATCGCCAGAGCGGTTTCTGCAAATACATATACGCAGAACGCCATCGGCTCCGTACATTATCTTTCACCGGAACAGGCAAGAGGCGGATACAGTGATGAAAAGAGTGATATTTATTCTCTGGGTGTGACGCTTTATGAAATGTTAAGCGGGACTTTGCCTTTTGCAGGGGACAATACAGTTTCTGTTGCGCTTCTTCATATTCAGGGCGAAGCAAGACCGGTACGTGAACTGATTCCTTCTGTACCATACAGTCTGGACCGTATTGTGCAGAAGTGTATGCAGAAGAGACCGGAAAACCGATATCTGCATGCGTCTGAACTGATTCTGGATTTAAAGCGTTCCATTACAAATCCGGATGGCGATTTTGTAAAGCTTCCGTTAAATGGTTATGTGCCGGATAATCCTACCAAAAAGTTTACAGAGGAAGAAGTGACGGAGATTAAATCTTCGGCAGCAAAGTCCACTGTGACACATTATGAGGGGCGTAAGCAGGGCAGACAGATTTTAAAGGAAGAAGAGGAAGAATTAGACAGTATTAATTCTAACTGGGAAAAGATTATTATTGTTTTTAGTATTGTTGTGGCAATTGGTCTTACCATCGGTATTGTGTACCTGGCGGGACGATTCTTTGGTATTGGAGAACTGATACACGGTTTAAACGGTACACCAACACCGTCGCCTACAGTTGCAGCGCAGACACCGGGACCGTCTCTGACGCCGACTGCTGTGCCGGTACAGACCATCCGGATGCCGCAGTTATATGGATATACTTTTGAAGATGCAGAAAAACTGTTGCATAGCAAGTCGTCATCATTTACTGTGTTGCAGGCAGGAGAAGAGTATAGCGATGCTCCGAAAGGAACGGTAATCAGGCAGTATCCAATTGCAGAGAGCGATGTGCTGATGAATGCTACCATTCGTCTTACCATCAGTGCCGGTCCGGAGCCTATAGTGATTCCTTATGTGGCGATTCTTTCTCAGGATGCGGCAACAAACCAGCTGAATGCCATGGGAATAGAAGTAATTCCAAGCTATGAGCCAAATGATGAGATTGCATACGGCTATGTTATCCGTACAGAACCGGGAGTGGGTGAAACCGTATTTCCGGGAGATAAGATTGTTCTTGTTGTAAGTACAGGAAAAAATGCAGTTTATAATACTATGATTGACATTACCGGGATGACTTTGGATGAAGCAGAAAAGGCATTGCTTGATATTGGTCTTGTGATTGGTGATTCCACGGGAAAGTATTCTGAGACAGTACCGGAAGGTCAGATTATCGATCAGGATATCAAGCTGGAGGAGACTGTGATTTCTGGAACGGTGGTCAATGTCGTAGTCAGTCTTGGGGCTTATGTTCCGACGCCAACGCCGACACCAACGCCGACACCAACGCCGACACCGGAAGCAGAACCGACACCGGAAGCAGAACCAACACCGGAAGCAGAACTGACTCCTACGGCTACACCAACAGAAGAGCCGGTACCTACGGCAACACCGACACCTACGGCAACACCGATACCGACACCGACAAATACTCCAACGCCATCACCGACACCAACTGCGGTACCGGTGGAATACTGGATGATATTCCTGCCAACGGAAGGTGACAAATATGGAATTGAACCGGGTATGACAGTGGAATATATTGTAGAGATTGACCAGGGAGATGATTTCTGGTGTTATCTTGCAGATTCCACAATTAGTTTTGAGGAATTCCCTCAAAGCGGATTCTATTTTAAGTTGAAAAAGAGCGACTATCCTGAATTGGTAGCCGGTACGGTAAATGGATATTTGTATGTTGGCACACCAACCAGTGATCCGACCATGAGGGATCAGTGGACAGTTGAATTACAGGAGTTAGTAGAATAGTGACTGGAAAGATAATAAAAGGAATTGCAGGGTTTTACTATGTGCATACGGAAAATGCCGAAGTGTATGAATGCAAGGCAAAAGGCATTTTCCGCAACCAGAAGATTAAGCCTCTGGTGGGAGACGATGTAGAACTTGAAATATTGGATGAGGAGAAGAGGCTGGCATCTATCGTGGACGTGCTTCCAAGAAAGAGCCAGTTGCTTCGTCCTGCCGTGGCAAACGTAGATCAGGCAATTGTTGTTTTTGCAGCAAAAAATCCGGAGCCGAACCGGAATTTATTAAACCGTTTTCTGATTCTTATGACAAAGCAGGGGCTTCCGGTCATCATTATATTCAATAAAACTGATTTGATTTCAGAAGAAGAAAAGAAAGAACTGGAAGACGGATGGCGTAATACGGGTTACGAGATCCGCTTTCTTTCTGCCAAGGAAAAGCAGGGGACAGAAGAATTCCGACAGCTTCTGAAGGGAAAGACAACGGTTGTTGCAGGTCCGTCCGGAGTTGGGAAGTCGACACTTGTGAATTTGTGTCAAACAACGGTTGTAATGGAAACCGGTGTCATAAGTGAAAAAATTAAGCGGGGGAAACATACAACAAGGCATTCCGAGTTTATCTGGGTTGATGAAGAAACTTATATTTTGGATACCCCCGGATTTAGTTCTCTTACAATTGAGGAAGTAGAGGCAGAGGAACTAAAAGAGTATTTTCCGGAGTTTGAAAAATATGAAGGGACCTGCCGGTTCCGTGGCTGCATGCATGATAATGAACCGGATTGTATGGTAAAACAGGCAGTCGCAAACGGGGAAATATCAAAGCAGAGATATGAGGACTATCAACTGCTGTATCGAGAGTTAAAAGCAGTAAAAAAATATAAATAGTTCCGGGAGGAGTAACGTGTTTCATTTATCACCATCCATTTTAGCAGCTGATTTTAGCAGGCTGGGAGAACAGATAAAAGAAGTAGAAAACGCCGGTGCAGACTGGCTTCATATTGATGTCATGGATGGTACTTTTGTTCCGAGCATTTCTTTTGGTATGCCGGTAATCAAGAGTATCCGTCCGATTACGAAACTGTTTTTTGACGTACATTTGATGGTGCAGGAGCCGATTCGTTACATCAAAGAGTTTGCTACGTGCGGAGCTGATTTAATTACGGTACATGCAGAGGCATGCAGTAATCTGGCAGCAACAATCCGTGCGATCAGGGAAGCCGGAAAAAAGGCGGGCATATCCATCAATCCGGAAACGGATGTGCAGGCAATTGCACCGTATATTAAGGACGTGGACCTTGTTCTTATTATGTCGGTTCATCCGGGATTTGGAGGACAGAAATTTATCCGGGATTCTCTTTCTAAAATCCGTGAAGTAAAACAGAGGATAGACATGGAAAATCAGGAGTGTTATCTGGAAGTGGACGGAGGCATTTGTGCCGGAAATGCGCAAGAGGTCATTTTGGCAGGTGTGAATGTTATTGTTGCAGGGACTGCGGTGTTTGGTGGCAATGTAGCAGAGAATGTGGCAGAGTTTTATCGAATTGCAGGGGAAACGGAAAATAACATATGAAACAGACAGCATGCATTATTACAGGTGGTGAAATCAGTCCCGGATTTCTAAAAAAAATAATTAAAAATTATGAGGGTGCATTACTTATCGTGGTGGATGGTGCGTTGGAAGTTGCGGACGCAACAGGACTTGTTCCGGGGTATATTGTGGGAGATTTTGATACGGTAAATCCTGAGGTATTAAAAAAATATCCGGAAGAGATTATTTTACGTCATCCGCCGGAAAAGGATCAGACGGATACGGAACTTGCAGTGGATACGGCAGTTTCCTGCGGATGCAACCGGGTGATTCTGTTAGGAGCAATCGGATCGAGGTTGGATCATAGCCTTGCTAATATTTTTTTGCTTGAGAGAATGGCAGGAATGGGAATTGAGGCGGTGATTTATAACGAAAATAATAAGCTTTATCTTAAGGACAGGAGCTTTTGCATAAAAAAATCGGAGCAGTATGGAGCGTTTGTTTCTTTACTTCCGTTGACAGGACGAGTGGAAAATGTTACTCTGGACGGGTTGAAATATTCTCTGAGAAACCGTGGGTTTAATCGGGAGGATACTTTGGGAATCAGTAATGAAATTACAGCGGATGAGGCAACCATTGATTTTTCGGAAGGTATGTTTTTGGTTGTGGAGTCCAAAGATAAATAAGTGAGTGAAAGGAAAAAGAAAAATGAAGCTAGGTATCGTAGGTTTGCCGAATGTCGGTAAAAGTACATTGTTTAATTCTTTGACAAAAGCAGGAGCAGAATCGGCAAACTATCCGTTCTGCACGATTGACCCGAACGTGGGTATTGTTCCGGTGCCGGATGAGAGACTGGATGTTTTAGGAAAGTTATATGATTCGGAAAAGGTAGTTCCTGCTGTTGTGGAATTTGTGGATATTGCAGGTCTGGTAAAGGGAGCATCTAAGGGTGAAGGTCTTGGTAACCAGTTCCTGGCAAACATCCGTGAGGTAGATGCTATCGTTCATGTGGTACGTTGCTTTGAGGATTCCAACATTATCCACGTAGATGGTTCTGTTGATCCGGTCAGGGATATTGAGACCATCAATATGGAGCTGATTTTCTCGGATATGGAAGTGCTGGAGCGTAGAAATTCCAGGGTAATGAAGGGCGCAAAAAATGATAAAAATCTTGCTAAGGAAGCAGCAATGTTGGAACGTCTGATGAAGCATCTTGAGGATGGTAAGCTTGCAAAAACGTTTGAACTTCTGGATGAGGAAGAGGAAGAATTTTATTCCCAGTATAATATGTTAACGGGCAAGCCGGTAATTTATGCCGCCAATGTAAAGGATAATGATCTTGCAGATGATGGGGCGTCCAATCCTCTTGTAAAGAAGGTGCAGGAGTATGCGGCAACAGAGGGTTCGGAAGTGTTCGTTATCTGTGCACAGATTGAGCAGGAGATTGCTGAGTTAGAGGAAGAAGAAAAGAAAGAATTTCTGGATGAGCTCGGATTAAAGGAAGGCGGTCTTGAAAAGCTGATTCGCGCAAGCTATCATACGCTTGGTTTAATCAGTTATCTGACAGCGGGTCCGAAGGAGACAAAAGCCTGGACAATTACAAGAGGTACAAAGGCGCCGCAGGCAGCCGGAAAGATTCACAGCGACTTTGAACGCGGATTTATCCGTGCAGAGATTGTAAGCTATGACAATCTGACAGAGTGTGGAAGCTTTAATGCGGCCAAGGAAAAAGGCCTGGTTCGCTCAGAAGGTAAAGAGTATGTGGTACAGGACGGAGATGTTGTATTGTTCCGTTTTAACGTTTAATTATTTGAGGTAAATATATTTGAGTATATGGCTGACATCAGACGGGGCAGTAAGATTCCCGGGGCTTAATCTTGGAATGGAATATTTGAAAGAAGGAATTGAAATTTTTGGAATTACGATTTCTTTTTCCGGGATTTTGATAGCGCTTGCGTTGTTCCTTGGGCTGTTTATTGTGGAAGGTCTGGCAAAGAAAACAAAACAGAATGCAGAGATGTATCTTGATCTGGCAATCCAGGTGGTTGCATTAAGCGTGCTTGGATCGCGAATTGCTTATGTGGTTTTTCGCTGGAGCTATTATAAGAATCATCCCGCCCAGATGTTCGCGTTGAACCAGGGTGAAATGTCTTTTATGGGTGCGCTCACAGTAGGACTCATGGTATCGTATGTCTATTGCAGAAAGAGAAACATTTCATGGCTGAAAACCTGCGATACGGCTTTGCTGGGTGTAGTACTTGGACAGATTTTAGGAAAAGTGGGTGACTTTTTCGGGAGAACAAATCTGGGAACCTTTTCTGATGGAAAGTTTGCAATGCAGGTAGCAGTGAAGGATGTGGGAATACATGCCGCTGCAGTGGCGGAGAGTTCTGGTATGACAGTGGGAGGATTTTTACAGGTTCATCCGTTGTTTTTATATGAAATTCTCGCATTGCTTGTTTTGTATGCTGTTGTTGCAATCGTATACAAGAAGCAGAAGATTTATGGAATTGTACTTGGAACATATTTGGTGGGGTACAGTATACTGAATTTTGTGATGGAATTCATCCGTCTGGATGTGGTTAGAGTGGCCGGATGGGTGACATGGGAGCAGATTTTTTCAATAACGACAGCAGTGTTTGGGCTTTATGTCTGGTTCAACTGTCATCAGAGGCAACATACGGAGTTGAAAAATCTTCCGAAAAATTTCTTTACAGAGGATGATGATTAATAGAATGGTAAGATGGCATATCTTTTTGAGGTATGCCTCTTTTTTTTATGCTTTTTTCTATATTTTTATTGCTTTTTTGTGTAAAGTGGGGTAAAATAGGGGTGAAAGTGGTAGGCAGTGGGGAGTTGTGGTACAAAATGGAGTAAAATAGCCCCTGCAAGGTACCGGATACAAAAGACAGAAAGGTGGTGAAGTCGTATGTTCATGGGTGAGTATAATCACACAATTGATGAAAAGGGACGAATTATTGTTCCGTCCAAATTCAGAGAACAGTTGGGCGATAATTTTGTTGTGACCCAGGGACTGGACGGCTGCCTTTTTGTATATTCCAATGAGGAATGGGAGAATTTCGTGGTCGGCTTGAAAGGTATTCCGGGGAATAAGGACGGAAGACAGTTACAGCGTTACTTTATGGCAGGTGCCAGTTCCTGCGATGTGGACAAGCAGGGCAGAATCCTGATTCCGGCAAAGCTTCGTCAGCAGGCGGGACTGGAAAAGGAAGTTGTGTTTGTCGGAGTACTCAGCAAAATAGAAATCTGGAGTAAGGAACGCTGGGAAAAGAACGATTGTTATGACAATATGGATGAAATTGCAGAACGCATGTCTGAATATAATTTGAGCTTTTAGGACAGGGAGCAGATAAGATGGAAAACAAGGGAAAAGAGTTTAAGCATATTTCCGTATTACTGGATGAGACAATAGATGGTCTTTGTGTCAGACCGGGAGGCATCTACGTGGACGGTACATTAGGTGGCGCAGGACATGCCAGTCATGTCTGTGCATTGATGAAGGGTCAAGGGCGTTTTATAGGCATTGACCAGGATGAAGATGCCATTGCCACCGCAAAAGAACGGCTTTCTGACTTTTCATTTGTTACCGTGGTCCGGAGCAATTATGAAGCCATGGCTGATGTGCTTCGTGCACAGGGCATTAACAAGGTAAACGGAATTTTATTGGACCTTGGCGTTTCTTCTTATCAGCTGGATACGGCAGAAAGAGGATTTACTTACAAAGTGGATGCACCGCTTGATATGAGAATGGACAACCGCATGGAAAAGACCGCGAAGGACATTGTGAACGGATATTCAGAGATGGAGCTGTTTCGCATGATCAGGGATTACGGAGAAGATCAGTTCGCAAAGAATATTGCAAAGCATATTGTCAGAATGAGAAATGAAAAGCCAATAGAAACAACGTTTGAGTTAGTAGAGGCAATCAAGGCGGCGATTCCTGCGAAAATCAGAATGAATACCGGTCATCCTGCAAAAAAGACATTTCAGGCTATTCGCATTGAATTAAACAGGGAGCTGGATGTGCTTGAAAACACGCTGGATACCATGATTGACCTGCTTGCGCCGGGTGGAAGGTTGTGTGTGATTACGTTCCACTCGTTAGAAGACAGAATTGTAAAGGTGAAGTTCAGGGAAAACGAAAACCCTTGTACCTGCCCACCTGAGTTTCCGGTTTGTGTCTGCGGAAAGAAAAGTAAAGGAAAAGTAGTTACGAAAAAACCAATTTTGCCGGGAGAAGAGGAACTGAAGTATAATTCGCGTTCGAAAAGTGCAAAACTAAGAATTTTTGAAAAGGTATAGGGAAAGAGATATGGAAGAAAGAAAGTATACATACGGATTTGAATATGAAAATACTTCTGCGGCCAGAAAAATCAGACCGGAATGGGAACAGCAGGAAACCCCGCGTCCGCGAATTGTAGAGAGACCACAGCAGCAGCCAAAGAGAGCAGTGGGAATCGGTGCGGATATTTTTGCGATGGTTCTTTTGGGGGCGACTATTTGTGCAACCTTATATATGTGTATCAGCTATCTGATGGTGCAGTCTGATATTACACAGTTAAATAAGTCCATTGCGGCCCTGGAAAAAGAAATTACGTCGGCTGCCAAGGAAAACGATGCAGTGGAAGCTGTCCTTGAAAATGAAATTACCGATTTAGAATACATTTATCAGATGGCAGTCGGTGTGCTTGGTATGGTTTACCCAAATAATAATGAAGTGGTTTATTATGATCAAGGGAACTCGGGATATTTCAGACAATATCAGGATATTCCGGAGAAGTAAAAGTTGAGAGGAACTATGGAGCGTAAAACGGGACAAAGGAAAAAGAAAATAAAAACATTGACACCAAGAATGCGGAGAGGCCTGAAATTTGTTTACGGGCTCTTTGCGTTCTTTTGTCTTGTTTTAATTGTACGGCTGGCATTTTTATCCGGAGAAGATAAGTATGAAAAGAGTGCATTGGCACAGCAAAGCTATGTGTCCTCCGTGATTCCGTACAAGCGTGGGGATATCCTCGATAGAAACGGACAGGTGCTGGCATCCAGTAATATGGTGTACCATCTGATTCTGGATCCGAAGGTGCTTTTGTCAAAAGAGGAAAATGTGGATCCAACCGTAAATGCATTGGTTGAAGTGTACGGTCTGGATGAGTCGGAACTGCGTTCTATTTTGATAGAAAAGAAAAGCAGCTCATACGTAATTTTAAAAAAGAAAATCAGCTATATTGAAAAAGAAGCGTTTGAGACTTATGTTGCGAAGCTTCCGGCAGAAGAGGAAGAAAAAATCAAGGGTGTGTGGTTTGAAGAGGAATATGAAAGAACCTATCCGTTCCAAAGTGTTGCGTCCCATATTATCGGGTTCACGGTGTCCGCAGATGAAGGTACTTACGGGATTGAGCAGTATTATAATGACGAACTGATTGGAACGAACGGACGTACCTACGGTTATTATGATGCAAGCCTGAATATTCAGAAAACAGTAAAAGAAGCAGTGAACGGAAATCAAATTGTTTCAACGATTGATGTCAATGTTCAGCGGGTAGTACAAAAGTATGTAGAAGCGTTTTTGGATGAAGTCGGTGCTGAAAATGTGGGCGTTGTTATGATGGATGCCGAAAATGGTGAGATTCTGGCAATGCAGTCCAATTACAGCTATAATCTGAATGCTCCGCGAGATTTATCTATGTTTTATACAGAAGAAGAGCTGGAACAAATGAGTTCCGGGGAAAAACTGAATGCCATGTATGACATTTGGAGGAACTATTGTATCAGTGATGCATTTGAGCCGGGTTCAACCTTTAAACCGTTTACGGTTGCGGCTGCTTTGGAAGAGTATATAGCAAATCCGGATTCGGAATATGTATGCGACGGTAAAGAATACTTCGGTGAGACGATTACAATCCGATGCAGTAATACATGGGGACATGGAAAGATTAGTCTTGCACAGACCTTGATGTATTCCTGTAATGATGCCTTAATGCAGATAGCAGCAGCGGAAGGAAGAGATATGTTCTATCTGTATCAGAAGCATTTCCTGATGGGGATGAAGACGGGGATTGATCTTCCGGGCGAAACAGCAGGAGAACTGATTGCTCTCAATAATCTGAATCAGACAGAGCTAGCAACCAGCAGCTTTGGTCAGTCGTTTACGGTAAATATGGTACAGATGGCGGCCGCTTTTTCATCACTTATTAACGGTGGGATTTACTATGAACCGCATGTTGTCATGGCAGTGAAGAATGAGGATGGAGCAACAATTAAAAAGATAAATCCGGTGGAAGTTACAAAGACAGTTTCTTTAGATACCAGTGATTTTATCAGGGAAACAATGTATCTGACTGTAACAGACGGTACGGCAAAGAAAGCACAGATTGAAGGCTATCTGATTGGAGGAAAGACCGGTACCGCACAGAAATATCCGCGAGATGCCGGAAAAAATCTGGTTTCGTTCCTTGGTTTTGTTGAAAACGAGGATAGAAAAATTGTAATTTATGTGGTCGTTGATGAGGCACATGACGAGACACTGATGTCAAAGTCGTCTACCGCATCTACGCTTGCAGCTTCAATTTTGGAGGAAGCACTTCCTTATCTGAAGATTTATCCGGAAGGAGAAATTAAGTATTATATTGAAACGGTGGATGAAGAGGATATCCTGATAAATGAGACGGATAACCCGGATTATCTTCCGGAGAATGATGAAGCAACAACGGACGTTATCACCGAAAACGTAGAGATTACAGAGTGAGTGTTTCATACAACTGAAGAGAACAGAATACAATAAAGGATAAGAAAAGAATGCGAGTAAAAATATGGCTCTTTTGAAAACCTTTCAGAAGCGAAGTCTTTTTCTTGTCCTTTTTGTCGTTTTCCTTGTTTCAACGCTTTTGATGGTCCGAATATTTTATTTGATGATAATTTCTCCGGAGCATCTTTATGCGGCAGCGCAGGAGCTGCATGAGAGAGAACGTGTGATAAAGGCGGAGCGGGGAAAAATATATGACAGAAACGGTGTGATTTTAGCGGACAACAAACCGGTATGTACGATATCGGTCATTCACAGTCAGCTGACAGAGAAAGAAACAGTGATTTCCGTACTCTGTGAAGAACTTGGTCTGAGTGAAGCTTATGTCAGAAAACGTGTGGAAAAAGTATCTTCAATTGAGATCATTAAAACAAATGTGGAGAAAGAAACGGCAGATATTATTCGCAGCTATGAGCTGGACGGTGTAATGGTGGACGAAGACTATAAAAGGTTTTATCCGTATGATACACTGGCATCTAAAGTGCTTGGATTTACAGGAAGTGATAATCAGGGAATCCTTGGACTTGAGGTAACCTATGATAATTGGTTGCAAGGAATCAACGGGAAAATACTCACGATGACTACTGCGCAGGGAATTGAAATCGCAGATATGGCAGAAACACGGGTTGCACCGGTTACGGGAAGCAGTCTGTATACATCAATTGATATGGTGATTCAAAGTTATTGCGAGCAGACAGCAGAAAAGGTGTTGGAAGCCAAAGGAGCAAAGAATGTCAGCCTGATTCTGATGAATCCGAATAATGGTGAGATTTATGCCATGGTAAATGCTCCGGAATACAACTTAAATGAACCGTATGAGCTGATGGATTTTTATCTGGATGGGGTGGCGTTGGAGGAGCTGACCACAGAAGAGAAAACACAGTTGTTAAACCGGATGTGGAGAAATTCCTGCATCAGTGACACCTATGAGCCGGGTTCGGCATTTAAAATTGTTACTGCCACCGCTGCATTTGAACATGGGGTATTGTCTGTGAATGACCGGTTTTACTGCCCGGGGTACAGGATAGTGGCAGACCGGAGAATTCATTGTCACAAGACAACCGGACATGGTTCCCAGAGTTTCACGGAGGCAATTATGAATTCCTGCAATCCATCCTTTATGGAAATTGGGGCAAGACTCGGGGTAGAAAGGCTCTACGAGACTTTTCAGGTGCTTGGATTGTTTTCAAAAACGGGAATTGATCTTCCGGGCGAAGCAGGCTCCATTATGCATAAAGAAGAAAATGTAGGGGAAGTGGAGCTTGCTACCATTTCTTTTGGTCAGTCATTTCAGATTACTCCACTGCAGCTGATGTCGGCAGTGAGTACAGTAATTAACGGTGGTACAAAAATTGTGCCGCATTTTGTAACCCGGATTGTCAATTCTGCGGGTGATACTATAAAAACAATCGACGGAACAGGAGAGAACGGACTGATTTCCAAGGAAACTTCAGAAACCATGAAGCTTTTATTGGAACAGGTGGTATCAGAGGGTACCGGAAGCAAAGCGTTTGTTGCAGGGTTCCGTATCGGAGGAAAGACCGCAACCTCTGAAAAACTGCCAAGAAGCAGTAATCAATATATCGCTTCGTTTATTGGTTTTGCTCCGGCAGATGACCCGGAAGTGATTGCCATGGTTATTATTGATGAACCGGAAGGTCTGTACTACGGAGGTACGATTGCCGCACCGGTTATGGCAGAGGTTTTTGAAATGGTGCTTCCGTATCTTGGTATTGAAGCAGAAATTACAGGAGAAGAAGGATAGCAGTTGCAGATTTTTTGAAATATGGTATGATTGTTAAGGATAATCGATGATAAAATCGGGAGGAAACGAAAATGTTGCAGAATAAAAAGGTAACAGTAGTAGGAAGTGGCATCAGTGGGATTGCTGCAGTCGGACTTCTTAGAAGACATGGTGCACAGATTACGCTGTATGACGGCAATAAAGCGATGGATATAGAAGGAACCGTACAAAAGGTAGGCAATGAGGTGAAAATTGTCTGTGGAGAGTTCACAGAGCAGCTGATGGAAAACACAGAGCTTCTTGTGCTGAGTCCGGGGGTTCCGACCGATCTTGAGTTTGTTTTGAAATGTAAGGAAAAAGGGATTCCGGTCTGGGGGGAAATTGAGCTTGCATATCAGTTTGAGAAGGGCATGTTAATTGGTATTACAGGAACCAACGGTAAGACAACGACGACTGCACTTACAGGAGAAATCATGAAACAGTATTTTCATGAGGTGTTTGTAGTTGGAAATATCGGAATACCGTATACCGAACTGGTAGAGAAAACAACGGAGGATTCGGTAACGGTTGCAGAATTGAGCAGTTTCCAGCTGGAGACGGTGCAGGCGGATTTTCAGCCGGAGGTCAGTATGATTCTTAATCTGACACCGGATCACTTAAACCGTCATTATACCATGGAAAATTACGGAAGAGCCAAATTAAATGTGGCATTGTGGCAGGATGAAGCCAAAACCTGTATTCTGAACTATGAAGATGCGATGCTTCGGGAGCTTTCAAAAGAGCTTTCCTGTCAGATTCTTTGGTTTTCCGGTGACCACAGGCTGGAAACCGGCCTTTACCTGGAAGAGAATCGTATTTTGTACGCGGAGCATGGTGATATAACAGAAATTTGCCGTACCGATGAGTTAAATATCATCGGAAAGCACAATTATGAAAATGCGATGGCAGCGATTGGGGCAGCCATTTGCGCTGGGGTTCCCCTGGAAGCTATCCGAAAAGGACTGACAGGGTTTCATGCGGTAGAGCACAGGATTGAATATGTGGCGACGAAAAAGGGCGTAGCATATTATAATGATTCTAAAGGGACCAATCCGGATGCGGCGATTAAGGCAATTCAGGCGATGAGCCGACCGACGCTTTTGATCGGCGGAGGCTATGATAAGGGCTCTGAGTATGATGAGTGGATTTCTGCCTTTGATGGAAAAGTGAAGCATTTTGTACTGATTGGCCAGACAAAGGAAAAGATTGCAGAGACAGCAAAAAAGATGGGAGTCCCATCAGTGATATTAAAGGATACATTTGAGGAAGCACTGCAGTTCTGTGAAGAAAACGCAGAGGCAGGAGATGCTGTATTGCTTTCTCCGGCATGTGCAAGCTGGGGTATGTTTAAGAACTATGAAGAACGCGGAAGAGTGTTCAAGGAATATGTAATGGGTATCAAAGAGTAAGGAAAGAGGTAACTATGTCAGACCGTGAAAATCAGGTAATTCAGATAAAAAAATATCATTCGATTGACTATAGTTTGCTTTTTTTGACTATTTTCATGGTGATTTTCGGGTTGGTTATGGTTTACAGTACCAGCTATTATAATGCTGCAAAAATGTATAATGATCCGACGTTATATTTGCGAAAGCAGGGATTGTTTGCAATTCTTGGCATCGGAGTGATGCTTTTGGTGGCATTTTTTGTATCACGGGTTGGCTATGTTTTTGTGACAAAGAGACTCCCGTATATCAGGGTGAGACTGGTTACTTTGTTTTATGCATTGTGCCTTGGATTACAGATACTTGTTCTTGTAGTCGGAGAAGAAATCAAGGGTGCAAAGAGATGGCTTGAAATACCGTTTATTGGAAGCTTCCAGCCGTCGGAGATAACAAAAGTGTGCATTATTGTGTTTACGGCATGTATTGCGTATCTTGCACCAAAGAGACTGGATTATTTCCGTGGATTTATTCTTGCTTTTCTGAGAGTTGCACCGTTGATTGTTCTGGTAGCTCTGGAAAACTTGAGTACGGCCCTCATTATGTGTGGGATTTTTGTGGTAATTTGTTTTGTTACCAGCCGGAAAAAATGGTATTACGGTGTGTGCGCAGTGGTGTTTCCGCTGATTGTGGCAGCGTATATTTTTCTGGGAGATGGATTCCGTGCCACACGTATTGATGCATGGCTTAATGTGGAAACGCATGAGAAAGGATATCAGATTCTGCAGGGACTGTATGCGATTGCATCCGGAGGATTTCTTGGAAAGGGTCTTGGAAACAGTGTACAGAAACTGGGATTTATTCCGGAATCTCACAATGATATGATTTTCTCCGTAATATGTGAGGAGCTGGGACTGGTCGGAGCAATTGCAATCATTATGTTATATCTGCTTATGTTGTGGAGACTGTATGTGATTGCAAGTAATGCGCCGGATTTGTTCGGAAGCCTTGTTGTGACAGGAATTATGGCTCATATAGGGGTTCAGGTGATTTTGAATATTGCCGTGGTAACTAATACAATTCCGGCCACCGGTGTATCGCTTCCTTTTGTAAGCTATGGAGGCAGTGCGTTGCTGTTTCTGCTTGCAGAAATGGGAGTTGCACTCGGTATCTCTGCAAGAACAGGGGAATAGGTTAAAATGAGTGATAATGAGAAGATTACAAAAGAGCTAAAGCGGCAGCTGATAAAAATGTCCGCTATACTTGGGGGCCTGTTTTTTATGGCAGTCCTTGTATGGGGCTATAACCTGTTCCGGTTAAAAAACATATCCTATGAAGGCTTGACCAGATATTCGGAAGAAGAGATGAGTGAAAAACTGCAGGGTTCGTTTCTGACAACCTGGACACCGTATTTTTGTCTGATGGATACCTTTCAAAAGGAAGAGATCCCGTTTATTGAAACATACGAGATACGGTACCAGAATCGGAATTCGGTTAGGATTATCGTGCATGAGAAAAGGGTAGTCGGATGCATTATGTTGATGGGGCGGTATCTGTACTTTGACAAGGACGGTATTGTGGTAGAAAGTGCAGAAACTCTGATAGAAGATGTGCCGATTGTGGAAGGGCTGGAATTTAAGGAACTTGTGCTGTATCAAAAGCTGGAAATTCAGAAACAGAGCCTGTTTGATACCATACTTGAGCTGACAAGGCTGATAGAGGAAAATGGTCTGACAATTCAAAAGATTACATTTTCTTCGGATTATCAGGTGACGCTATCATCGGGAATGCTTGAAATACTGCTTGGAAAGCGCACTTCCTATGATGAACCGTTGCAGGCATTAAAGGGGATTCTGGCTGTGGCAGGAGAGCGAAGCGGTACTTTGGATATGAGAAATTACAGCAAAGAGAATCCGGATGTTATATTAAAACAATAGATTTATTCTCTTATGCGAAAAAAAGTAGAAAAAAATAAAAAATGTGCTTGATTAATATGAAATTTATCTATATATTATATAGTATAGATATATTAGGGAAAATATAATTTTCTACAAGATATTGTAAATTTCATATATGGATAGAAAGAAAAACCATATAGATATGATAAAAGGAGGAAGCACCCGTGATCGAGATTACAAAAAGTGAGCCGGAAGCAGCAGCAAGAATATTGGTAGTAGGCGTAGGCGGTGCAGGAAATAACGCAGTAAACCGTATGATTAATTCCGGTATTACAGGAATTGAATTTGTATGTGTAAATACAGATAAGCAGCAGTTAAGAAATTGCAAGTCCCAGCAGACCATTCAGATTGGTGAGAAGCTGACCAGAGGACTTGGAGCAGGCGCTGACCCGGAAAAGGGTGAGAAGGCGGCAGAGGAAAGCCGTGAGGAGCTTGCGGATGTAGTTAGAAATGTAGACATGGTTGTTGTTACCTGTGGTATGGGTGGCGGTACCGGTACCGGTGCAGCGCCTGTAGTTGCTCAACTTGCAAAGGAAATGGGTATCCTTACAGTCGGCATTGTAACAAAACCGTTTAAGTTTGAAGGTACCAGACGTATGGAGAATGCGTTGAATGGTATTGAGCGTCTTCGTCATAATGTAGATACTTTAATTGTGATTCCAAACGACAGACTTTTATCTGTTGTGGACAAGCATACAAAGATGTCCGAAGCATTAGAGCGTGCGGATGAAGTATTAAAGCAGAGCGTGCAGGGTATTACAGACTTGATTAATAAAGAAGGTTCCATTAACCTTGACTTTGCAGACGTACAGTCTGTCATGAGGGACAAGGGTATTGCACATATCGGTATCGGTACAGGTAGCGGTGAAGACAGATGTATGATTGCGATTGAACAGGCAATTCAGAGTCCGCTTCTTGAAACAACGATTGACGGTGCGCAGAATATTATTATCAATATTTCCGGTGATATTGCGTTTGCGGAAGCAAATGAGGCAGCAAGCTATGTTCAGAGTCTTGCAGGTCCGAATGCCAATATTATCTTCGGTACGGTTGATGATATGAGTGTTCCGGAATTTGTTACAATTACGATTATTGCAACAGGTATGGAAGCAACGCCTCAGCCTGCACCGGAATTTGCAAGAACATCGTTTGGTCTTGGTGGTGGCCTGGAATCCAAATTTGATTATAATTTAAAGACAGGCAGACCACAGATGGGGGCTACACCTTATGGAGCAGGTTTAAGACAGCCGGGGCAGACGACAACACAGCCTCAAAGCAGCGGATTTAGTTTTAAGCAGCCGGCGGGTCAGTTCGGTTCCCAATCACAGTATACATCACAGCAGCCGGCAGGTCAGAGTGTGAGACCGACTTATTCTACACCGGCTAACACCACACCGGCAGCACCGGACGGAGCTGGAATTAAAATACCGGAATTTTTAAGAAAGAACAAAGACAAATAATAGATTGCATTTTCAGGAGCACGATTTCTTACAAAAGGAGTCGTGCTTTTTTTTTGTGAATTTTGTCGATAAGTTGCAAAAGTCCGTTCCTTGATTTGACAAAATATGCGCAGGAATAGAGCTATACTGTACATGCAGGAGGTGACTTGTGGACTGTATTGTGTACATAGATTTATTTTTTTTATTGAATTTCTGGATGAATCTGCTGGTGATTTTTCTGGTGAGGAAGCTGACAAGAACCTATCGGATGATACGATGTGTTCTTGCGGCTTTTCTGGAAGCGGGAGTCAGCAGTGGACTGCTTCTGTTGTATTTTATAACAGAAAGCAGGGCTGTATTTCTGTTGCATATTCCGTTTTTGTTTCTAGGGAATATGTTGGCATTCGGAAACAGAAAGGTACTCTGGCATCTTTTTCTTTTTTTTCTGACGGGAATGTGTGTGGGAGGAATTCAGACAGCAGTGTTTGCGATAAGTACGACAAGAACACAACTGCCGGTTGTTCTGCTTGTCGCAATTTCCTGCTTCCTTGCATGCACTGCATTGGAAAGACAGTGCAGGATGCAGTGGAAGGAAGAACATATGAAGGTGAAAACCGTGCTGGAATTTGAAGACAGAAAGATGTTTGCAACCGCACTGATTGACACCGGGAACCGGTTATATGATCCTTTTTTTCATAAACCTGTCATTCTGGTGGATGAGCGTATGATGAAAGACATTGTGATGTGCTGTAAGGAATGTCATCCGGAAAAGCTTCAGTATATTCCGTATCACAGTGTCGGAAAGGCAAATGGAATGCTGGAAGGAGTAATGTTTGACAGTGTCAGCATAAAATGGCAGGAAAAGAAGCTGGTTTTTCATGAAGTGATTGCCGCTGCCACAAAAGAAAGTCTGTATAAGGGGAAAGAGTATCAGGTCATTTTTCATTGTGGATTATTGGAAGAAATATAGGAGGAAAACATGTTAATTAAGATTATGGTGCAGGATAAAATAATGTTTCGGATGGTGACGAGCATCCGGGAACTGCTATTTGGAAGTAAAGGGGAAATTCACTACATAGGAGGCGCAGAGGTGCTGCCTCCGCCACTGGAAGCGGACGAAGAACTCATTGAAATTGAGAAATTATGCGGGGATGAGAGAGAACAGGCAAAATCTACGCTTGTAGAACGCAACCTGAGACTGGTCGTTTATATCGCGAAAAAGTTTGACAATACGGGAGTTGGTGTGGAGGATTTAATTTCTATTGGAACCATTGGTCTGATGAAAGCAATCAATACCTTTAATCCGGGTAAAAATATCAAGCTTGCAACATATGCATCGCGCTGTATTGAAAATGAAATTCTGATGTATTTAAGAAAGAACAATAAAACAAAACTGGAGGTATCCATTGATGAGCCGCTGAACGTAGACTGGGACGGGAATGAACTCCTTCTGTCTGATATCCTTGGAACGGAGGAGGATGGCATTTATAAAAATATGGAGGAAGAAGCAAACAAAAAAATGCTGAAGCAGGCATTAAAATGCTTGAATGCAAGGGAGCAGACCATCATCAATATGCGCTTTGGACTTGACATGCCGGATGGAAAGGAAAAGACACAAAAGGAAGTGGCAGATATTCTTGGAATTTCCCAATCGTATATTTCAAGGCTGGAAAAAAAGATTATGAAACGTCTGAAACATGAGATTTTGAAATTCAGCTGATCTGTGCGAATAAATACAGGTCAAAATGTAAATGATTTACTGTAGAAAGTGACAGGAGGTTATTTACAATGGCTGGCTACAGAGTAGAAATATGTGGAGTGAATACGGCAAAGCTTCCTTTATTGAAGGCAACCGAAAAGGAAGAGTTAATTTTAAAAATAAAAGAGGGAAATACAGAGGCCAGAGAAGAATACATTAAAGGAAATCTACGTCTTGTACTGAGCATTATCCAGAGGTTTTCTTCCAGCAGTGAAAATGTGGATGACCTGTTTCAGATAGGGTGTATCGGTTTAATGAAAGCGATTGACAATTTCGATTTAACACAGGGAGTGAAATTCTCAACATATGCAGTTCCGATGATTATCGGTGAAATCAGGAGATATTTAAGGGACAACAATTCTATCCGGGTCAGCCGTTCACTGCGGGATATTGCCTATAAGGCTTTATATGCAAAGGATATGCTGCAAAAATCAATGGATCGAGAACCGACAATCGATGAGATTGCAAAGGAAGCAGGGCTGCCGAGGGAAGAGATATTAAATGCCCTGGATGCAATACAGGTACCGATGTCTTTATATGAGCCGGTATATTCAGATTCCGGAGATGTGCTTTATCTGATGGACCAGATTAGTGATAAAAAGAACAGAGAAGAAAACTGGGTAGAGGATTTGTCGATTAAAGAGGCAATGGGAAAACTGGGAGAAAGAGAAAAAAATATTATAGAAATGCGGTTTTTCCAGGGAAAAACCCAGATGGAGGTGGCAGAGGAAATTCATATTTCACAAGCGCAGGTTTCACGTCTGGAAAAGAGCGCATTAAAGAACATGAAGCAATATTTGAGTAAGGAGTAAACAGGCGGTAAAGAATTCAAGGGGAAAAGAGGAAAGGCTTGATTATTAAGAGGAAAAGGGGTAAAATGTACAAGGTTTTATGAAGATAAATCCGAACAAATCGGAAGAGTACCGGAGGAAATAATATGTATGTTGTTTTTTTGATTTTGTGGATAATTTTTAATGGGAAATTTACGTGGGAGATATTTGGTATCGGGGCAGTAATCTGCGCAGCACTGTACTGGTTTGTCTGCCGCTATATGGGATATAGTATAAAGAGCGACTTGCGGGCTTTTAAAAAGATTGGTCAGCTGGTAGGATATTTTTTTACAGTGATTGTAGAAGTGATAAAGGCGAATACGCAGGTGATTCACTTTATTTTGAGCAGTAAGTATGAAATTCAGCCGAAAATTGTGCATTTTAAGACGGATTTGAAAAATGAAATCAGTCGTGTCGTATTGGCGAACTGCATTACGCTGACACCGGGAACAATTACGGTTTCGTTAACGGAAGATGAGTATGTGGTGCATTGTCTGGATGAAGAATTGTCCGAAGGAATGGATGATTCTATTTTTGTAAAGAAGCTTCACAAAATGGAAGGTACAAAGGAGGAAAGATAAGATGGAAACAATATTTCATGGTTTTTTGGTTATCTGTCTGTGTATTTTGGCCATCTGTATTCTGGCATGCCTGGTTCGTGCCATTCTCGGTCCAAGAATTGCAGACCGTATTGTTGCCATAAATATGACCGGCACAATGACCATTATTATTATAACAATTGTGTCTGTACTGCTGCATGAGGAGTATCTGGTTGACGTTGCAATTCTTTATGCAATGCTGAGTTTCCTGGCTGTAGTAGTATTGACCAAGGTATACATGGGAGTTTATGCAGAGCACCATCAGAAAAAAGAGAAAGAAGGCGAAGATAAATAATGGAAGTACTAAAGTATCTGATTGCAATGGTTCTATTACTTGTTGGAGTTGGAATTGCATGTATTGCAACATTTGGCGTGTTTAAGTTTAAGTATGTGTTAAACCGGATGCATGCGGCAGCAATGTGCGATACTCTGGCTCTGATGATTTCTCTTCTTGGGGTAGCAGTAATCTATGGAATTTCCTTTACAACATTAAAGCTTTTGGTTATTATCTGCATGCTCTGGCTTGCAAGCCCGGTGAGCAGTCATCTGATTGCACGCCTTGAAGTGGCAACGAATGAGGAAATTGAAAAAGAATGCGAGGTAGAAAAATAATGGAAGTTTTTACGTTTCTTTTATTTGTTGGATTGATTATTTGTGCGTTATACGTATGTCTTGCAAAGAATTTGTTGACCTCGATTGTTGTTTTTATGGCATACAGTGTAATTATGTCGGTAATTTGGCTTCTCCTTGAGTCACCGGATCTTGCAATTACGGAGGCAGCGGTAGGAGCAGGGGTTACCAGTATTTTGTTCTTTGTTACCTTAAAGAAGATTCATGCCATGGACGACAGAAAGGATGAAAACAATGAGCAGGATTAGGGAAGATTATGAACATACATTATGGCGGAGACTGGTTCATTTTATCAATGGGGATGAGACTAATCATACAGAAGAAGCCGGATATGAGGTAGAAACAGAAGCGACAACACAGCGGATTCATGATGAGTTTTTTGAAGAGGTGGAATGGAACCGCAGAAAAGAGAAGGCTGACACTATGCTTTCACAATATGAAGAGTGGCCGGAAACCAAGGGTGTCCAGTATTTCAGAAAAATATACAACCTGGTAGCCGGTGTGATTTGTATTGCAATGATTGCGCTTTTGCTGGTTACGGTGGCGGAATTGCCGTCCTTTGGTGGAACAGATAATCCGACCAATAACGAAGTAGCAGAACGTTATATTGAAAAAGGTATGGAGGAAACCGGAGCGGTGAATATTGTTGCGGGTATGATTCTTGATTACCGTGCCTTTGATACCCTTGGAGAGTCTCATGTATTGTTTCTTGGAGTATGCTGTGTCATGATTTTGCTTCGTCTGGATGGAACAGAATCGGAAGAGGTTAGGAAAGAGGCAGAGACAAACGACCGGTTGTATGAACCAAAGAATGATGCTATTTTGCAGACGGTAGCAAAGGTATTGGTTCCGATTATCATGTTGTTTGGTATTTATGTTGTGTTTAATGGACATATTTCACCGGGCGGTGGATTTTCCGGTGGTGCAATTATAGGTGCAGGACTCATTGTTTATCTGAATGCATATGGTTTTCAGAAGACAGGCCGCTTTTTTACAGCAAAGACATTTTCTGCAATTTCTGTCATTGCGCTTGGTTTTTATGCTTTTTCAAAGACATATTCTTTTTTTACGGGAGCAAACCATCTGGAGAGCATTATTTCTACGGGGACGCCGGGAGATTTACTCAGTGCAGGACTGATTCTTCCGCTGAACATTTGTGTCGGTATGGTGGTGGCATGTACTATGTACAGCCTGTATGCATTATTCAGAAAGGGAGGTATCTGATATGAGTGAAATACTTTCCGGACTTTTAACGAACTATTATGAAGCAGTTTCCATGGTTTTATTCGGAATCGGATTTACAACATTATTATTTCACAAAAATCTGATTAAGAAAATCATGGGATTGAATATTATGGATACGGCGGTGTATCTGTTTTTGGCGGCAAAAGGGTATATTGAAGGCAGAAAAGCTCCGATTGTTGTGGATGGAGTTACCTCTGTAGAAGCATATATCAATCCGGTGCCAAGTGGTCTGGTACTTACAGGAATCGTAGTATCTGTCAGTGTGACATCGGTAATGCTTGCACTTACGATCCGATTATACCGCAGATATCATACGTTAGATATTGATGAAATTGCAAAAGCAGTGCAGAAGGAGGGAAAATAATATGGGATTCATTTGGAATTTTCCTTTATTCAGTATTGTTGCCTGTCTGTTTACGGGTGTTATTTCTTCTGTTTTGAATAAAAAGGCAGCCAGAATTGTATCCTGGATTTTACTTGGGGCAGTGACGGCAATGTCTGCGGCAGTTCTTTATTATACCATTGTGACAGGAGAGAGTTTTACTTATATGATGGGACATTTTCCTGCACCATGGGGTAATGAGGTCAGAGCAGGCGTATTAGAAGGTATGATGGCATTTTTTTTCTCTATCGTAATGTTATTGTCCGTTGTAGCAGGAAAAGAATACATAGAGCATGATTTGCCGGAGGGAAAACAGAATTTATTTTACACCTTGATTGCCTTGTTGATGAGCTCTTTACTTGCACTCGTTTATACGAATGATATTTTTACGGCATATGTATTTGTAGAAATCAATACGATTGCGGCATGCGGTATGGTTATGATGAAGAATAACGGTCGTTCCATTCTTGCCTCTACGAAATACATGATTATGAGCTTAATCGGGTCTGGTCTGCTTCTTATCGGAATTACACTACTTTATGACCTTACGGGTCATCTTCTGATGTGTGATATGAAAGAGGCGATTGATGTTTTGGTTGAAAGTGGTCAGTATCAGGAGCCGTTGACGGTCATTATTGCCTTGATTACAGTAGCACTTGCGATTAAAAGTGCACTGTATCCGTTTCATTCCTGGCTGCCGGATGCACATGGCTATTCGACACCAACCTCCAGTGCTGTATTATCCGGACTGGTAACCAAAGCATATATTTTTCTTTTGATTAAGATATTCTTCCGTGTAATTGGCTGGGATGTTGTCCTGCAGTACAAAATTACAGATATTTTGTTTGTATTCGGTGTAATCGGAATGGTAATGGGGTCTGTAAATGCAATTATGCAAAAGGATGCAAAGAAGATGATTGCGTATTCCTCAATTGCGCAGTTTGGCTATATTTATATGGGACTCGGTCTTGGAAATGTTGCCGGTGTAATTGCATCGGTATTCCATATGTTTGTGCATGGGGCAGTAAAGTCGATGCTGTTTATTTCTGTTGGTGGTCTGGTTGAAGTATCGGATGAAGAAACCGCATGGAGCAGCTTGACCGGCTCAGGTTACCGGAACAAAGTTGCAGGCGTTGCATTTACGGCCGGAGCAATTGCCATGATTGGTATTCCTTTGTTTGGCGGATTTATTTCAAAGATTTTGTTTGCAACAGCAGTGGTGGACAACAGCATGACAAAAATGATAGTTACTCTACTGGTACTTGCGGTAAGTACAGTGCTGAATGCATGGTATTTCTTTAAGGCAATTATTTGTATCTATACGCCAAGAGGAAAGAAAGAAAAGGCAAAGAAGCCAACCTGGCTGTATGTTGCCGTTATGGCGGGATTTATTGTTTTGAATGTATTCCTTGGGGTGTTCTCAGATATTGTGATTGACGGAATACAGGCAGGACTTAGAATGTTTGTATAGGAAAGGACGCAATGAAGATGAATCAGTGGATGATTAATGTACAATTAGTACTTCCGGTGCTGTTTCCGATTGTATGCGGCCTGGTTGTACTCTGCTTAAAAAAGAAGCTTACTGTGAAGAGCAGGAATATCCTGGTGTTTCTGACACTTCTTATCAACCTTGCTTTTACTGTGCTTTCCTGGGGGGCAAAGGAGAATACCGCAGTCCTTTGGTATCTGACAAAGGATATCCCGGTTGCGTTAAAAATGGATAGCATGTCGGTGTTATTTACAGGACTTTTGGCTGTGGTCTGGCTGTTGACGGGAGTGTTTTCTTTTGAATACATGAAGCACGAAGAGGAGACCGAGCACAAAGAGGAACATACCAGAAGTTTATCCGGGGCCTGTTTTTATGGATGTTATCTGATTGTATTGGGTGTAATGAACGGAATATTTATGGCAGAAAATCTGGTTGCCTTTTATTTGTTCTATGAATTTATGACACTTCTTTCTGTGCCGTTTGTGCTTCATACAATGACAAAAGAGGCTGTTTTTGCAGCAAAGAAGTATATGTTTTACTCCATTGCCGGAGCATCTCTTGCGGTATTTGGTTTTGCAATTCTTTATGGAACAGCAGGAACACTTTCTTTTGTTCCGGGTGGTATTTTTGCAGGAGGACTTCCGGAGGAAAAAGGAACAATTTTATTAATAGCAGCATTTCTTATGATTCTTGGTTTTGGAACAAAAGCAGGAATGTTTCCGATGCATGGCTGGCTTCCGAGTGCGCATCCTGTGGCACCTGCACCGGCATCGGCTGTTTTGTCCGGAGTTATCACAAAGACCGGAGTGCTTGGCATAATCCGTGTGGTTTTTTACCTTTTTGGTGTGGATAATTTAAAGGGAACCTGGGTGCAGTATGCATTTCTTGTTCTGGCATTGATTACCGTTTTCATGGGATCTATGCTTGCATATAAAGAGCAGATAATGAAAAAGCGCCTGGCATACTCTACGGTGAGTCAGGTATCCTATATTCTGTTTGGAATTGCATTGATGCATCCGGTAGCTCTGATGGGGGCGCTGCTTCATGTGGTTTGCCATTCGGTAATGAAATGTACGCTTTTCTTAAATGCAGGCGCCATCATTTACCGGACCGGAAAGACAAAAGTGGAAGAGTTGACGGGAATCGGAAAAGAAATGCCGATAACCATGTGGACTTTTGCAATTGCTGCACTTGGTATGGTGGGGATTCCGCCGTTTTGTGGATTTATCAGTAAATGGTATTTGTGTCAGGGCGCATTGGAGAGTGGGCTTCGTATCTTTTACTGGCTTGGTCCGGTTGTGCTGTTATTAAGTGCGCTTCTTACAGCCGGTTATTTGGTTTCTATTGTGATTCAGGCATTTTTTCCTGGTGAAGAATTTGCGTATGATTCATTATCGAAAAAAGAACCAAATGTTAAGATGCTGTTTCCAATGATTATTTTTGCAGCGCTTGTAGTGATTATCGGTGTGTTTCCGCAAGGAATTACCGGCATTACAGCGGATGTAATAAATGGATTATTTTAAGGAGGAGAGAGAATGAGTGCGTTATTGTTATTACCTGTCGTATTCCCGATTCTTGCGGGTGCATTGTTGTTTCTCCTTAAGATTAAGAACTGGAAAACGCGTGCAATCTATGTGATTTCTGCATCTGCAGTCAATTCGCTTTTTATTTTTCTGTTGACTTTTCTTTTGGGAGAAACGGAAAGCTTTACGATATTTAAAATTACGGAAACTATGCCGATTCAGATTGCATTTGACGGCTTGGGCAGAGTGTTTGCGTGTCTGGTTGCGTTTTTATGGCCACTTGCCTGTTCGTATGCTGTGCAGTATATGAAACATGAGGGAAAAGAGAATACATTCTTTACATTTTATCTTATGACGTATGGTGTGACGGTAGGAGTGTCATTTGCGGCAAATCTTGTGACAATGTATTTCTTTTATGAGTTTTTGACACTTGTTACATTGCCGATTGTTATGCATGGAATGAAGGATAAAAGCCTTTATGCGGGAAGAAAATATGTATTGTACTCGATTGGCGGTGCAGCGTTTGCTTTTATCGGAATGATTGTACTTTCGGTTTACAGCGGTGTGAATCGTTTCCAATTCGGAGGATTTATGCCGGTACTGACTTCGCAGGAGACGAATGTTCTTCTGGTGATGTATCTTTTAATGGTATTTGGTTTTGGGGTAAAGGCGGCAATTTTTCCGTTCCACGGCTGGCTTCCGACCGCATCGGTTGCTCCGACTCCGGTGACGGCATTATTACATGCAGTTGCTGTAGTAAATTCCGGTGCATTTGCCATTCTTAGAGTGACCTATTATGTATTTGGTACCGAGTTTCTTTCAGGAAAATGGGTACAATATGTCGTTTTGGTGGCAGCAATGGTTACAATCCTGTATGGCTCCGGCATGGCCTTAAAGGAGCAGCATTTTAAGAGAAGACTGGCATACTCTACAATCAGTAATCTGTCCTATATGATTTTTGGGGCGGCACTGATGACACCTGCCGGTATGGTTGGTGCGGTTTCGCATATGATTTTTCATGGAATCATTAAAATTACCCTGTTTTATGTAGCGGGTGCGGTTTTATATAAAACCGGTAAGAATTATGTGAATGACCTGTTTGGGTTTGGAAAGAAGATGCCGGTGGTGTTTGCATGCTTTACTATCGCTTCAGCAGCGCTTGTCGGCGTGCCGATGACAGCAGGATTTGTCAGTAAGTGGAATTTGATTACAGCTGCAGCAGAGCTGTCCAATCCGCTTGCGTGGGTGGGCATTCTTGTATTGCTTATTTCAGCGGTACTTACGGCTTTGTATCTGTTTTCTGTTGTTATCAAAGCGTATTTTCCGGGACCTGGCTTTGATGAAGCGGCTGTTCGTCAGGTTGAGGATCCTCGCGGTGGTTTTATGAAGGTGCCTATGGTTATTTTATGCGTGACAATTGTGGTAGTAGGCATGTTTTCCAATCCGTTGATTGCATACCTTGAAAAGATTGCTGCAGGGCTTTTGTAGGAAAGGAGAGAACGTAGATGAATCAAATGTTAATCTGGATTATGTTATGTCTCCCGACCGCCGGTGCGTTTCTGTCTTATCTGATTGGAAGAAAGAACAAAGCTGCAAGAGACTATGTTGTTATTATTACGGCTCTTCTGGAAACCGTGTGTGCAGTGGGACTTGTGTTTGCTGAAGTGACAGGAGCAGGCGCTTACTCTACAGAAGTAGAATACATATGCGGCCTTGGGATTCGCTTTATGACAGATAAGTTCCGTGTGACCTATCTGTTGATTTCCTGTCTGATGTGGCTGGCCTGCAGTGTTTTTTCCAAAGAATATATGGGACATGAGCGAAACCGGAACCGGTATTATTTCTTCTGGCTGGTAACGCTTTCTGCAGTGGCAGGCGTATTACTATCAGCAGATTTATTTACAACTTTTATCTTTTTTGAACTTATGTCATTTACATCGTTTGTATGGGTGATTCAGGCAGAGAAAAAAGACAGTCTTCATGCAGGAAAGCTGTATCTTGGAATCGGTGTAATCAGTGGTCTGGTTATGCTGATGGGAATCCTGCTCGATTTATACGGAGGAGCGGGAGAACTTTTGACTAGTGCCTTAATCTGTGTTGGCTTTGCCGCAAAGGCAGGTCTGTTCCTATTACATGTCTGGCTTCCGAAGGCACATACGGTGGCTCCGGCACCGGCATCGGCTGTTTTGTCCGGAATTCTGACAAAGATGGGGATTTTCGGTATCCTCATTGTTACGGGAACGAGGATGATGCACAACGAAGTCTGGGGAATTGCTTTGCTTGCAATTGGTATTGCTACTATGTTTACCGGTGCATTTCTGGCTCTGTTTTCTGTGAATTTTAAGAGGACGCTGGCATGCTCTTCGGTATCCCAGATGGGCTTTATTATCACGGGAATTTCGATGTATACGTTGTTACAGGAATCTACGCTTGCAATAAACGGAACATTGCTTCATATGGTAAACCATTCTTTGATTAAGCTGGTTCTGTTTTTGACTGCCGGTGTAATATTTATGAAGACGGAATCTTTGGATTTGAATGAAATCAGAGGCTATGGAAAGAATAAACCGCTGTTACATACGGCATTCTTTATCGGTGCATACAGCATTGCCGGAATTCCGCTTGGCAGTGGTTATATCAGTAAAACACTGATTCATGAAAGTATGGTGGAATATATGGCTGAGCTCGGACAGAGCAGTCTGCTTCCGTTTGTAAAGACAGCTGAAATTTTATTCCTTGTAACCGGAGGGATGACGCTTGCTTATATGTTAAAATTGTATGTAGCGGTGTTTCTTGAGGATGGAAGGGGAAAACAGGCACCGGTATGCAAAAAGAGCAGTCTGCTCTGCGTGCTGATACCTGCTGCAGTTCTTTTGGTACTTGGAATACTGCCAAATCAGACAATGGATAGGCTGGCACAGTTTGCAAGGCTAACGGAAACTACAGTTGTAGAATCACATCATTGGCCGGTGAACTATTTCGCCTGGACCAATTTGAAAGGCGCAGTGATTTCCATCAGCGTTGGCGTGATTTTGTATTTTGGTTTCGTACGCGGATTGCTGATGAAAAAGGAAAACGGTGTGAAGGTGTATGTAAACCGTTTGCCGGAATGGTTTGATTTGGAGAAGAATCTGTACCGGCCGGTGGTGTGCCATTTCCTTCCTTTTGTATGCGGGTTCTTCTGCCGAGTCCTGGATAAAATGACGGATTTCTTTGTGATTATCCTTGGCAGACATGTATTTAAGCCAAAGAGAAAACATCGTCCGGTAGCTGTGGGAAATGAACTGACTTATGCCATTGGTTCCTGCCTGGATGGTGTGATTTATTTGTTGAATGCGACGGTATGCAGAAAACGTCCGATTCAGAAGTCTTTTGTTGATTCGCTTGCAATTCGAAGCATGGAAGCAAATGTGACGGTAAGTTTGGTGAGCAGAAGTGTGTCGTACGGATTGCTGTTGTTTGGTGTTGGATTGATACTCACATTGTTATATTTGTTGTTCTAATCCTTTTGGCTACTAAGAAGAAAGCTTGAAAATCCGTTGGATTTCCTTGTTATTATGGGCAGACGCCCATGAAATTGAAATAGAAAAGTTCCAGGGGAAAAACATGAAGTTTTCCCCCTGGAACTTTTTTGTTTCGAATGTTGTTCTTAGCAGATAAATTGAAGGCCTGCACTGTCAACGGTACCAATTAATGCTACCATACAGGTAGAATTACGTACAAAGTTGACACGGGTATTTAAGATTGGATAGCCCGGGTTGGTGCGGCGGTACACGGTAATGGTGTAGTAACCCGGAATAATGTACAGATAATCAGTATATTCACTGTAGTCAAGATCAGATACTGCGAGCTGGCCATTGATATAAATGTCAACAGGCTCCATCATGGAATTGACATTATAAAAGCGCGCCTGGGCCACAGCGGAGAGACTCTGGAACAATGGTGTACTCCAAACGTAACTCCAAAGAATATTGGAGCCGGAGCTGGTACCTGAGCTGCTGGAACTTCCGCTGCCGCTGATTGGAGGGAAAGGGATGGTAATACTTCCGGAAGGAGTAGAAGGAACAGAAGGAGTCTGTGTTCCTAACGGCCCCTCACCCGGTGTTGCAGGGATATCAGTCATAAGTCCTCCGCTTGTTGTACCGTTGCTTGGAATATTTGCTTCCAAATCAGGAGTGGCTGTTCCCGCAGGTCCCATTCCCGGTGCTGCAGGCGTGTCATCGGTTTCGAATACGGGAACATTGGATCTTACCTGTCTTTGAGTAACAGGGCTTGTGTACTTGTAATAATGTGTTTTTGAATAATCCATGAAATACGACCTCAAATGGTTTGTTTCAGTTTCAGTATATGCAGGAGAAACAGAAAAAGTACATCTGAAAAATTAATAGAAAGGTTATAAAAGTTTATGTTAGTTTGACTAGACTTTTTATTGTCCGTAAGGTACAATAAACCATGTAATATTTGGCAGTACATCTGAAATGAGTGAAAGGTGCAATTGGTATGTTAATATCAAAAATTTTAAAATTATTTCAAAAGAGAATCGTGGTTGTCGGAATCCTGATTTTGATTCAGGTTCTTTGGGGAATCAGTATGTTTACAAAACTAATCGATTATTCCAGACCATTAAATATTATGCTTGAGGTTATCAGTGTACTGGTGGTTTTGTATATTATAAACAAAGACGATAATCCGGCTTATAAGCTTGCCTGGGTCATTCCGATATCTGCGTTTCCTTTGTTTGGTGGTATTTTGTATCTTTGCTTTGGTGATAAGCGTCCGACGAAAGTAATGCGAAGAAAAATGGACCGTGCTGCGGCAAAGCTTTCTGCATTTTCTGCATCAGAGGAAAATGTACTGGAGCAGGTAAAAGAAGAAGATAAAACTGCCTATGGACAGATGAAATATATTCATGATTTTTCACATTTTCCGGCACATCAGAATACAGAGTCTGTGTATTATGAAAGCGGAGAAGCCTGTTACCCTGTATTGCTTGAAGATTTACGGAATGCCAAACATTTTATTTTCATGGAATATTTTATTATTGAACATGGAGAAATGTGGGAAGAGATTCTTGAAGTGTTAAAACAGAAAGCATCGGAGGGTGTAGAGGTCCGGCTGATTTATGATGACATGGGCTGTGTGGCACATCTTCCGTATCGCTATTATGATAAGTTAGGAAAATACGGAATCAAATGTGTGGCGTTTAATCCGGTAATCCCTTTCTTTTCTCTTGTCATGAATCATAGAGACCATAGAAAAATTACGGTGGTTGACGGAAACATTGGTTATATGGGCGGCTGGAATCTTGCCGATGAGTACATTAACCGTAAGAAACGGTTTGGGTATTGGAAGGATACTGCAGTCCGTATGAAAGGATCTGCGGTGTGGAATCTGACATCCATGTTTCTTGTCAATTGGAATACCGTAAAGTATAATAAGAATGAGGATGTACGTGCTTATATGCCAAAGACTGCTCCGGGGGATGAAGTAATAGGAACAGGGTATGTACAGCCGTACGGAGATTCCCCGCTGGATCGGGAAAATGTTTCCGAGTCCGTATATTTGAATATGATAAATGCTTCACAGGATTATGTTTACATAACAACACCGTATCTGGTGATTGATAATGAAATGATGACAGCGCTTTTGCTGGCGGCAAAAAGAGGAGTAGATGTTAGAATTATTACACCGGGAATTCCGGACAAGCGTTCTGTGTTCTGGCTGACGCAGTCTTATTATTCACAGCTTGTTACCGGTGGAGTAAAAATCTATCAGTATAATCCGGGATTTGTGCATGCAAAGTCATTTGTGTGTGATGATAAATTTGCAATTGTCGGTACCATTAATCTGGACTACCGGAGTCTTTATCTGCATTTTGAATGCGGTACATTTTTCTATAATACACCGGTGGTTGCCGAGGTAAAAGAGGATTTACTTTCCATGATGGAAGTCAGTGCATTGCAGACTTATGCAATGACACAGAAAAATATAGTAATGCGGTTGGTTCAGGCACTTTTGCGTGTGCTTGCCCCATTGATGTAGGGAAAGGAGAAGCCGGTTATGGCAAAGCTTATTGATGGGAAACTGATTTCACAGATAATCAAAGATGAAGTCAGGGAAGAAACACATAAACTGAAAGAGGCAGGCAGAGAGGTAACACTTGCAGTCATTCAGGTGGGAGAAGACCCGGCATCCTCCGTTTATGTCGGAAACAAAAAGAAAGCATGCGAATATGTAGGATTCCGTTCGCTTGCGTATGAACTGGCGGAGAATACTACAGAAGTAGAATTACTTGCCCTGATAGAAGAATTGAATCAAAGAGAGGATGTTGACGGTATTCTGGTGCAGCTTCCGCTGCCGGAACATCTGGATGAAGATAAAGTAATTGCAACGATTTCCCCGCAGAAAGATGTAGACGGATTTCATGCGGTGAACACAGGAAATCTGTGGATTGGTAAGGAGTGTTTTGTTTCCTGTACTCCGGCCGGAATCATTGAATTGTTAAAGCGTTCGGAAATTGAAATCGAAGGCAAGGAATGCGTTGTGGTCGGCAGAAGCAATATCGTCGGAAAACCGATGGCAGGGCTGATGTTAAAAGAAAATGCAACGGTAACGGTCTGCCATTCCAGAACGAGAAACTTAAAAGAGATAACAAAAAGAGCGGATATCTTAATTGTTGCAATCGGAAAGCCTCAGTTTATTACAAAGGAGTATGTAAAAGAGGGGGCTGCCGTTATTGATGTCGGTATTCACCGTCTGGAGGGAAAGAAGCTTTGCGGTGATGTGGCATATGCAGAGGTGGAGCCGGTGGCAGGAGCCATTACTCCGGTACCGGGCGGTGTTGGACCGATGACGATTGCCATGCTAATGAAAAATTGCCTGGAGGCAGCAAAAAGAAAGGGTTAGATTATGAATGTACTGTTTGTGTCATTGGGCTGTGATAAAAACCTGGTAGACAGTGAGGTAATGCTTGGTTTGCTTAGGGACAATGGATATTCGCTGACAAATGAAGAGACGGAAGCAGATGTAATTGTTATTAATACCTGTTGTTTTATTCATGATGCAAAGGAAGAGAGTATCCAGACCATTTTGGAAATGGCAGAATATAAAAAGCTAGGGCGTCTCAAGGTCCTTTTGGTGACCGGATGTCTGGCACAGCGTTATCAGACAGAAATATTAAAGGAGATTCCGGAAGTAGATGCCGTTCTTGGTACAACAGCCACAGATAAGATTGTGGAAGTGATCGATGAGGTTCTGACCGGAAAACAGACGGAATGCTATGCAGGACTTGAGGAACTGCCGCTTCCTGATACGAATCGTGTAAACACAACGGGCGGTTTTTATTCGTATTTAAAAATTGCCGAAGGCTGTGACAAGCATTGCACATATTGCATTATCCCGTCTCTGCGCGGTAATTTCAGGAGCATTCCGATGGAACGTCTGGTGAAAGAAGCAGAGTTTTTGGCAGAGGGTGGTGTGAAAGAACTGATTTTGATTGCTCAGGAGACTACCGTGTACGGTACAGACCTCTACGGAAAGAAAATGTTACCGGAATTATTGGACCGTCTTTGTGAAATTCCGGGAATTGAGTGGATTCGTCTGCTATATTGCTATCCGGAAGAAATTACGGATGAACTGATTCAGACAATCAAAAATCAGCCAAAAATCTGTCATTACCTTGATATGCCGATTCAGCATGCGGCTGATTCTGTGTTGAAACGGATGGGCAGGCGGACCAACCGTAAGGAACTGGATGAACTGATTGCGAAGTTACGCAAGGAAATTCCGGATATTGCGCTCAGAACGTCTCTGATTACCGGTTTTCCGCAGGAAACTGAGGAGGAGCATGCAGAGCTTTTGGACTTTGTTGAAAAAGCAGGCTTTGAGCGATTGGGTGTGTTTACCTACTCTAAAGAAGAGAATACACCTGCTGCCAGAATGAAGGGGCAGATTACAAAAAAAGTAAAGGTGCAGCGGCAGAAGGAGATAATGCGTCTGCAACAAAAGGTTTCAAAACAGCGCGGTGAAGAAAAAATAGGGAAAACCATCCGCGTTATGATGGAAGGAAAGCTTCCGGAGGACGATATTTTTATCGGGCGTTCTTATATGGATGCGCCAAATGTGGACGGATATGTTTTTGTCCACTCCAGGGATTCCTATTTATCCGGAGAAATTATTGATGTTAAGATCACACAGGCAAAGGAATACGATCTGGTAGGAGAAGCTGTTTCAGAATTGGACTAAGAGAGGGGAAAAAAGATGAATCTACCTAACAAAATTACAATTTTCAGAGTATGTATGATACCGGTGTTTTTAGTTTTTTATTTAGTGGATGCGATTCCGTTCCACAATGTAATTGCACTTGCAATTTTTATCATTGCATGTCTTTCGGATGCGGTAGACGGACATCTTGCAAGAAAGCATAATTTGGTAACAAACTTCGGAAAGTTTATGGATCCTCTTGCGGATAAACTTTTGGTATGTACGGCGTTGCTTTGCTTTTTGGATGCGGGAACACTTCCTTTACTTGTGGTTATTGTGATTATTGCAAGAGAGTTTATTATCAGTGGGTTCCGTCTTGTGGCATCGGACAGCGGACTTGTGCTGGCAGCAAGCTATTGGGGAAAGTTTAAGACAGCATCCCAGATGGTAATGTGTGTGCTTTTGATTCTGCATTTGGAATATAACTGGTTTGCAGTTCTGGAAACGATTTTTATCTGGCTTTCCTTTGCACTTACGATTATTTCGCTTCTGGATTATCTTATAAAGAACCGTAGCGTAATTAAGGTAAAATAGTGTTAATTTGCTACACAAAAGACACATAAATAACATATAAATGACATAGTTATCAGATAAGGTAGGCATGTGAGACTATAGAGTTTTAAGGAGGTGCGTACCATGAAAATTAAAAATCTGGTTTATGTCATGTTATGCATCTGTGTAGCTATAGTGATGTCGGGATGTAATAATGAAAGGTCGGGGGAGATTACCCCAACCCCAACCCCGTCCTTGGTGCCTTCTCCGACCTTGAGTGAGAGCAATATTACGATTGCCCCGCCGGAGAACCTGGAAGTGACGATTTATTCCATCAATGCCACTACGCTGGAAAAGATGGCGGTATCCGTTCTGATGAGTGAAGTGACACCGGAGAGTATTGTGGCAGAGGTTGTTTCAGCAATGAGGGATGGTGCCTTTTTTGTAGGAATTAATGAAGTGATTCCTCAGGGAGATACCGTTATTGTGGATTTTAAATCGACCACGCCGCCGGTCATTGATGTGGGCGCCAGTGTGGAAGGAACGATTTTGGATGTTATTGCCCAGAGTATTATAGATAATTTGCCTCAGTATAGTAAAGTAATTTACCGTATTGAAGGAAATGCCTATTCCACCGGACATATTGAAATGGGATATGATGAGGTTTATATTGAAAGGTAAGCACAGGGAGAAATTCAGGTGCTTACCGCTTTTTATATAGTTTGATTGTACAGGAGAGAAAAAATGAGTAAGGTTTTGATTGTAGGTGGCGGAGCGGCAGGGATGATGGCCGGAATTGCTGCAGCAGAAAACGGAAATGAAGTATATCTGTTTGAAAAAAATGAGAAGCTTGGAAAGAAGCTGTTTATTACGGGAAAAGGCAGGTGTAATATTACGAATGCCTGTGAAACGGAAGAACTGATGAAACAGGTGGTATCCAATCCGCGTTTTTTATACAGCGCATTCAAAACATTTGATAATATGGCGGTGATGGATTTTTTTGAAGAAAGCGGTCTGCCATTGAAAACAGAACGGGGACAGAGAGTTTTTCCACAGTCGGACCATTCCTCGGATGTTATCCGCACATTGCAAAAAGAATTGGAAAAAAGAAATGTAACCATATGCCTGAATACGGAAGTAAAAGAAATTGTCACAGAAGGCGGTTGTTTCTGCGGAATACGTACAAAGGATGGAATGATTGCCGGTGATGCCTGCATTGTGGCAACCGGAGGACTTTCTTATCAGAGTACCGGTTCTACGGGAGACGGATACCGTTTTGCAAAGGAAGCAGGCCACACGGTAACAAAGCTATCGCCTTCTCTGGTTGCTGTAATCACAAAAGAGAGCTTTGCATCAGAACTGATGGGGCTTACATTAAAAAATGTTACTTTAAAGTTGATTCAGGGGAAAAAAGTGCTATACTCTGAATTGGGCGAAATGTTGTTTACACATTTTGGTATCAGCGGTCCCCTTGTTTTAAGCGCAAGCAGTTATATTGCAGAGGCTTCATTGAACGAACAGGAACTGCCGGTGATTCAGATTGATTTAAAACCTGCATTGACAGAGGAACAGCTGGATGCGAGGATTTTAAAAGATTTTGAGGCGGCAAAGAATAAGTGCTTTAAGAATGCGTTAGACCATTTACTTCCACAGAGAATGATTGAGGTTGTGGTACGCTTGTCGGGAATTGACCCGGAAAAGAAGGTGAATTCCGTATCCAGGGAAGAGCGTCGGATGCTTGTGCAGCTATTGAAGGGATTGACACTTCATGTGGCTGGTCTGCGGGATTATAAAGAGGCAGTTATCACCAAAGGCGGTGTTTCTGTAAAGGAAATCGTGCCATCCACCATGGAGTCAAAATTTGTTTCGGGTCTTTATTTTGCGGGCGAGGTTTTGGATGTGGATGCGATGACTGGAGGCTATAATTTGCAGATAGCATGGTCAACAGGTTATGCGGCGGGACATGCTATCTATTAAAATAACCAAGGGAGAAAATATATGAAAAAGATGAATATTGCAATTGATGGACCGGCGGGGGCAGGGAAAAGTACCATTGCCAAGGCACTGGCAAAAAGGTTGAACATGATTTATGTGGATACCGGTGCGATGTACCGTGCCATCGGACTGCATTGCACAAGAAAGAGCATTGCAGGAGATGATGCACAGGCAGTTGAAGCGGAATGTGAGAACATTCAGGTGTCAATTCTATATGAAAACGGAGAGCAGGTTGTCTGCTTAAACGGGGAAAATGTCAACGAACAGATTCGTACCGCACAGGCAGGTGCTATGGCTTCGGCAGTTTCTGTGCATAAAAAGGTTCGTGCCAAGATGGTAGAACTACAGAAGAATCTGGCAGCAAATACAAGTGTCGTTATGGATGGCAGAGACATCGGAACGGTGGTGCTTCCGGATGCGGAAGTAAAGATTTACCTGACGGCATCCGCCGCAGTCCGTGCAAAGCGTCGTTATGATGAACTGATTGCAAAGGGGCAGGAATGTGACCTTGCTACTTTACAGAAGGAAATTGAGGAGCGGGATTACCGGGATATGAACCGTGAAAATTCCCCTCTGAAAAAGGCAGAGGATGCGGTGGAGCTTGACACATCGGAACTGACCATTGAAGAAGTGGTGGAAAAAATGATGCAGATTGTAGCAGAAAAGGCAGAAAAGTGAGATGGAAGTAAAAGTAGCAAAGACTGCAGGCTTTTGTTTTGGTGTAAAGCGGGCAGTAGAATTGGTACAAAAACAGCTTAAGCTCGGGAAAAAAGTATATACGTACGGTCCGATTATCCACAACGAGGAAGTGGTGGAGGAGTTTGCTGCAAAAGGAGTTCAGATTGTTTCCGGAAAAGAGGACTGGGAGAAGGCAGAAAGGGGAACCCTGATTATCCGTTCCCATGGAGTGTCAGAGCAGGAATTCCTGGATATGAAGGAAAGCGGTCATGAGATAATTGACGCTACTTGTCCGTTTGTGAAAAAAATCCATCGGATTGTGGAGGAAGAAAGCAAAAACGGTAGGCATATTATTGTTATCGGAAATGAGGAACACCCGGAAGTACAGGGAATACTCGGCTGGAGTAAGGGACCGGTTACCGTGGTGGAAACACAGGAAGCAGCGCAAAATCTTACCTTTTTACCGGAGACAAAGCTTTGTGTCGTGGCACAAACGACATTTAATAGCAAGAAATTTCAAGATTTAGTTGAAATTATTTCGAAAAAGGGGTATGATATATTTGTTTTAAGTACGATATGCAGTGCGACAGAAGAACGTCAGGCGGAAACGAGGAGTCTTGCCGGCGAATCGGATGCCATGATTGTCATCGGAGGACTGCATAGTTCAAATACACGTAAGTTGTATGAGATATCAAAACAGCAATGTGTAAATACTTACTTTATACAGAAACTCAGTGACCTTGATTTAAATTCGTTTAAATCATTCCGTAGTGTAGGTATTACAGCAGGGGCATCGACCCCAAACAATATGATCGAGGAGGTTCATACTAACATGTCAGATTTGAGTTTTGAACAATTATTGGAGGAGTCTTTTAAGACAATACACAACGGAGAGGTAGTCGAGGGTACTGTTATTCGTGTTAAAGAAGATGAAATTGTCTTAAATATCGGTTACAAGGCAGATGGTATCATTACCAGAAGCGAGTACACAAATACTCCTAACGTTGACTTAACAACCATCGTTAAGGAAGGCGACAAGATGCAGGCTAAGGTTCTTAAGGTAAATGATGGCGAAGGTCAGGTATTATTGACCTATAAGAGACTGGCTGCAGAAAAGGGAAGCAAGAGATTAGAGGAAGCTTTCAACAATAAGGAAGTTTTAACAGCAACAGTGTCCGCAGTATTAGACGGTGGTTTAAGTGTTGTTGTGGATGAAACAAGAGTATTTATTCCGGCAAGCCTTGTTTCTGATTCCTATGAAAAGGATTTATCCAAGTACAAAGATCAGGAAATCGAATTCGTAATCAGCGAGTTCAATCCTAAGAGAAGAAGAATTATCGGTGACCGCAAGCAGCTCTTAGTTGCAAAGAAGGCTGAACTTCAGAAGGAACTTTTTGCAAAGATCCAGGTTGGCGATGTAGTAGAAGGTACAGTGAAGAACGTTACTGATTTCGGTGTATTCATTGATCTTGGTGGTGTAGACGGTCTTCTTCACATTTCTGAAATGTCCTGGGGCAGAGTAGAAAATCCTAAGAAGAACTTCAAGGCCGGTGATGCAGTTCGTGCATTCATCAAGGATATCGCAGGTGAGAAGATTGCGTTAAGCCTTAAGTTTGCTGATCAGAATCCATGGGCAAATGCAGAGACTGATTTTGCAGTAGGCAACGTTGTAACAGGTAAGGTTGCACGTATGACTGATTTTGGTGCATTTGTTGAGTTAGTACCGGGCGTAGATGCTTTATTGCATGTTTCCCAGATTTCCAGAAACCATGTAGAAAAGCCTGCTGATGTATTAAAGGTTGGTCAGGAAATTACAGCAAAGATTGTTGATTTCAATATCGAAGACAAGAAGATCAGCTTAAGCGTAAAGGCACTGGAAGTTCCTGCTGAAGAGCCTGTTGAGGAAGCAGCAGAAGAAACAGTTGCAGCAGAAGAATAATTGCATAAGAACTACTTTAACCAGTAGATGAAAAGAAGATAATAGCTAAGCTGATGTTTCGGTCTGCTTAGCTATTATTTGATTAAAAGCGAACATGGGGGCAAAAAATATGGGTGATTACGAGAACTTTAAGAAACAGATATTTGCATTGACACAGATTGATTTAAATGCTTATAAAGAAAAGCAGATGAGAAGACGTATCGATTCTCTGATTACAAAGCACAAGATTGCTACATATAATGACTATGTTGCCGCGATTAAGGCAAATAAGGATATGTTTGAGGAGTTTGTAAATTATCTGACTATCAATGTATCGGAGTTTTATCGTAATCCGGAACAGTGGAGAGTATTGGAGAATGAGATTTTACCGGATTTACTTGCAAAATCCAGAACGTTAAAGATATGGAGTGCTGCATGTTCTACCGGAGATGAGCCTTATTCTCTGGTTATGATGCTTTCCAGACATATGCCGCTTTCAAACATCAAGATAATTGCAACAGATATTGATAAACAGGTACTTGAAAAGGCAAAGAAAGGTCTTTATAATGTAAAGAGTTTAAAAACTTTGCCGGATGATTTAATGAAGAAATATATCACACAGGAAAATGAGTATACATATAAAGTAGCAGACGAAGTAAAACGATGTGTGGATTTTAGACAGCACAATCTGTTAAAAGACCCATATCCGAGCGATTGTGATCTGATTGTATGCCGTAATGTTCTGATATACTTTACAGAGGAAGCAAAGATAGATATTTATAAGAAGTTCAACGCAGCGCTTAAAAAGGATGCTGTTTTGTTTGTCGGCTCCACAGAACAGATTATGCAGCCGAATACACTTGGTTATTCCGTTGCAAAATCATTTTTCTATCGGAAAATGTAATCGTGTGTTGATTTTTATTTTAATATCTAGTATATTTGGATATAGAAACGGACGGGGGTTGTTTTCGGATGAGTGAAATGGTAAGAGTTGCAGTAGATGCAATGGGTGGCGATAATGCGCCGTCTGAGGTTGTAAAGGGTGCGATAGAGGCATTGGATCAGGATTCCAGAGTAAAGGTTCTTTTGGTTGGACAGGAAGAGGTTTTGCGTAAAGAGTTGGAAGCATACAAAGACCATGGAGAGCGTCTTACTATTGTTCCTGCCAGTGAAATGATTACCAATGAAGAAGCTCCGGTTATGGCGATTCGAAGAAAGAAGGATTCTTCTATTGTAGTCGGTATGAATCTGGTAAAAAATAAAGAAGCAGATGCGTTTGTTTCTGCGGGAAGTACAGGAGCTGTTTTGGTTGGTGCACAGCTTGTTGTCGGCAGGATTAAAGGAGTGGAAAGACCACCTTTGGCACCGCTGATTCCGACAACAAAGGGCGTTTCCCTTCTGATAGACTGTGGCGCCAATGTGGATGCAAGACCGTCCCATTTGTTACAGTTTGCAAAAATGGGTTCCTTATATATGGAGCAGGTGGTAGGAATTAAAAATCCGCGTGTTGCCATTGTAAATATCGGTGCAGAAGAAGAAAAGGGAAATCTGCTTGTAAAGGAGACATTCCCATTACTTAAAAACTGTAATGAGATCAATTTTATCGGAAGTATTGAAGCAAGAGAAATTCCAAATGGCTATGCTGATGTTATTGTTTGTGAAGCATTTGTCGGCAACGTCATTTTGAAATTATATGAAGGTGTTTCCGGTGCTTTGGTTGGAAAAATCAAGGAAGGCATGATGTCGACTCTGCGGAGTAAAATCGGTGCACTTCTTGTAAAGCCGGCTTTAAAGCAGACCTTAAAATCCATGGATACAGCGGATTATGGCGGGGCACCTATGCTGGGACTTAATGGACTCGTTGTAAAAACTCATGGAAGCTCCAAGAGTAAGGAAATTAAAAATTCCATTTTACAATGTATTACCTTTAAGGAACAGAATATTAGTGAAAAAATAAAAGAAAATATTACGAAGGCAGAAGAGTAGGAGGATAACAGAATGGAATTTGAAAAAATTCAGAAGATTATCAGCGAGGTTTTATCCGTAGAACCGGAAGATATTACAATGGAGACTAAGTTCGTGGACGATCTTGGTGCTGATTCTTTGGATGTTTTCCAGATTATTATGGGCATCGAAGAGGAATTTGATGTTGAAATTGCAAATGAAGATGCAGAAAACATTGTAACCGTTAGCGATGCTGTAGAACAGATTAAAAAGGCATTGAATTAAAGTGAAACGGGCTGTTGAGAAATCAACAGCCCTTTCTTTCATGAGATAGGAGGTGGATATGTCATGAAACAAAAGGATTTAAAAGAATTACAGGAGAACATCCGGTACAGATTTAACAAAGAAGAACTTTTAAGACAGGCATTGACGCACAGTTCGTATGCCCATGAAAAAAACCAGAAGGAATTAAGGGACAATGAACGCCTGGAGTTTCTGGGAGATGCTGTTCTTGAACTGGTTTCCAGTGAGTTTTTGTATCAGACGCATCCGGAAATGAATGAAGGAAAAATGACAAAGCTTCGTGCAAGCCTTGTGTGTGAACAGTCTCTGGCAATATGTGCCCGTGAGCTTCATCTGGGAAATTATCTGCGCCTTGGAAATGGTGAAGATCTGACCGGCGGAAGAGAACGAGATTCGATTCTTTCTGACGCATTGGAAGCGGTCATTGGCGCTATGTACCTGGATGGTGGTTTTACTAGTGCAAAAGAGTTTGTATTAAATTATGTATTAAATGATATAGAACACAAAAAGCTCTTTTATGATAGTAAGACTATTTTGCAGGAGTTGATACAGAACAAGTATAAGAAGACCTTGCATTATGAACCGGTATCTGAGGAGGGTCCGGACCATAACAAGAAATTTACGGTTCAGGCTTATATGAATGATACTCCGTTGATGCAGGGAGTTGGAAAAACAAAAAAATCCGCCGAACAAAACGCAGCATACCAGTCGCTGCTTAAATTCGGTGAAGAATCTAATTTTTAGTAAAGCAGAGGGAAAACAATGTATTTAAAAAGTATTGAGGTACATGGATTTAAGTCGTTTGCCAATAAAATAGTATTTAAATTTCATGACGGAATTACGGCAATTGTAGGACCAAACGGAAGCGGAAAGAGTAATGTTGCCGATGCGGTACGCTGGGTGCTGGGTGAGCAGAGTGCCAAGCAGCTCAGAGGAAGCAAGATGGAGGACGTTATCTTTGCGGGTACGCAGCTTAGAAAGCCGATGGGCTATGCATATGTAGCGATTACTCTGGATAATTCCGATCATAAACTGCCGATTGATTATGAAGAAGTGGTAGTGGCAAGACGTGTTTACCGTTCCGGTGAAAGTGAATATCTGATTAATAATAATACCTGCCGTTTGCGTGATGTACAGGAATTGTTTTTGGATACCGGTATCGGTAAGGAAGGCTATTCCATTATCGGACAGGGTCAGATTGATAAAATCTTAAGCGGTAAGCCGGAAGACAGACGTGAGCTTTTTGATGAAGCAGCGGGCATTGTGAAGTATAAAAAGAGAAAAGCTGCTGCGGAAAAGGAACTGGCGGAAGAACAGTTAAATTTATCGAGAATTACAGATATTCTTTCAGAAATTGAAAAGCAGGTCGGTCCTTTGCAGAAGCAGTCTGAGGTGGCAAAGGAATATCTGCGCTTAAAGGAAGCATTAAAGAACTTAGAAATCAATCTGTTTCTGATGGAATATGAGCGAAGTGAAAAGAATAAGGCAGAATTAGACGGAAGAATTCAGATTGTTTCGGATGAACTTAACCGAACCAATCAGGCATATGACAATACAAAGCAGGAATATGAGAGATTAGAGGCAGAACTGGAACAGTTTTCTGCAGAAATTGATCAGAAAAAGGAACAGAGAACGCAGTTTCTTATGATGGTGCAGGAAAAGGAAGGCGAAATCCGTCTGATGCAGGAAAAGATTTCGTCCATTCAGATTACGGATAGTCATTTTAAACAGCGTTATGACGCACTGATGGCGGACACAGAAGCAAAAGAAGCAGAACTTGCCAGATATGATAAGGATTATGAGGCTGCTGAAAATGAGTTAAAAAGGATGACAAAGCAGCAGGAGGCAAAGGAAGCAGAGTTAGAAGCAATCAGAGGCAGAATATCAGAGTATGCCCAGCGGATTGAGGACTGCAATAAGCTGATATTGAAAAAAATGGATGAGAATACAGAAATCCGTACCAGCTTACAGCGTTTTGAAACATTAGAGGAACAAAATACGATTAAAAAGGCAGAGCTGACTCAGAAAATTCTGCTTCATAAATCGGAAGAGGCCGGTTACCAGGATGAGGTAACAGTATGCGCAGAGGCATTGCAGAACATTGCTGAGAAAATCTTTGTCAGAAAGCGTATGATTGAGGATAAGGAAATCTCGATTACAACCATACGACAGAAGACAGCAGAACTTGCAGAAAAAATGGAACGTGCAGAACGCAGCAGGATTGAAGAGACATCCAGATTGGAAGCACTCCGCAATCTGACAGAGCGTTATGATGGTTATGGCAATGCAATCCGTAAGATCATGGAAAGAAAGCAGGATACACCTGGAGTCATTGGTGTAGTTGCCGATATCATCAAGGTGGAGTCTAAGTATGAAACTGCTATGGAAACTGCACTTGGTGCAAGTATCCAGAATGTGGTGACAAAGGATGAAGCTACCGCAAAGAAAATGGTAGAATACTTAAAGGCAAACAAGTTCGGACGTGCCACCTTCCTTCCGCTCACCAGTATTACGGTAAAAGCATTGGGTCAGAATCAGGACCAGGCCGCAAAGGAAGCCGGAGTAATTGGTTATGCCAATACGTTGGTTCATGTAGCGAAGGAATATGAGGAGCTGATGAAGTATCTGCTTGGACGTATTTTAGTAGTCGATACGATGGATCATGCACTGGCACTTGCCAGAAAGTATAACTATACCCTTCGTATCGTTACGCTTGAGGGAGAACAGTTAAATCCGGGTGGTTCCATTTCCGGTGGTGCATACAAAAATAACAGTAATCTTTTGGGCCGTCGTCGAGAGATGGAAGATGGCGAAAAGAAGATTGAAGAATTAAAGAAGCTTGTTTCTGAGCTTGCAAAGGAACGGGAACAGTTAAGAACCCAGAGAGAAGCATTGAATCAGAACCTTCTTTCTGACAAGGAAGAATTGCAGGAACTGTTCTTAGAGCAGAATACAGCAAAAATTAATCTGGTTCAGGCAGAAGAAAAGCTGTCTGCGCTCAAGGAAAGCTACGCATCGATTGAAGATGAAGTATCCGGTCTTGAGTCAAAGAACCGTGAAAATGCAGCAGGAGCGGAGCAGTTAAAGAATCAGTTAAAAGAGAATCAGAGCGCCATGAAAGATGCGCAAAAGACAATCAGTGATTCTACACTCCATATGGCAGCTGACAAGGAAGAGGAGCAGACATTGGCTGAAAAGCATTCCGAACTTATTTTAGAATGCGCAGGTCAGGAAAAGAGTCTGCAGTTTGTACAGCAGAATAAATACCGTCTGCTCGGTGAATTACATCGTCTTGGTAAGGAACTGGAAGAGTTAAAGGATGAAAATAATTCAACCAAGGAACGTATCGAGGAGCAGGAAAAGGGAATTGAGACCGCAAAAGAAAACATTTCCATCTGGCAGTCTACTGTGGAAGAGATTGAGAAGAACTTAGAAAAACTGGATGAAAAGAAGGAAGAAATCAACAGGGGCCACAAGAATTTCTTTAACAGAAGAGAAGAATTATCCAAGCAGATTTCTGATTTGGACAAGGAATCCTTCCGACTTGCCAACCAGGTAGAACGTTTGCAGGAAACGATGAACAGCCAGGCAGACTATATGTGGAATGAATATGAGGTAACGGTCGAACTTGCAAAGAAGTTTAAGGATGAAACGTTACCGGCATATACTACGGTTAAGAAGGAAATTTCTGAACTGCGCTCCGGTATCAAAGCACTTGGCGATGTCAATGTAAATGCAATCGAGGATTACAAGAATCTTTCGGAGCGTTACGAGCTTTACAGTAACCAGCGTAATGATCTTGTGGAAGCAGAAGAAGCGCTGCTTAAGATTATTGAACAGCTGGATACGGAAATGAGAAAGCAGTTTGAGGAGAAATTCTATGCAATTAAAGAACAGTTTGACGTAGTATTCCGTGAACTGTTTGGTGGCGGTAAAGGGACACTGGAACTCATTGAAGATGAAGATGTGCTGACCGCAGGCATCCGTATCAATGCACAGCCGCCGGGAAAGAAATTGCAGAACATGATGCAGTTGTCCGGTGGTGAGAAAGCACTGACTGCGATTGCACTGTTATTTGCCATCCAGAATTTAAAGCCGTCGCCGTTCTGTCGAGACTGTCTACGGTAACGCCCTTCATCGTTCCTGCCGAACGACCTGTGTACAA
>CAZIQL010000003.1:0-113547 GCA_964541485.1 uncultured Lachnospiraceae bacterium
CATAGGCAATATCATCCCGTTCCTCCAATACACGCATTCTCCATTCCCAAGGGTCGGTTTCCGAATCTCCCGTGTGCCAGCGAATCGGCCACTCAGGAATAGGATTCTTCCAATCAAAAGGAATAACCGCGTAGATGCCTTTTGCATTGCCACCACCCATAGAGAATCCGCTTTCCAATAATTTATCACAAAATTCGTTAAAAGAATTTATCATATTGTCCTCCTTATCTTAACATCTATCTGATTTCAGCCAAACATTTCACAATGTTTCCCGTCATTTTCTCTGACATATTCTTCCCTGACGGAACATGAATGAATACTGCTTTACCTGAAACTCTTTTCAACATATGGAAGTATGCTGCATTGCACAGATATCTCGTTGGAGTCTTTGAAATAAAACAAGGAATATCATTTGCCGTCAAACATCTGCATACTGCGTCGCAGTCTATCTCGGTCGTCATTTCCATTCCGTTCAGTTCTGCAACACACTCAATCCTAACCGTCTCCTTTAAACTTGTGTCTAACCCCAACATAATAACAAGATCATAATTCTCCTTGATGCTCATAATATCTTTCTTCAATCCCATAAAGGAATTTGTCAAAAACAACTTCTGTCCTGAAACCTCAGATAATAACTGGTAAGATGCATTATTCTTTCCTTTAAATCCGGTATATAAAATTCCCAATAAATCACCTTCCATTTCATATCATTTTACTTCTCTTGACAAAAACTACTACCAACATCAAGAATTCTTCTCTCAAATACACTTACCGTAATTACTTTCCTCTATCCACTCCACTGATTCTTTCAGCGCCTTTATTGTTTTTGTCTCCAAAACGCATCTCGCATTAAACTCTTTTGCCAAACTTAAACGCTCCACCAAATCAATCTCACCGTCTCCCAAAGCCAGATGGTTCTTTGGAGGGTTTTCTTTTCCGTCATGAATATGAAAATGTTTCAACTTGTCCTTATGTAAAAGGATAAAGGGCACATCTGTTTCTTTCGTTGCTTTTGAGTGTCCGATATCCCAAGTCAATACAAAACAATCACTTGCAAGCATGTGTTCTATTGCTCTTTTTTCGTAGTCCTGAAATCCATCCGTATTCTCAATCGCAATCTTTATTTCAGAATCACCTATCCACGCTTCGCAAGACTTTATTAAATATTGAAATGCAGCTATGTATGTTGTAAAATCCCTTTCATACATTTGCACCTTCTTATCCGGCAATCGCCTCTGACAAAAGCTCATCCGATTCCATAAACTTAAGCACATCCTCCAAACGACAAACCTTTTCCAATGTGTCTCTTACGAACCCTAACTCTTTTGCCATTCTACCGAGTGTCAATCTATCCAATAGCATCATAATCCACTACCCCTTTATCTATCAGTCCTTTTAATGATGGTGGCACATAAAGTTTCCATCGCTCGCAATACACCATATTCTGCGATTCCTTCATCAGATATTTTCTTGCACCAGATGAATGTGCCTCACACTCTGCAAAAAATTCAGCCGAAAAATGAAATTCCCCTTTTAATTCTTCGAAAATATATCCACACTTTTGATACAAAAATCCATTATCATTTCTGGCAAGACACGCTAGCACCTTCTGCTCATTCAATCCCGGAACCAACATCATGCATCTTATTACTTCCTCCAGACCTGCTATCTTTTCAAAATCCCGAATGCTATCCACCACTGTCTGTTCCACAGATGTTATACGCATATTTCCTTGGTGTAGCACCTCTATATTAGGCTTGCGTTCTACTCGACGATACACTACACCATCATATTCAAAATCCGAAAATCTCTTATCTGTTGCCACAAAACATTCATAGAACACTTGGCTTCCATAGCCATATACCTCAAAGGCACTATGATGCGTAATACATGCATCAGCAAACAAATTCGAACCTATCTGATAGCGAGAGAGAACCGGCTGTTTTGTCTCTAAGCTGATTACCACATAAAAATCTCTTTTGACTTTTTCGATAAGACCTTTCGTCTGATAGTCATAGATAATACTATTTGCGGCCCCTGCTGTTCCCACAATTTCTATCAATTGTTCTCTCGTAAAATAACCCTTTTCCAGCAAATTTTCATAGTGCTTCATTTCACAATGCCTCTCATTTTGATTTTTACACATTGTATTTGTTTTTTCCTATACTTTGTGCGTTTTTAGAAATTTATATTTTGATTTTAGCACAAACTATTGCCTTTTTCAAATACTTTGTGCGATTTTCAAAAATATCAAACACTAAAACGGCGGCGAACTATCAAACACACCATTTCACCGCCGCTTTCGAAACTTTAAATTTTTTCGATTTTTGAAAAACCCATGCACCTGCTCCTCAGCAAGCACATGGGCTTCTACACCATTTTGATGTGAAATTCTTCTACTTTTCTTTCCTCAATACCAGTTCGCCAAAATACTCCGGTCTGTGAAAATCCGGTTCCGGTACGTCAATTTCCTTCCATACTCCGTAATGGGCAAATTCCGTTTCATCACCGCACTTATAAAAGTTCGTCCGGATTGTAGCCTCTTCCTTTTCCTCAAAATCCGTGAAATACTTTTTAATCAGAGAAAACGAAACCTCATAATCTACGCTCCATTGTTTTGAACCTATCTTTGTTTTTATACCCAAAAGTTCAATGTCTTCTGCCGTCATGGCTCTGTATTCATAGCGGTCCTTACGAAATGCCACATTCATGATACCATTTGCATTTACCTCGAAATTAAAATAGTACTCTGAGGTTTCCGGTGAAAAATTCACAAACCACTCCACACAGCTGTCCAGATGCACCGGTTGAAAATGCTCGGTCATCACACGCTTTGGATTTTGCTCCTGCACCTCAATATGCATCCTAAAACCCGTTTCCGTTAATTCCGGAAAAAATGCCACTTTAGGACAATAACCATTGTTGTCCCAAGGATATACCAGGGTTATTTTATGTTTCCCTTGTTCCATCTCTTACTCCTTTCTGTCTTCCTTTCCTCTAAAACTATCTTCTCCGTACCTTCTCTCTTACATAAAAGGCTGATATAAACAAATTATATTATTGCTTATACCAGCCTCTCCTCACTTATTCCGCTATATACTTATCCATCTCATGGGAAACATTCATAATTTCCTCTAAGATTTCTTTTGCTGTAGTTGCGTTCTTCAAATTGCTTTCTGTCATTTCCGCTGACTGCTGTGCCGAAGCTGTTACTTCTTCCGTTGCCGCAGAAAGATTGGTAATATCATTTACAATTTCGGTATTAGCCACCTTCAAATCCGCCAGTACCCTTTCGATTTCAGCAATATCCTTTGATAACTGTATTACATTTGCATTGACTTCCTCAAATTCTGCTGCCACCTCAGCAACCATCTCTTTCTGTGTATTACCGATACGCAGAGACTGTTCAATCGCTCTTCCTGTCTCCTCCGTATTCTCTGTCAGGTTCCCGAGAATCTGTGCAATATTTTCTGTTTCCTGCCTGGTCTTTGCGGAAAGCTCACGAATCTGGTCTGCAACCACCGCAAACCCACGTCCTGCTTCTCCGGCACGTGCACTCTCAATGGAAGCGTTCAATGCAAGTAAATTCGTCTGGTTTGAAATAGCAAAAATAGTCTCTGTGATTTTTCTCACGTTTTCTACATTCTGCTGTAAATGCTTCATGGCTTCTGCCACAGCATCGTTGGTCTCTGTCAGCTCATCCGCTTCTGTGCGCAGACGCTGGATTTTGTTTACACTTTCCTCATTCAGCTCTGCCGAACGGTTGGCTGCCTTTACCATACCCTCTGCACGAAGCACTGTTTCCTCCAGATTCTCCTGGATATTATGCGTCATCGTGCTCTGATTCTGGATGCTTTCTGCCGTAGCTGACGTACTGCAACTGATATCGTTTACAGCTTGGCTCACGGTCTCTGCCGAAGCCTGCAATTCATTTACAATGTCCATCGCTTCATTGGTGCCTGTTCTGACACGTTCTGCAATGTGAAGTACATCCTCCATCATTGCTTTCTGGTTTTCTGCCTCATACTGTACCTTTCCGAGGGAATCCGCATTAAATTCCTTACCAACCTTTGTCAGATAATAAGCCAGAAACATCAATACAGAAACTGCAAGACCTGCCACGATATTTGGTGTAAAGTTATCCACGTCATAGTTGTGCCATACAAACTGACGAAGCAGCGTAACAACAATATTCTCTATCGAAACAATCACTGCCGCTCTCATTGCAAACTTCGTATCAAAGAAAAGGATACATCCAAGTAAAGGCATTGCCGCCAGAAAACGCATATAGTAATCCTGGAATGCATAAATCAACATCGCCGTCACAATTGCAATACCAATCAGCATGTAATAACGCAGATACTCACTACCTCTGTCTTTTTTCAATGCAAGGAAACCTGCAACCACAGTCGCCACCATAACAACAAGCATGCTGATTGTGTAAAGAGGTGTCTGGTTTCCTATCTGAAACGATACAAACACAATGATGTAACTTAGCACATACAAAATCAAGGTACTGATACACAAAAAACTGTTTACTTTTCTTCTCTGCTCCGCCGGATCAGCATATAAAAACTTCTTCTCTTCCATTGTTTCCTCCTATGCACTCAATTGCTGCTATTCCTGAATTAACTTTACTGCAAATACTCCCTTACATGCCTCTACAAAGTCTGTCACCGTCTTTTCTCTCCACTTTGTTTCTGTCGGATAGAACAACTCCTGATAACGTTCCTTGATAACCTTGTTTGTAGTAGCATTCTTTGACGGATACCAATGGTTCTGATTCTCTTCTATTGTATACTTCATGGAAATTACCGAATCCCAGAAGCCATCACCGATAGTTCCGAACTCAAAACAGGTAGAAAACAGTGTATTCTCTGTTCCAAGCTTTTCCCACAGGCGGTAATAGAAGTCTGTAGTATCTCCGGTTGTCGCATAAAATTCTTCCGAATCAATCGCAATGACATTATCATAATCAAATGCCGCCATCGTCTCCGCCTCTGTCATTGTCTCAAAAACAGAATTAAAAATAACCATGCGGTAACGCGCACCATAACCGGAATGGATATCAATATGCACGATATTCTCATATTCACTGGTCAGTGTCTTTTCAAAGACATCCTTTACATAAACGGTAGAAGCTTCGTCTCCAAGTCCTCCGTAATACACACCCTCCGGATATTCATACTGTCCACCGAGCAAAGCATTGGTAATCGCATCCACACCGTTTCCGATTAACGTCGTAATCATGGAACCATAAAAGCCTGCTTCATGCCAGAAGATATTACCCATCGTCTTTTTCGGACCAAGGAATTCATCCACCTTCGGATAATCCTTATTTACGGTTAAATCAAAGGTCTCCCAGTCGAGAATAAAATTACGGTTCAAATCAACGTTATTCTCATTATATCTGCGATGGTACTTCATACCGTACGGATTGACATTGGCAATGACCAATACTCCGGTCGTATCCTTATCAAGCTCCGGATAAAGCTCTTCCCAGAATACATCTAACATAACCGAACCGATATACCCTTCAATTCCATGTACACCTGTGGTCAGCACAATCAGGTTTTTCTGTTCCTCTTTACTTGCAATGTAAAGAGTATCAATATACAACCCGTCTTCTTCATCAATCGGATGGCTGTAAACCTCCACGGTATATCCATCTGCCTCCAGCTCTTCCACCGTGTCAAACAGATGGGCTCTTACCTCATCATACTCATTAAAGAACACTTCACTATACGCATAATTTTCCTCTACTTTTTCCTGCTTATCCACAGCAAGAATAATCTGTGGTGCAAGCAGAGTTACCAGAATCAATACCATAAGAATGCTTCCTGCAATGATTAACAGTTTCTTTTTCATTTCACTGCCCTTCCCTTTTCCTTTGTTCTTTTTCCTCTTTTTTATTTCACGCAGCCGATTAACTCGTTAATATCTGCTACGTTATATTTCTTCATGTAATTTTCAATGCCTTCCACTACCTCAAGTGTAGCATAAGGATTGTAGAAATTTGCTGTACCAACAGACACCATAGTCGCACCTGCCATAATAAATTCCAGTGCATCCTCTGCCGTTGCGATACCGCCCATACCAACAAGAGGCACCTTAACTGCATTTGCCACCTGGTAAACCATACGCACCGCAATCGGCTTCACCGCAGGACCGGACATCCCACCGGTTTTATTCGCAATTGCAAACGCACGTCGGTTGATATCAATCTTCATACCGGTCAGCGTGTTAATGAGAGACAGTGCATCCGCGCCACCTGCCTCTGCCGCACGTGCCATCTCCGTAATATCTGTCACGTTCGGACTTAATTTCATCATCACAGGCTGCTTTGCAATTTTCTTAATCTGTGATGTAATGTGCTCTACCTGTTTTGGATCCTGACCAAACGCGATACCGCCGTGCTTTACGTTCGGGCAGGAGATGTTAATCTCCAGTAAATCCACCGGCTGGTCGGCAAGTCTTTCTACCACCTCACAGTAATCCTGCTCAGACCTGCCACACACATTCACAATAATCTTTGTATCAAACTGCTTTAAATAAGGGATATCCCTGTTTACAAACACATCAATACCCGGATTCTGCAAACCGATGGCATTTAACATACCACCGTAAACTTCCGCAATACGAGGTGTCGGATTTCCTTCCCACGGGATGTTTGCCACACCCTTTGTGGTTACCGCACCCAGGCGGTTCAAATCTACAAATTCACCATATTCCATACCGGAGCCAAACGTACCGGACGCTGTGGTCACCGGATTCTTAAACTCAATTCCTGCTATCTTTACCTTTGTATTCATGAAAGTCCCCTCCCTACAGCTCTACATCCTGTGCGTGGAACACCGGACCGTCTTTACAAATTCTTGCGTTATTTACATTGGAATGATGATCCTTTTCCTTTGTCTTACATACGCAGGCAAGACACGCACCGATACCGCACGCCATCTTTTCCTCCAGAGAAATCTGCGCCGGAATACCTGCCTCTTTGGCAAATGCCTTTACTCCACGAAGCATCGGAGTCGGTCCGCAGGAATATACCGTGTCCGCAGTCAGCCCCTTTGCCTTAATGGCATCAATGACATTGCCCTTGACACCGACACTGCCGTCTTCGGTAGCAATCACAACCTCTGCCACCTCTTCAAACTCTTTTGCAAGGAAATTCTTTGCATCACGGTAACCAAGCACTGCAATGACCTTTTTCCCTTCGGCATGAAGTTTCTTAGCAAGACCCAACATCGGAGGAATACCGATACCGCCGCCAATCACCATGGCAACCTTGTCTTCTGTATCAAAAAAGCCGTTACCTAAGGGGCCAAGTACTTCAATCGTATCTCCTGCTTTCAGCGCGGAAATCTGTCTGGTACCCTCGCCTGCAATACGGAATACCATACGAATGGTCCCTGCTTCATTGTCAATGCCACAGATACTGATTGGCCTTGGCAGAAGTCTTGACTCATCCTCTAAATATAACGAAAGAAACTGTCCGGCTTTTGCCGACATTGCCATTTCCTTTTCTTCAATTACTAAGTCATAAATTGCTTCTTCGATTTGATCCATGCGCACAATCGGCACACGTACTTTTTTCTTTGTGTTTTCCATTATGTCCTCCGCTTCTGACCGGATGCATTCCATGCCTTTCCGTATCTGTTTTTTGAGAAATCATACTATCTTTATCATTTTAAATGATAGCACGCAAAATGGCAAGCATAGAAAAAGAGAACTTCCGCGCAAAAAGAGAGCTTTCACGAAAATCCGCAAAAGCTCTCTGATAAATCAATCTGAAATTGTATTACAGAAGGGAAATCGCATCCGAAATCGTCTTTTCGTATGCTTCTCGTCCGTACTTGTCGACCTCAGCCTTGTTCTTTTCCCCGTGAGTAAGGCATCCTGCACCACCGATACAGCCGCCGATACAAGCCATACCTTCGATGAAGTTGGCATCCAGTACATTCTTACTCTTTTTAAGGAGTGCGACCTTGCATGCTTCGATACCGTCACAAGGTACTGCCTTTAAGTCAAATTCGAGATTCTGTTCCGCGAGCGCCTGCACTACCGCATCAGAAAGACCGCCGGAACGTGCAAAAATACGTCCGAAGTACGATGCGTTATCCAAAACGCCCTCTTCCAATGTCATGATGTCTAAATCCTTACTGTCAAACAGCGCCTGCAATTCTTCAAAGGTCAGCACCGCATCCACATAATCCTTCACATTCTCTAACTGTGCCTCCGCCTTTTTCGAGGTACATGGTCCGATAAATACTACCTTGGCATTTTCCGTCGTATTCTTGATATACTTTGCCAGTGCCCCCATCGGAGACATATTGTGGGAAATATACGGTACCAAATCAGGGAATGCAGACTTGATATACTGCACAAACGCCGGACAACAGGAGCTGGTTAAGAAACCTTTTTCCACTAATTCGCGGGATTCCGACATTGCCACCATATCTGCACCGAGCGCTGCTTCGATTACCGTATAGAAGCCAAGCTCCTTAAGTCCTGTAATCACCTGACCGAGCTTTGCATAGGTAAACTGGCTTGAAATGGACGGAGCCACAATGGCATATACCTTATACTTCTTGTTTTCCTCGCTCTTCTTAATCAAATCAATGACATTCAGTATGTAGGACTTATCGGAAATCGCACCGAACGGACACTGATATACGCAGGCACCGCACTGGATACACTTCTCGTTATCAATGGCAGCCGCATTGTCCTCTTTGATTGTGATTGCCTTCACCTTACAAGCCACCTGACAAGGACGCTTGCGGTTTACAATCGCTGCATACGGACAAACCTTTGCACACTGTCCGCATTCTACACACTTGCTCTTATCAATATGTGCCACATGGTTATGGTCAAACGAAATAGCACCACGCTTACAAACGTCTTCACAACGGTTTGCCAGACATCCGCGGCAGGTACCGGTCACTTCATATCCGGCAGCCGGACATTCATCACATGCAATGTCAATGACCTGAATTACGTTTGGATTATCCGTATCACCGCCCATAGCAAGTTTCACTCTCTCGCCTAAAATCGCGCGCTCCTTATAAACACAACAACGCATGGTCGGTGTCTTACCCGGTGCAATTTCCTTTGGAATATCCATTACCTTTTCAAGTAAGGTATCGTTCCATGCATGACGTGCCACTTCACGAAGCACCTTATACTTTAAATACTGTACTTTTGTATCAAACTTTCTCATCTTTTTTTCCTCTCTTAAGCCGCCTAGAAGTAACTTACCTTAATACGTTTACCCATTTTCTTAAGACACGCGGATAACTCTTCCACCAGGTTCATCTTAATATTAAAGTTAATCGGCAAATCCGGATTCTGATGTGCCGGATTTATCGCACGTCCTACATAGAAATTAATATCTGTCGCTTCCTCAAACAGCAGTCGGCTGATTAAGGATGCACCATCTCTCTTAAAGCTCCAATGCTCATAATACTCATTGTCACCCAGATAGTCCTTTGCATATTCTACCACACGGTTGACGGTAATAACACCCTCTGTTACCAAATCGACACCTTCAATCGTTGCAATCGGCGGAATATCCGACTGTTCAAAGCTCAAGGTCGGTCTGAGCGGCTTATTTAAATACTTTGCCGCAATAGACGATGTCGTACCGCCACATACAATATGCTTTCCTTCTTTTGAGAAGAACAGTGACATCATACGCTCTCCGTCATCCGGGTTAAACGGTGGTCCGAACAGGAGATTCATTGGCTCTCTCTTACGGATTTTCACGATACAGGCGGTTGCGTCATCGCCCGGTTTTCCGCCATACAGCTTATTACACTCCTCCACCAGCATGGTAGAAAGGTTCTTTGCCGTATGACCCCCAATCGCCATCGTCTCCACAAAGTCGACAATGTCTTCGCGTTTCCAGCCAAAGTTATATGCCGTACCAATGCCGGCATGCGGACAACCATCACTCATTGCCACAAACAAATCATTCTCCTGAAGCTTAATGACCGATTTGTATATTTTCTTTCCGTTAATATTCAATTCTGTTTTCGGATAATCGTAATTCTTTTCATCACGAAGCACAATGACCTGCGGATTATCATACTGGATAATCTCCATCGTGTCGTTGTTTTTCAGGAGCATGATGGTAAAGGTCGAATATGCCACACCTCGCACCGAACACACCGGTAATGTCGCAGCAATCGTTTCTACACACTCTTCCAGCGGCAAGCCTTCTGCCATCATGGTAGAAATAATCTTTGATGTCAGCGTAGATAAAATACTTGCTTTTACGCCGCTGCCAAGGCCATCTGCCAATACGATAACGGTAGAGTTCTCATCCTGCTCTACCACATCGACATGGTCGCCGCAAAGCTCTTCGCCGTAATGATTGATACTCTTATATCCGATATCCGCACATAAATCATTCATCTGCAATCGACTCCTTCAGTTTTGCAAGCGCAATCTTTGTTTCAGCAGCCGTCTCTCCGAGAAGAGATGCAATTTCCTGAACAATACGCATCTGCTTATCTACTACCTTATCTGCAACCTCAATCGTCTGGCGACTGATATTTTCCTTCTTCTCTTTTTCGTATTCTTCCTCTGTGACATCACGCAGAATTCCAATTAACAAATGGGAATCTCTGTCATGCATTACCGTCTGTTCCACGTAACGCTTATATTCTGCCAGATACGCTCTCTGGTTCTGAATGGTTCTTCCGGTTCTGAGCACTGTCATAAATACCCCCGGATCCATGATACGTGTTACCTGATCACCAAGAATATCGGAAGCATAGCGGATATTCATAATCTTTCTTGCCGCTTCGTTAATCTGCTGTACCTCCATGTTTTCATTGAGTACAATCAGACCATTCGGTGTATTCTTAACAATTGTATCCGAGAAGCTCTCTGCCTTGTCCTTTAAGAACGGCAGACACATGGAAATCTCCGCCTTACCCTGACAAATCGCAATCGCTTTCTCACGGCAGGTATTGTAACCGCAGGAACCACAGTTTAACTCCTGGGCAATGGTATTTTTACCCATCTGGCGAAGTACGCCCTGAATTTCTGCCTCCATCGGCATGGAAAGCTTGTGCTCAATATACTCAAACTGCTTCTTTAACTGAACCGGTGCCGGCTGTTCCACTTCAAAGTCCTTTTCACCTGCATAATTTGCTACTGCCATATAGTCCCGAATCGGTCTGTTATGGTTCTTTTCCATAACCGGACCATTGATACAGCTTCCTTCGCAGGCGGACACCTCAATAAAGCATTTATGTACCTTTCCAAGCTCAATATCCTTTAAAGCTGCCATACATTCTTCCACACCATCAATGGCAAGGTAAGTCACACCCGGCACATTCTGCGCCATCGTCTTTAACACACCGCCTGTGGTCGGGAAGAAACGCGCCCGGGAAGCAGGATTTACATCGACCTCTTTTTTCAGTTCAATATTCTCTTCTTCCAGCCATTTTGTCAACTCTTCAAAAGTAAGTACCGCATCCACAATTCCCTGATAGTGCTCAGCCTCATCCTTTTTTGAAAGACAAGGTCCGATAAATACGGTCTTTGCATCCGGATAACGCTTTTTAATATCCTGACAGTGTGCCTGCATCGGAGACATCACATCCGCCAGATACTCAAGGCAGGACGGGAAATATTTCTGAATTAATAAATTGATGGAATGACAACAGGACGTAATGATAATGTCTCTGTGCTCTTCCTTGAGCATTCTTTCATACTCATTCTTTACCATCGTAGCTCCGATTGCCGTTTCCTCTACATCAGTAAAGCCAAGCTTCTTTAAAGCTTCTCTCATGGATTCAATACCAACACCGTCATAATTTGCAATAAAGGAAGGAGCAAGGCTTACAATCACCGGTGTCCCACCCTGAAGAAGCACTTTGACTTTTTCTGTCTCATTCACGATTGCACGCGCGTTCTGAGGACAGACAACAAAACACTGTCCGCAAAGAATACATTCGTTTCCGATAATCTGTGCCTGATTGCCGGAGAACTTAATTGCCTTTACCGAACAATGACGAATACACTTATAACAGTTTTTACAGTTTGATTTCTTTAAAGTAAGACAATTTGCCATGTCTCTTATCCTTTCTGTTCATTTATTTACCAAGTGCTGCCAAAACCTTTTCATTGAAAAATTCCTTAAAGTCTTCTTTTGTAAGACCCGTATATACTTCATCGTCTATCTGTACCGTAACGCCAATACGGTTACACTGTCCGGTGCAAAAGCTTCCGGCCAGCGTAACCTCGGTTTCTAAACGATATTCTTCTACGGCTTTCTGGAACAATTCAACAATTTCTGCGGACCCCTTGATATGGCAGGAGCTGCCCACACAAATCTGAATAATCATTTCTTTTTACGCCTTTCCAAGTACATTTTTTTCAAAAAATTCTGTTACGGAATCCGGAGTTACAGAATGAAACTCTTCATCCACTGTTACACAAACTCCCTTTTGGCACTGTCCCATGCAAAATGTGCCGCCCAATTCTACCTTGTCTCCCAAGTTGTTTTCAGCAATGAGACGCTGAAGCTCTTCCACCACCTGGCGGGAACCCTTGATATGACAGGAACTACCGATACATACTGTTACCTTCATTGTCATTTTCCTCCTATTCGTAATCTACAACGCTTACCCAAGAGAGTAAGAATTCACGTTCTTTTTCATTGCCCTTAACAGACTGGGAAGCTGCTACAATCGGCATCCACTTCTGTACGTACTGCTTAGCAGTGTCGCTCTTCTTGCAGAACATGTCCAGATAGAACTTCGCACCTTCGATATCGCCGTTTAACCAGAACAGTAAGTATGTTCTTGCTGCATCGGCAGAAGCGTTACCCTGTGTTGCATGTGCCCAGTCAAGGATATATGGTGTACCATCCTCTGCAATAATAACGTTGGATGGGTTTAAGTCACCATGACATACCTTGTTATGCTTTGGCATACCCTCTAAACGAGTGTGCAAATCATAACGTGTGGTTGCATCCAATTCGGACATGCTGATCTTACGCACCATCTTGTCCTTTAACTTGTTTAAAAGAGGACAGGTCTTGGACTGGATGTTAATCTGTAAATCTACCAGCATTTCAATATATTCATACTTCTTGCTTGGATTTTCCTGCATCAGCTGTGCGAGTGTCTTACCCTTAATATACTCGGACACAATTGCCCACTTGCCTTCATGCATAGTAACTTCCAAAACCTTAGGAATGTTTAAACCGGTCTCTTCAATTCTTGCCTGATTGAGTGCCTCGTTTAAAACATCTGCCTTGGAATAATCTTCGTTAAATACCTTTACACACTTATCGCCGTCGCGGTAAATTGTCTTATTATTTCTTACAGCAATTACTCTTTCCAAATTCATCTTAAGTCCTCCTTATTTTCCGTAATATGCGTTGAGATACATCTGCTTGATTTCGCTCATCAGAGGATATCTTGGGTTTGCACCGGTACACTGGTCATCAAATGCCTGCTCTACCATTTCATCAAGGTTATCAAGGAATACCTTTTCATCAATGCCGTAATCCTTGATGGTTTCCTTAATACCTACCGTTGCCTTTAACTCGTTGATCTTCTTAATCAGACCCTCTAACTTCTCTGTGTCATTCTTCCCCTTAATGCCAAGGTAATCGGCAATCTCTGCATAGCGGGCAAGTGTATGCGGATGATCGTACTGGGAGAAAGTACCCATCTTAGCAGGTGCTTCTTCTGCATTGAACCGGAGAACCTCTTCAATCATCAGGGCATTTGCCACGCCGTGAGGTAAGTGATGGAAAGCACCGAGCTTATGTGCCATGGAGTGACATACACCAAGGAACGCGTTTGCAAATGCCATGCCGGCCATAGTTGCTGCGTTTGCCATCTTTTCTCTTGCCTCTACATCTGTCTGTCCGTTTGCATAAGCACGTGGCAGATATTCAAAAATTGTCTTTAATGCCTTTAATGCAAGACCGTCGGTGTAATCGGTTGCAAGCATTGCTGCGTATGCTTCAAGTGCATGTGTAACCGCATCGATACCGGACGCTGCTGTCAGACCCTTCGGTGCGGACATATGGAAATCAGTATCTACGATTGCCATGTTAGGAAGTAATTCGTAGTCAGCCAAAGGATACTTAACGCCGGTTGCTTCGTCTGTGATAACCGCAAACGGTGTTACCTCAGAACCTGTACCTGCGGAGGTAGGAATTGCAACGAAGTATGCCTTTTCACCCATCTTAGGGAAGGTGTATACACGCTTACGGATATCAATAAAGCGCATTGCCATATCCATGAAGTCTGCTTCCGGATGCTCATAAAGTACCCACATAATCTTTGCAGCATCCATTGCAGAACCACCACCAAGTGCAATGATGGTATCCGGCTTAAATGCTGCCATCTGTGCAGCACCTTCCTTTGCACAACCAAGTGTTGGGTCCGGAGCTACGTTAAAGAATGTCATATGGGCAATACCCATTTCATCTAACTTATCAGTAATTGGCTTTGTATAGCCGTTTTCATAAAGGAAGGTGTCTGTAACGATGAACGCTCTCTTCTTGTTCATCACAGTCTTTAACTCATCAAGAGCTACCGGCAGACAACCCTTCTTAATATAAATCTTTTCCGGTGCACGGAACCACAACATATTTTCCCTTCTTTCTGCTACTGTCTTAATGTTAATCAGATGCTTTACGCCAACGTTCTCGGAAACCGAGTTGCCGCCCCAGGAACCACAACCAAGTGTAAGGGACGGAGCCAACTTAAAGTTATACAGGTCACCGATACCACCCTGGGAAGAAGGTGTATTTACTAAAATACGGCAGGTCTTCATGCGAGCCGCAAACTCATTGATCTTTTCTGTTTCAGTTACTTCATTTACATAAAGGGAAGAAGTATGTCCGTAACCACCGTCAGCTACTAAGTGCTCAGCCTTTTCAATCGCCTCTTCAAATGTCTTAGCCTTGTACATAGCAAGTACAGGGGAAAGCTTTTCATGAGCAAATTCTTCGGAAAGCTCTACACTGTCTACTTCACCGATTAAAACCTTTGTATCTTCCGGAACCTGAACGCCTGCAATTTCTGCAATCTTAGCAGCCTTCTGGCCAACAATCTTCGCATTCAGGGCACCGTTGATGATAATGGTCTTTCTTACCTTATCTATTTCATTCTCCTTTAAGAAATAACAGCCTCTCTTTGCAAACTCCTTCTTTACTTCCTTATAAATGCTGTCAAGAACGATAACCGACTGTTCGGACGCACAAATCATACCGTTGTCAAACGTCTTGGAATGAATGATGGAGTTTACTGCAAGTAAAATGTCTGCGCTGTCATCAATGATAGCAGGTGTGTTACCAGCACCTACACCGAGAGCCGGCTTACCGCTGGAGTACGCTGCCTTTACCATACCAGGACCGCCGGTTGCAAGGATAATATCTGCTTCCTTCATAACCATGTTGGTCATCTCAAGGCTTGGAACGTCAATCCAGTCGATGATACCTTCCGGAGCACCTGCTGCCACTGCTGCTTCTAAAATCAGCTTTGCAGCTGCAATAGTGGAGTTCTTTGCTCTTGGATGTGGGGAAATGATGATGGCATTTCTTGTCTTTAATGCAATTAAGCACTTAAAGATTGCTGTAGAGGTTGGGTTTGTGGTCGGAATAACCGCTGCAACCACACCAATCGGTTCTGCAATCTTCTTAATACCGAATGCCTTATCTTCTTCAATAATACCACACGTCTTTGTATCTTTATACGCATTGTAAATATACTCTGCTGCGTAATTGTTCTTGATTACCTTATCTTCTACAACACCCATACCGGTCTCTTCCACTGCCATCTTTGCGAGCGGAATTCTTGCTTTATTGGCTGCCGATGCAGCTGCAAGGAAAATCTTATCCACCTGTTCCTGTGTGTAAGTAGCAAACACCTGCTGTGCTTTTCTTGTGCGAAGAATCGCTTCCTGAAGCTTCTCTACGCTGTCCACAATTTCATAAGTCTTGTTTTCCATAGAATCCTCCATTTTTCATAATATATTGTCTTTTTGCTTTGCGCTCTTTAGTTCGTTAGAATTTTAACAATCTTTTTCTATTTTGCATATTCTCAAATTGTTCTACCGGTATTATCTTTTCAGATATACCTCCGTCTTGCATTGCAAAGAGCTGTCACAAACAGCTCGTCCAACTTACTGAAGCGATACCCCTTTCTATAAATCAATAAATCTTTATATATTTTTTTATTATTCACACACTTTCTCTCCACCAAATTATAGCGGTCCAAAAGCTTTTGTGGCGTTGGGGACACCCACATAAAGGTATCCGGATTTTCTGATAATAAATCAAACCGGCTGGCACGTTCAAAAATGAAAATTCTCTTTGATACATTGTCCGGAAGCTCTTCTTTTGCCACTTTAGAGGCCGGCATAGCCGGAACATACGGGTCCCCATGTGCTACCTCTGTCAGTTCCGCAAGATCTTCAAAGGTAATCTGTTTCAATTTTGCAAGCGGACTATCCTTACTTATAAGCAACCGATATGTAAACTCCGCAATCGTCTCAGAATGCAAGCCTTTTTCTTCCAACATGGCTTTGAAAAATTTGTCATGATTCTCTGCATAACGGATAATGCCAAGCTTATAGTTATGCTGCAAGATATTGTTGATTGCTCTTTGGGAATTGGTTTCTTTATAGAAAATCTCTGCCGGCGCATCCGACAATTGCTTCGAGAACTCCACAAATGCCTCCGCAATATAGCATGCCCTCGGCACAGAAACAGAAAACTTTTGCTTTTTCTGGGCTCCGTCCTTATACATTTTTTCCATCCGGTCGATCTGTAACAGAACATCCTTTGCATAACCGATAAACTCTTCTCCCTCAGTTGTCAGGGTCATTCCTTTGGATGTACGCTCAAAAATTGTAATTCCAAGATCCGCTTCCAATTCCTTTATGGAACGGCTGATGTTTGGCTGGGCAACCAAAAGAACTTCCGCAGCCTTATTCAACGAGCCCGCTTTTGCTACTTCAACCGCATATTTTACATGTAGTAAATTCATCTTTTGCCACCCCTTACCAAACTCATCATATAACCTTAAAGATTATATCACATTTAGCTATATAAAAAAAGATATAATTTGCAACTTCTGTCCCGACCCGCAGCCGAGCCGGGACAGCATGTTTCACAAATCATATCTTTTCTATTCTACGGACTTTCCTATTTTATTATGGAAGATATACAACATCACCCGGTAAGATTACATTTGGATTTTCAAACGTATTTACCTTCAAAAGTTCTGCCAGCGTGCATCCGTTTGCCTTTGCAATCTTTCTTAAGGTATCACCCTTCTGTACCACGTAAACATCACCGCTTACCACCGGTGTATCTTCATCCTCGGAAGGAAGTTCGCATCCCGTGCCGAAAATATCTACTTCTTCACCGTTTACAATCAGCCGAATGTTACTAAAGGTTACATCGGCATTTCTTGCTGCAAACATGCCGATATAAACATAGTCTGCATCATAACTGGTTAACTTAAAATCAAATCCGCCTGTTACAGTTTCTTCCTCACCGATGGTAGTCGCATAACCATCTGCTGTACCGGACAGTACCAATGTTACCGTGTCACCGACAGCATATGTACCTGTAAGACTGCCACCGGAAATCAACTTGCCATCCTTTCTTGCATAGCAGTTATGTCCGCTTCCGCTTGTCAAATCTGCCAGACGGTAGAACGCTGCATTCACGCTGTCACCATTAGCATCCTTGGAGTTTGTATCAATGTACATTGCATCTCTGACCATGAGACCGAACGCCACCTGATTGTTGGATGCAAAGCTGTTGATTGTCATGTCTGCTGTCAATGTAAAGGTTGCATCCGCCGGAAGTCTGTAATAATACATTGCAATACCGTCAGAGGTACTGGAAATCTTACCCTTGTTGTTTGCTACGGCAATGTGCATGTTTCCGTTTGCATCTGTCTCCAGGGTCTGGTTTGCAGTGCTTGGATTTCCACCGACATCACCGAATACTGTACCCTGAAAGATTCCGTAATCTTCCCAGAGTTCACTCTGTCCCAGATTGCTGCTGTCATAGGTCGGCTCTACATAATCCGGATTGGATACTAATGTATCTGCCTTCGTTGGTGCTGCACTCACATCACCGACAAACTCAGATACCCCGTTTAAATTCAGTGCCTTTACTGCCTTTGCAAGCAGATATGCATTGTACTTTGCACCCCAGATGTTTGTATGGGTATTATCTACACTGCCAGACTTGGAGGACAGCCATGCGTGAAGGTCCAGGGTACCCTCAGCACCAAGGCTGTCATAAAGCTCCTTGGTTAAGGAAGTCATATCAACCACTGCTGTATCGGTGTCCTTACCGAGCTTGCGGATTGCCTCTGCGTAGTCACCACCCTCAAATTCGCCGGATGTCGTTGTAATATGAAGATAGGAATCCTTCCATTCACCATCCGGTGTACGTCTTACAATCGGTGTACAAAGGATAACTGTCACACCTTTTTCCTTAGCAATCTTAATATAATTTTCATATAAATTGTTTGCAAAGCTTCCGGCTGTCATATAATCACCGTTTGGATTTGTATATCTTGCCGTCTCTGCCTTTTCATCATTATGACCAAAACCGATAATAAGCACATCACCTGCCTGCATGCCATCAATCAGAGTCTTATAGTTTGCTTCAGAAAGGAAGCTCAAGGAACTTCTGCCGGACAATGCAAGGTTCTGTACATCAAACTTATCTGCATCAAAGTACTCAAGTAACTGGGTACCATAGCCGTAACGCGGATAGAAATAATTGTCGGTAAAGCCGCATACGGTGGAGTCACCGATCACCCACATCGTGGACTTTGTATAAGTTCCGCTTAATTTTTCTGCTTCTAACGCAATTTCTTCTACAAGCGCCTGACCAACCTTGGTCCAGTACTCAGATGTTTCTTCAAACTTACCGTCTGCATCTGCAGAATATGCTGTAAATATGCCGTTTCCGCTCATCACAAATTCATTTTCTCCCTTCGGAGTTTCACCAAGCACCTGACTTGGAGCCTGTACCGCAATGCTGAGTGTGCAGTCAAGCTCCTGCACTGCCTTGGCAATGTATGCTGCACTTAAAAAACCACCAAGCTTACTGCTGTGTGTATTGTCACCAGGTGTTAATGCCTGCTTTGCAAGCGGAGAGGTCTTTCCGTCGGAGCTGATGGCTGTATCTGCCTGATATGCAGCTTCGTACATCTTCTTTGTCAATTCTGTCGCATCGATTAAGAGTACGCCTTCCTCTTCTGCCAGCTGCTTTACTGCCTCTACATAAGCATTTCCGGAGGTTACCTGTGTGCCGGTCGTTGTATCGGTAGAGTCATGCTTTGGAACAATATTTCCTTCCGCATCAAAGTTTAATCTGGAAACCGGAGTTACCAGTACCGGAATTGCTCCTGCTTCTCTTGCTACGTTAATGTACTGTAATAAGTACCATTTAAATGTACCGCCGCAATCATAAGAATAGAAGGTATCTCCATACTTACTCTGCAGCGAGGATGGAGTGGCCACCAAGGTGCCTGCTGTAGTCGGGTATATGCCGTTGGCATCCGGTGTTCCGAGCGGTACATATCTGTCCTCCAGATAACCGCTTGCATTGGAGCAGTCATTATGACCGAACTGAATAAACAGATAGTCGCCTTCTGTAATAGTCTCCGCAATTGCTGCCAAAGAGCCCTCATTGATAAAGTTTCTGGTACTTCTTCCGCCGTTTGCATAGTTCACAACCGTTACCAGATCTTCATTCAGAAACTCGGCAAAATATTCGCCCCAGGAGCCCTCTGTCTGGTTTGCTCCCTTATTGTACATACCGTCTGCCGAATAATCCTTTACTGTTGAGTCACCGGCAAGATAAACGTTGATGCCTTCGCCAAGCAGGGCTTCTGCTTTGCTTGCATCCGGATTATCATAGCCTTCACGTACGGTTTCAGTTTCCGCTGCGGCTTTTGCCTCTCCAGCAATGTTTGCTGTATTCATCGGAGTGACACTGACTAAAATCTTTGCTCCGATGTCTTCTGTCGTAATCTGATAGGTAGCATCCACTACTGCAGAAGAAATCTTAATCAATGTTGTTTCTCCGTTTACCACTCTGTACCATCTGATTACAGATGCATCGTTAGCATCATTTGCTGCACCAAGGGAATAGCATACGGTCAATGTATGACCCGGCTTTGGCGCATTGATATCGCCGTTGTCTACCAGATAAGGTGCTGTTTCAAACGCAACGGTTGTACCTGCTTCTACTGCAGTTGCAGGAGTAAATCCAAGGAAGCTTTCATAGCCAAATTCCAAAGCTGCCGTTTCTACGGTGCCTTCGATTCTCTTAGAAACATCCGCTGCATTTCCTTGCATGTCTGTTGTATTGTATTCTGCAAAGTTTGCATTTTCCGGCTGGTTTCCGCTCATCTGTGTCCAGCCTGCTGCATTAATCAGTGCGAGGTCTGTCACCTTTGTATTCTCAAATCTGACTCTTGCATCTGCGCCCCATGGTCTGCCGAAATAGTAACCGCTTGCCACCGGCAGACTGTCTGCGGTAATTACGCAGTTGCGGAATAAATATCCGTTTGTTGTTCCGCTTGTAGCAGAATCTGTTCTTGCTGCTGTGATATATCCTGCAGTTGCTCCTGTGCTGTATCCGTAAAGACTGATTTCACAGGCATCAAATACCACATCACCGGAACCAAAGATAAAGTCTGTGTTTCCTTCGATGAAGCAGTCCTTAAAGTAACTGTCTGCTGCCGTATACAAAGTATCCTGACTGCTTAAGAAAGAACAATTGATAAATTCGGACTTATCTGCTGCCACATAAATTGCTGCCGCACGCTCTGTGGCTGCCTTAGATGTCACATCCGCACCGTACTTACGTACAAATAAGCAGCTGTCACATGCTACACCATCTTCAATTTCTTCATCTGTAATGTAACGGTTGAAGGAATTTTCAAACGTAATGCCCTCTGCATGAAATGCTGTTGCCGTCTTTTCAACTTTTACCGTAACGCCCCAGTTTGCCGCAATGCTCTTTGCGTATTTATCATATGCGTTTTCCGGATTATAAAATCCTGTGCTGTCTGCACTGTAATACTTATAACCGATACCGTAATACCAGGTTAATAAAACTTCTTCGTTAGTTTCATTGACAAAGGAAAGATATGGTGTCTTTACCACAAGCTGTTCCCGATAGGTTCCCGGAGCGATGGAAATCGTAATTCTCTCTGCTTCGCTCGACGGATTCATTGCCATTGCTGCACTCAATGCTTCTCCCACCGTATCATAGTTCGGTGTCTTGTCAGGGTATCCGACATAAATGGTATCCACACGTGTCAATGTCACTTCCGGTTCTTCAATGAGCACTGCCATGATGTCCTTTACCACTGCTGCACCGTTTACCACAACATGAGTGGAGGTCTTATAGGTTCCGGAGGTGATTACAATGCTGTAAGCACCATTTCTTAAGGATGCACTGTAGCCGTCTGCTGTCACGGTACCTGCATAGGTGTAACCATCTTCTTCATTAATAAACTGAACACCGGTCACGTCCTTTGCTTCGCATCCAAGAAAACCGCCGGATACTGCATAGCCGGTTCTGGTTGCCACTTCGATGTTCTTATTCAGATTCTGATTGTCCTTTACGATAACCCCATTTACGATTTCGTAGTCATTGACACCCGTAAGCTCCAACGTATATTCTACGTCAGGCTCCAGAGAAGCCTTGAATGTAAGATCTGCATTCACCGTAAGGTTTACATCGGTAAATGTTGTATCTTCCGGAGCCACAAGCTTGATTGCAAGCTTGGAAATATCATAGTCCTCTGCAAAACCGGTAATGCTTCCGGTATATTCATAAACCGACTTTGCCTCTACAACAAGCTTTACTCCGGAGATTCCGGAAAGAACAGCATCTTCAGAAACCGTAACTATCTTACTGTCATTGGTAAAGCCGATACCGGACACGCCTGAAAGTACGGCTGTGTACTCATAGCCTGCTGCCAGACTTACAGAAAACGTACTGTTGTCTACTGTCACCGGGGTTTCCAGACCGGTTTCATTATTAACAAAACTAAGTGTGGTTCCTGTCATATCAAATGCACCTGTTTCCAGGGAACCGGAAACAGCCACACCCGGAATTCTAACCACACGGTTAAAGGCAGTCTTTGCTGTTCCTTCTGTCCAAATCTTATATGTACCGGAATACTGTGCAACAAAAACATGCTTTGTGAATACCTTTTCATACGCCTGTTTATCTGCCTGCGTGCCATCAGCGCCCTGATACTCAAATACCAGATTATCCTCGCCGCTGTGGGCACCCATGTATACTACAATCTTATCGCCTGCCTGCACATTGGCAATCGTTACGTATCTTCTGCTTGCACCACCGGTACCATTACAGTAATACATACCGTTTGCCACATAGCCATCCCCAAAATCAGTGGTAGCATAGCTGCTGGAGCCGTAGTTTTTCGTTCCGATGCCGGAATAAAGACGGTCATTTGCATTCATGGTGATTGTCAAATCCCCAAAGGTTGCCGTACCGTTTGCCACGAACTTACCATCCGCACCGAGATTTTCATAAGCATCCCATCCTGCTGTGGTAATGTTGTTATGAAAAAGTGCTGTGTCTGCTTCTTCTACTCCGCCAAAGTCCCAGACGTCAATTTTTCTGTCTTCAGCCGCAAATACATTTGCCGCTGCTCCAAATCCGGAGCCGGTCAGAACCATGGCAAATGCCAGGGATACCGCCAGAAGACGACGCAATGAAAATTTCTTCATTTGATTTTCCTCCTCATTCTTTTATGAAGACTCTTATTCAGCACTTCTGCCAAATTCACGTTCCCTTTTTGTGCATTTTGCACAAAACAGAGTCTTCCTTATGTTTAAAACTATACACCATGACATACTGTCAAGGTCAAGTGGACCTATAGAATTTTTGCATCTCCAGATTCAAAATTCAGGAAACATCTACCGGAATGCTTACCAACACATACTGTTCTTCATTGTTTTCTTCCAACGACATAGAAATTTTAATGCCAATGACATCCCCTGTCATCTCCTTGTGATTCTCTTTCATATACGCAAGCACATCACCAAAAATCCCGTCAAACAACCTTTGTTTTCCGCTCTCGCCAAGCTCACTGAAATTCAACGGAAGTCTTACTATCTTCATCAGACTCGGCTTCTTTTCGTAGGCACATGTAAACTCATTCTGCTTAAGGCCAAACCGCTCCATATGGACTTCCTTTACCGCAATGCCCTCGTTACAGCTTAAGATTCCCTGCTCAATTTCTTCTTTCTTAAAGATATAAATGTAGCGAAGTTCGGATGCATTGTAAAAGTACTCCTGAATCGTATCCAGCCTGCCTTCTTCCTTTAACAGAACTCCATTCTCACTGTAAAGTACATAGTTCATAGGCACGCAGTCTCTCTGATAAAATCCTTCCTTCACTTCCTCAATTTTTTTCATCAGCACCAAATCATCCTTTAACATATGCCGGATACCGGTCAGATATTCAAGCTCCTTGTCAATGGCTGCAAGACGCCCCTCATACATTGAGATTTTTTCGTGGTAATCACTCTTAAAAATTTCCGCAATCTCTGCATGACTGAAACCGATTTTCCGATAATGATTGATGATAATCATCTTCGTCACATCTTCTGCCCCGTACACGCGGTATCCGTTGGCATCCATCCGGTCCGGCGAAAGATAACCCATCCCCTCATAACGTCGCACCGTATTTGAAGAAATATCTAAAATTTTTGATAAATCACTTACTTTATAATTCATGGGAATCCCCCTTTCCTTCTTCCCTGATTTTAACGGATTTCTTCCGTTTCAGCAAGCGATTTCCCGAAGTAAATTCCACTTATAGACAATCCGGGCATTTCGTGGTACACTATCTTAAGATTTGTCGGAGCTTTTTGTCGTTCTGTTCCGGCATTCCACCAAACAAATTTAAAAAGAAACGGAGATCATTATTATGGCAAATCCTATTGTTACCATTCAGATGGAATCCGGCGATCTCATCAAGGTAGAGCTTTACCCGGAAATCGCCCCAAATACAGTAAATAACTTTGTTTCCCTTGTAAAGAAGGGCTACTATGATGGACTTATTTTCCACAGAGTCATCGAAGGCTTCATGATTCAGGGCGGCTGTCCTGACGGCACAGGCATGGGAGGTCCTGGCTACTCTATCCCGGGTGAATTTACCTGGAACGGCTTTAAAAATGACTTAAAGCACACCTCAGGCGTGATTTCCATGGCAAGAGCACAGCATCCGGATTCTGCCGGCTCACAGTTCTTTATCATGCACAAGAACTCCCCACACCTTGACGGGCAGTATGCGGCATTCGGTAAGGTGACAGAAGGTCTTGATGTGGTAAACAAGATTGCAGAGGTAGCTACCGACTGGTCTGACCGTCCGATGGAGACACAGCGCATGGCAAAGGTTACGGTGGACACCTTTGGTGTTGACTATCCGGAACCAAAGACCTTAGACAGGTAACAAAACATAACAAAGGCGGTGCCACTTTCCGGCATCGCCTTCTCTTTTGGAAACGCCTGCCTCAATTACCGGCAGGTTCCATTGTTTTTTCTGTGCACACATGGTATTCTTAATCACGTCACTAAGGAGTGAACAAAATAAAAAACAAATGAAGTCCTAAACAGGTTCTTGTATTTGTTTTTGGAAAGGAGTACTTATTATGTGTAACATTTTAAACTATTTATTACCATTCTTAAGCGGAAACAATTCTTCTTCCTGCTTCAGCAACCTTTTCGGTAATGGATGTTCCCTTGGCAACATCTTTGGCGGAAACTGTTTCTAAGCAAGAAGTTTGTTAATATACGAAAGAACTCTGTAATTTAAAATACATTTTCTTATAAAAAAGAGTGACGCCACGTGCGTCACTCTTTTTTGCTTTATTTTTTCATTACCTCGTTTAACTGTCCGGAAAGCCCCTTAATCTTTTCTACCATATCTGCAAGACTTTCTGTTCCGGCGCTGTTTTTGTCTGTTCGGAAAAATACCATGTATAGGGATTATTTGACTTTGTACTCTAACTGTATGTCATTGGGTTCTCTTCCAACTACCAGTTTCACTACTCCAAGAACAATCAACACAAAACCAATCACATACGTCGGCCAATAAAGAAAGGAATACAGAATCAACCAGTCTGTCATCGTCCATGATTCTGTATTGATCCGGTACCACCCAAGCAAAATCGGAATCAGAAACGGAATTGTGCCAAGGAATATCAAAGCCTTCCATATAATGTTTTTCATTCTCCTACCTCCCAAAGCCAAGCTTTGTTTCTATGCCAGTTGCTCATAAACCGTCCGTGCAAATGCTCTGGCTCCTTCCATCGCTTCCTCTGTCTGAAACGAAGCAAGATTATCCTCATCCTGTACCGAATAACTGCCTATGTACTTAAGATTTGAGTGAATGCAAAGCCGTTCCACACCGGTCTCAAACGGCTCCGTGGCATACTTACCCTCATAGCCGTGTGTCGCTATAATACCAACCTTCTTGCCAGCCCATAAGGAACCTTCGCAATTACCGTAATACTTGTTCAATCCATAATGACGGTCCAGAATCGCCTTCATCTTTGCTGTGCAATACCACGCATAAATCGGTGTGGCAAGCATGATGCAGTCTGCCCAGACAATATTTTCTACGATTTCCGGCATATCATCCTTTTGTACACAGCCATATTCCTCCGAAACATCCTGACAGGCATAACAGCCCTTGCACGGCAGGATATTCTTCTGCTCCAATTCGATATACCTTATCTCTACATTTTTTTCTTCCAGTTCCTTAATAAACGGCTTACAAAGTTCTGCCGTATTTCCGTGAACTCTTGGGCTTCCCATTAAAATCAATACTTTCATCCTCGCATTCCTCCTTCATCAAAAAGCTCTCTTTTCTTTTACCGTTCCTACAACTCCAGCACTATCGTAAACGGACCGTCATTTTCCAGCTCTATCTTCATATCCGCACCGAATTCTCCGGTTTCCACCACTTCGACCTGCTTTTTACACTCCGCAATGATGTACTCGTAAAGCTCATTTGCCAAATCCGGCTTTCCGGCATTAATGAAGGACGGACGGTTGCCATGGCTGCAATCCGCATAAAGAGTAAACTGCGAAACCAATAAAAGCTCGCCTCCCACATCCTTTAATGCCAGATTGGTCTTTCCGTTTTCATCATCAAAAATACGGAGCCCGATTAACTTCTTGATGTACTTATCCGCAATCTCCTTTGTATCTTCATTGGATACACCGATGAAGACTAAAAATCCTTTGCCTATCTTTCCGATAATATTGCCATCTACCTTTACACTGGCGTGATTCACTCGCTGTATTACAAATTTCATATCAACTCTTCCTTCCTCTGTTATTTAGACGTTGCAGACTGTTCTAAATCTCACCGACCAGATAACTCTGTCTTCCGTCACGCAAGAACACCGGCAATGTTTCTATCGGTGCTGCAATCAGATAACTCTTTCCGTCCTCATATACCTTACCTGTTCCTGCATGTGTCCAGCTTGCACCGGCAGGCAGATACACTTTTCTCTCTGCTGCCTTTTCCTGTACAATCGGTGCAACCAAAATATCCGCTCCATACATATATTCGTCCGAAATGTCCCACGTGCGGGCATCCTCCGGGAACTCATAGAACAGCGTCCTCATGACCGGTGCTCCCTTTTCATGAGCCTCTTTCATCAGACTTCTGGTGTAATCTCGCATCTTCTCACGGATGAAAATAAACTTCTTTAAAATCTCATAATTGTCATCGCCAAAGCTCCAGATTTCGTTATCTGCTCCGGACCACTCCCTGACTTCCCCTGCTTTATTTACAATCTCCTGATGCGGCGAACGACTGCCGTGAATTCGCATCACCGGGCAGAACGTGCCAAACTGGAACCAACGCACCAAAAGCTCCCTGAACTCTTCCTTCTCCGGCCATCCACCATGGAAACCGCCAATATCCGTTGTCCACCACGGAATACCGGAAAGTCCCATATGAAGTCCTGCACAAATCTGCTTTCTGAAATCCTCGTAGGTTGAGAAAATATCCCCGGACCAGACAAGCGCACCATATCTCTGGCTGCCTACCCATGCACAGCGCACCAGATTCACGATATCGTCCTGTCCCATCTGCTTCTGACCTTCATAGAAAAGCCGCGAATATTCTCTCGGATAAATATTTCCGATTTCTTCTACCTGTCCTGCATGGTAACGGTAATTCTGGAATTCATATGTTGTAAACTCCGGTTCCGCCTCATCCAGCCAGAAGGTACGAATGCCAAGGTCCGCATAATTTTTCTTAATCTTATCCCAGACATACTCTCTGGTCCGCGGATTGGTTGCATCCATGAACACATTGTTGCCGTGGAAGAGCATCTGCACATCAATACCTGCATTGCTCTTTACCAGGAGGCCTTTTTGCTTCATTTCCTCGTAGTTTTCACTGCGCCAGTCCACCTGCGGCCAAATGGAAACCATCGTCTCAATTCCCATCTTGTGCAGTTCGTCTACCATTTCCATTGGATTCGGGAAATATTCTTCATCAAACTTCCAGTCACCGCAACGAAGCCAATGATAATAATCAATCACCAGTACATCCAGCGGAATCTCTCGCTTTTTATACTCTCTTGCAATTTGGAGCACCTGCTCCTGATTATAATAACGTAGCTTGCACTGCCAAAAGCCCAGACCGTATTCCGGCATCATCGGCGTCTTGCCAACGGCATCCGCAAAATGCTCTTCGATCTCTGCCGGCGTATCGCCCGCGGTAATCCAATAGTCAATCTGCCTTGAAGTCATTGCTTCCCACTGCGTCGTGTTGGTTCCGAAATGCACCTCTCCCACTGCTGCGTTATGCCACAGAAAGCCATAGCCGAGATTGGACACATAAAACGGTACACTTGCCTGCGAATTCCGGTGGGCAAGCTCGATATTACAGCCTTTTAAATTCATCCTCTCCTGCTGGTACTGTCCCATACCATAAAGCTTTTCGTCCGGATTGGAGTCAAAAGATACTTTGAGACGGTAGCTGCCTCCTGCCAACGGACGGTAAGAACGCGCCCTGAGGCAAAGCGCACCGCCATTTGCGATTTCCCTAAGAAGAAGTTCACCCTTCTGATTATAAAAGGAGGTTCTGAGCGTCCTGCCCCAGCCCTGCACTTCCATGACCGCGGTAATCTTTCCGTTCTTAATCGTTGCCTTCCAGTCCTCTAATTCAATTTCCGGTGCACACTCCTCTTTGTCAAGAAGTGCCACGCTTCCCTCTTCGATATCATTTACCAGACAAGCCCGCACACGCAAGCTGTCCTTATTCCATGCTTCAATTCTGACGGTTTCCCCGTTTTCCCTGAAAATGACGGCGTCGTTTTCTCTTTCAAAAAAGCCCATATAAAAACCCCTCCTGATTAATTGCTATATCTTGAAAACAGTATATCAATGTGAAAGCAATTAAGCAAGTCTCAGTCCTTTTGCTATTCCTGCTTTTCCTTCTGTTCTGAAAGAATTATTTGGTTTTCTATTTCTTTAGGCAGATTCAATTTTACAACACTTACACCTTTTGCCACATAACGTATCCTTCTATATTCTTCATGATCATTAATTTCTTTTTAAAAATTGCCAACACCTGTGACGGGTTTCTTGTAATATTTCTTATATCCTCTAGCAAGCCTGACCTTGGAAAATATGTATGTTCCCTATCTTCTGTATTTTCCGATACTGCAAGACAAAAATTGATTCCTCCCACAATCATATCAGCTTCCATCCATTTTTTAGATTTATCATAATCCCCAACTATTTTTGTAATATTCGTAACGTTTCCGGATTTATCTTTTAATAACAATCCTGTCAAATGCTGAAAATTAGATGGCCGAAATACTATTTCAATACTTTCAATCATATTGTTTTCCCTATTTCTATATATGATTAATACTCTCGTATTTGCAAACTTCCTCTTATATTCTCTTGCGCATTTTATAGCAATAGACACTGCTTGTTTTAACGTATATTCCATATTCAGTACCTCATTTTCTTACCTTGCTGTGGGATTTACTTCTCAGAGTTTCTTGACTATTAGATACTGTGAATTTAAAAAGGGAGAGACGCTACCGCAGTAACGCTCGCTCCCTTTTTTTGACTAATTTTTTGGTTGTCTGCTCAACCTCCGGCGCTTACGTCCGTTCATAATCAGGTTTTTGGGTTGCCTGCCAACCACTGGCGCTTACGTCCATTCATGATTCAGATTAAGGTGTTAGCCCACCAGAAAGAGCACGCTCTTCTAGTATTATTATACGCAATATTTCAAAAATTATCAACTTATTTTTCACACACACCTCTTCAAAATCTCCATCATCTCATCCATCTGCTCCTTCTGCATGATGAGCGGTGGTAAAAAACGAACCGTATTTGCCCCAGCCGAAATCAGGATAAGACCATTCGTGGTTGCCTTTGCCACAATATCCTTTACCGGATGGTCAAATTCAAGCCCTTGCATAAAGCCCATACCGCGATGTTCAACGACCGATGGATTTGACGCTGCAAATTCCTCTAACTTTTCATAGAGGTAGGCACCGTTTTCCTTTACATTGTTCAAAACGTCCAGTTTTTCAAACAGCTCAAACACCTTAACCGCTGCTGCCGTTACAAACGGATTACCGCCATAGGTTGTACCGTGATCGCCAGGTTCAAACGCTGCTGCCACCTTTTCCGTTGCCGCAAATGCGCCGACCGGTACACCGCAGCCAAGTGCTTTGGCACTCGTCACGATATCAGGCTTCACACCATACTGCTGGTAGCAGAACATCTCACCGGTTCTGCCCATGCCGCACTGGATTTCATCCAGAATAAGCACGATATCCCTTTCCTTACAAAGCGCCGCAACACCTTCGATAAATTCCTTTGTTGCCGGATGAATGCCACCCTCGCCCTGCAAAGTTTCCATAATAATTGCTGCCGTTTTATCCGTAATCTTAGATGCCACATCTGCGAGGTTATTAAACTCAGCAAACACCACGCCGCCAATCAGCGGTTCAAACGGCTCTCTGTACTTCTTCGTACCGGTCACGGAAACCGACCCCATCGTCCTTCCGTGGAACGAATGCTCCATGGCAATGATTTCGCTGTCCGCACATCCTGTCTTCTTATAATAATATTTTCTTGCAAGCTTAATCGCACCCTCTACCGCCTCGGTACCACTATTGGTAAAAAACACGCGGTCCATACCGGAAGCCTTTACAAACGCCTCCGCCGCCAGTGTCGCAGGCTCATTGTAATAATAGTTGGACGTGTGCAACAGTTTATCAATCTGCGTCTTCAGGGCATCATTATATTCTGTATTATTATAACCGAGCGCAAACACACCGATACCGGCAGAAAAATCAAGATATTTCTTGCCGTCTGTGTCATACAGATACACCCCATCGCCCTTATCCAAAACAACCGGATATCTGCCATACGTATGCATCAACACCTGCTCTGCCCGGTTTCTGCATTCTATCGAATTCATACCATCTACCTCCTACTGATACTACGGGACAATTTCAAACAATCGCTTTTCAACCGTTCATATACATAGCCTTTATTTTGATATTACAACATCCAACTGTCCGACATCTCAGCCTACAAGTGTTCGAACAGAACGGACAAATGTACTTGTCCCGATCTGGGCGAACGCTTGTAGGAGGAGTCAGGCGGACAGGGATTTTGTAATACTCAAAATAGATACGTAAATACAGGTTGAAAAGCGATTTTTAAAAATCCCATTCTACTTATAAATCGCCGTTCCGATACCCTTATCGGTAAAAAATTCGAGGAGTAAGCTGTGTAACATTCTGCCGTCTAAAATATGTACGCTTGTTACGCCTTCCTTTACCGCATCAATACAATTCTTAAGTTTCGGAAGCATACCGCCGCCGATAAAACCATCTGCAATCAGCTTATCTGCCGCATCGAGGGAAAGCTCTGTAATCAAGGTGGATTTATCCTTCGGATCAATGCATACACCTTCGATATCCGTAAGGAATGCAAGCTTTTCTGCACCGATAGCCGTTGCAATTGCGCAAGCCGCATCATCTGCGTTAATGTTATACGACTGGTAGGAATCATCCAGACCAATCGGAGCAATCACCGGAACAAAATCCTGTTCAATCAGAGTATCAAGGAGGTTTGTATTCACCTTGTCAATATTTCCGACAAAACCGATGTCCTGTCCATTGACCGTCTTCTTTGTCACATGAAGCGTTGCACCGTCCTTACCACAAATGCCGGCAGCCTTGACACCAATCTGCTCTAACATCTGCACCAGGTTTTTATTGACTTTATTGAGTACCATTTCTGCCACTTCCATCGTCTCGGCGTCCGTCACACGAAGACCTTCCACAAACTTTGGCTCCTTACCCAAAAAGCCGACCCATTTGCTGATTTCCTTGCCGCCGCCGTGTACGATAATCGGCTTCATACCGACTAACTTAAGCAGTGCAACGTCACGAATGACATTCAATTGGAGCTCCGGGTCAAGCATCGCACTGCCGCCGTACTTGACTACCACCTTTTTGTTATTAAACTTCTGAATGTAAGGCAATGCCTCAATTAGCACCTGTGCTTTTAACATTTCTGCCTGCATCTGTTCCATGATTCGCTCTCCTCATTTTATTCTTTTCTCTGATTCTTCTCCTGTTCCCCAAAAATGCATCGCACCTGTTCTGTTAAGAACGGTAATCAGCATTAATCTTTACATAATCATAAGTCAGATCACAACCCCAGGCAACCGCTTCTGCCGCACCGTCCTTCATATCGGCAACCGCCGTCACTTCCTTGCCGGAAAGAATCTTTGTTGCAAACTCTTCGGAATAGTCCGTTGCCATGCCGTTTTCCACAAGCATCAGCGTATCCGTTCCGTCAGTAATCGTAATGTCTACCTTGTACGGATCAAATGTCTCCCCCGAATAACCGAGTGCGCAAAGAATTCTGCCCCAATTGGCATCGTTACCGTAAACAGCTGCTTTGGTAAGGCTCGAGGTAATAATGGACTTTGCCAAAACCTTGGCCGATGCCTTTGTCTTTGCATTTACCACCTTTGCCGTAAACAGCTTTGTCGCGCCCTCACCATCCTCTGCGATCCTCTTTGCAAGGTATTCATTTACATAGTGAAGTGCCTCTGCAAAGGTCTTATAGTCCTCGCTGTCAGCAGACACCACCTTTTCATTTCCTGCCAGGCCGTTTGCCAACAACAATACCGTATCATTTGTGGAGGTGTCGCCATCGACGGAAACCATGTTGTAGGTATCCTGTACATCTTCCTTCAATGCCTTATCTAAAAGCTCCTTTGAAATGCTTGCATCGGTTGTAATAAATCCGAGCATTGTGCACATATTCGGATGAATCATGCCGGACCCCTTACACATACCACCGATGGTCACATCCTTACCGGAAAGTGTGATCTGCACCGCAATTTCCTTCTTTCTGGTATCGGTTGTCATAATTGCTTTTGCAGCATCCGTTCCCGCCTCTATCGTATCCTTTAAGTTCTTTGCCAGAGCAAAGGTACCTGCCTTAATCTTATCGATTGGAAGCTGCTTTCCGATGACACCGGTTGATGCCACAAACACGGAATCGTACGGAATCTTCAGTGCTTCTTCTGCCGCCTTTGCCGTCTCCATGCAGTACTGATATCCGATTTCACCGGTACACGCATTGGCAATTCCTGCGTTAATTACCACCGCCTGCGCCGTCTGCTTTTCCTCAGAAATCATCTTATCCCAAAGCACCGGAGCTGCCTTTACCATATTAGTCGTAAAAGTACCTGACACCACACAAGGAATCTTGGAATACACCATTGCCATATCCTGTCTTCCCTGATATTTAATTCCTGCCGCCGTCGATGCTGCAAAAAAGCCTCTTGCTGCGGTTACGCCGCCGTTCACCTGTTTCATCGCCGATTTCTCCTTTTCTATTGATTAAATGTCGTAATATTCTCTTCATTGAGCGGCATGTCATAATAATTCAGATCCACACGCTCCACCCAGCCGACTTTTCGCCAGAACTTATTGCCTGCCTCATTCGTCTTAAATGCCTGTAAGCCTACTTTATTGATTCCTTCTTTTTTTAAGGCTTCCATGGCAACTGCCGCCATCTTCTTTCCGATGCCCTGCTTACGATATCTCTCCGCCACGCACACATGATAAAAGCTTGCCCGTCTGCCATCGTGTCCGCAAAGAATGCTTCCGATTACAGTATCCCCATCCAGGGCAACCACGCTGGTCGTCGGATTTCTCTTTAAAAACTTCTCTACGCCTTCTCTGGAATCATCAATGCTCCGGATGCCAAATCCCTTGATTGTCATCCAAAGCGCATACACTCCATCGTAGTGTTCCATTGTCATCACTTCATATGTAATCATACTTTCTTTTCTCCTATCCCATGCTCGCATGTATATTGCATACAAACTTCCGACACTACGGGAACATCGGCACCAGCTCGAGTCCTTCCGTCTCCTTCAGCCCAAACATCAAATTCATGTTCTGGATTGCCTGACCTGCTGCTCCCTTTACCAGATTATCCATCGCGCCCATCATAATCACGCGGTTTGTTCTCTCATCAATCTTAAAATTCACATCCACAAAATTGGAACCTTCCACCCATCTGGTTTCCGGGCAGACATTCTGCTCTAAGACACGCACAAAGTATTCATCCTTATAACAATCCTCGTATATCTTTCTCACTTCCTCATAGGAAACCTTCTTTTTAAGTGTTGCATATGCTGTAATCAGAATACCGCGGTTCATCGGCACAAGATGCGGTGTAAAGTTTAAAAGCACCTTTTCGCCGCTTGCATAGGACAGCTGCTCTTCAATCTCCGGCGTGTGACGGTGTGTTGCCACGCCATATGCCTTGATATTTTCATTGACTTCACAGTACAGATTGTCAACCTTTGCGGAACGTCCCGCACCGGAGGTGCCTGATTTTGCATCAATCACAAGTGTATTCATATCAATCAGTCCTGCCTTCGCCAGCGGATAAATGCTAAGTGTAGAGCAGGTCGGATAACAGCCCGGATTGGCAATCAGTCTTGCTCCCTTAATCCTCTCTCTGTTCATTTCCGGAAGACCATATACCGCTTCCCCAATGAACTGCGGGCTCGCATGGGTGATTCCATACCACTGTTCATAAGTAGCTACATCTTTAATACGGAAATCCGCCGACAAATCGATAATCTTTGTCTTCTTTAATACTTCTTCATTCACAATGGAAGCACAAAGCCCCTGCGGTGTTGCCGTAAAGATAACATCTGCCGCATCCGCCAGAGCATCCATATCATCGTCCAGACACTTTGCATCCACAATCTGAAACATGTTACGGAATACATCCGAATACTTTTTATCAACATAGCTCTTTGAACCATACCAGACAATCTCTGCCTCCTTATGCTGCATCAGCAACCGTACCAGCTCCTGTCCGGCATACCCGGTAGAACCGATAATACCTACTTTTATCATTGTCATCCTCCTTGTTTTCTTGACCTGGGATTTATGTCGTTCATAATTATACATATTAATGTTTATTTATGCAAGTATTTTTTTTATTTTATTCACATATATTGATTCCGGCCTCTTTTAAACGCTGATAGATACCTGCAACCGGAAATCCGACGATATTATAATAGTCACCGACAATCTCCTTAATATAAGGAGCAAACTTCCCCTGAATGGCGTATGCCCCTGCTTTGTCCATCGGTTCGCCGCTTTCTACATAGTCTGTAATTTCCTGTTCCGTCATGCCGTAAACAAATACTTTTGTTCCTTCTGCAAAGGATATTTCGCGGACAGAGCCATCCGCTTCCTTTATTAATATACACACACCCGTATACACGTAATGTTCATCTCCTGCAAAGCTTGAAATCATGCGTACGGCATCTTCCTTATCCTTTGGTTTTCCAAGGATTTTCCCATTATAGGCAACTACCGTGTCCGCTCCTAAAATAACAGCAGGGCCTTCGACTCCTTCCGAGACATCCCGCGCCTTCATGGAAGATAATTCCTTTACTACATCCTTGGGGTTGCTGCTTGTGATCACTTCTTCCTTATTACTTGTCTTTATCTCAAATGTCACACCGATTTGTTCTAAAAGCTCTTTTCTTCTCGGAGAACCCGATGCCAGTATAATTTTGTATTTCATACCTTCCGCCTTTCTAACCAATTATAAAGATTTTCATTTCACTTTATTTTATATCAAAGGCCACTTTCCTGCAAGAGTGTGATTTTTTTTAAATTAGGTATTGCATAATTTATCATTTTGATGTATATTATGTGCATATTTATGAATCAAATGCATAAAAACAAGAAAAAACAGGAGGATTTTATTATGGCAAAGGAAAAAGTAATTCTTGCATACTCGGGTGGTTTAGATACTACCGCCATTATTCCGTGGTTAAAGGAAAATTATGATTATGATGTTGTTTGCTGCTGCATCGACGTTGGTCAGGGTAATGAATTAGATGGACTCGAAGAAAGAGCAAAGTACTCCGGTGCTGAAAAGCTCTATATTTTAGATGTAGTCGATGAATTCGTGGATGAATATGCGATTCCTTGTGTAAAGGCAGGCGCAGTTTATGAAAACAAGTACTTACTTGGTACTTCCATGGCAAGACCACTGATTGCAAAGAAGTTAGTGGAAATCGCAAAGAAGGAAGGCGCTGTTGCTATTTGTCACGGTGCCACCGGTAAGGGTAACGATCAGGTACGTTTCGAGCTTGGTATCAAGGCTTTAGCTCCTGAGTTAAAGATTATTGCTCCATGGAGATGTAATGAGACCTGGAAGATGCAGTCCAGAGAAGATGAAATCGAATACTGCAAGCAGCACGGCATTGACCTTCCGTTTGATGCCAGCCACAGCTACAGCCGTGACCGGAACCTTTGGCACATCAGCCACGAAGGTCTGGAACTAGAAGATCCGGCGAACGCACCGAACTACGACCACTTGCTTGTTCTCGGCGTTTCTCCTGAGAAGGCTCCGGACGAAGGCGAAGTTATCTCCCTTACCTTTGAAAAAGGCGCTCCTGTTGCATTAAACGGCAAGGCAATGAAGGCTTCCGACATTTTAAAGGAATTAAATACTCTTGGCGGCAAGCACGGTATCGGCATTGTAGATATCGTAGAAAACCGTGTTGTAGGCATGAAGTCCCGTGGCGTATATGAGACTCCTGGTGGCACAATACTGATGGAAGCTCATACTCAGCTTGAAGAGCTTATCCTTGACCGTGACACTCTCGCTTACAAGAAGGGTATTGGCGATAAGTACGCTGATGTAGTTTACGAAGGAAAGTGGTTTACACCGCTCCGCGAAGCTCTGCAGGCATTCATTGAGTCCACCCAGCAGTATGTGACCGGTGAAGTGAAGATGAAGCTCTATAAGGGCAATATCATCAAACAGGGCACCACTTCCCCATACTCTTTATACAACGAAAGTATCGCTTCTTTCACCACAGGTGACCTGTATGATCACCATGATGCAGAAGGTTTTATAAATTTGTTTGGACTTTCTCTTAAGGTTCGTGCTATAATGATGGAAGGAAACAAATAAATTATCTTTTGCAATCAACTGTTTCCTTAATAATCTGAGATAAAACAGGGGTTCTATGGACTTAGACGCGAAGATGAAAATTATTTGCATAGGAGACAGTATTACAGAAGGCTTTGGCTTGGGGGATAATCCTTCTGTCTACTACCCTTCTCTCTTACAGGAATTTCTGGGAGATGAGGTCATCGTATTTAACGAAGGCGTTACGTGCAGCTGCGTTACCATGATGGAAGAAGACGGACGCACCTGCGGATTGCCGTATGTACTGCAGCCGGAGTATGACGAAGCACTTTCCCTTGCAGGGGATATTTATGTCATCATGCTCGGCACAAACGATGCAACAGACGGCATGCATGACACAGAGGATATTCAGGACCCATATGGCAATCTGATTTCCTATGAGCCAATGTTCGAAACCTTCTACCAGTACATTATCGACGGAGTACGTCAGGCATCACCAAATGCTCTGATTTACCTTGTTACACCGGTTCCGGTACGTAACTGTATCTGGAGAAAGCATCAGGAAAAGTATTTATTAAAAATTATTCCTCATATTAAAGCTCTAGCTGAAGCTAATGGTCTTCCGCTCATTGATTTGCATGAGGAGTTTTTAAAGATGGATCCGGAAGAGCTTGATTCCCTCTATCAGGAAGACGGCTTACATCCAAATGCATCCGGTGCGTTTTTAATTGCAAGCACCATCGCTTATGTGCTTGGAAACAGAGCGTATTAAAACAACGAGGTTGTTACAAACTGTAACAACCTCTCTTTTTATTCCGGTATAAATCCTTCAAATATAAAGATATCAAACTTCTTCCGGTTCTTGTCAAGCTGCTCCTGAGACTTTATTGTCCAGGCAACAGATACTGCGCCAAACATTCGGCAAAGATTTCTGCTTGCATTTCCCACATGCTCATGATTATATGCAATGAAATCCGGTCTTGTCATCACATTTGTCAACAGATGATGTACCAGTCTTGCTCCCGGATTACTCTTACAATCTTTTTTCCCAAACTTCATGGAAAGCTGTCCGCGGCAGATATCCGGACGGTGCATGCGATACCAGCGCACTGCAAACGGATTAAAGGATTCTACACAATACAAGCCTCGATACTCTTTTAACACCTCATTTGCCAATTCACAGACCCTGGTTTTATTATCCACCATTTTGATTTCCACAATGAGCGGCACCTTTCCGTTTACCAGCGCCAGTACTTCCTTAAACAACGGAATTCGCTCTCCGGTCGTAAGAAGCGTCAGTTCCTGTAATTCTTCGTATGTCAAGGCATTGACATCCTTTTCTACACCACACATACGCTTTAAGTTATTGTCATGAAACACTACGACTTTTTCATCCTTGGTCAGCCGGACATCCAATTCAATGCCATACCCCGCTTCTACCGCCAGCTTAAATGCCTTCATGGAATTTTCCGGAGCATCGGAGCTATTGTCATGCAGACCCCTGTGCGCATAATATCTGTTTCTAAACTCATACATCGGTCTTGGTGTAATACGTGGCATAATCAAAAACATATATGCACTCAGCAAGATTACAACAACCAGAATCACCAGTTCCATTTTCTTTTCTCTCCTCTTTTTTCTCCATTTTTGAAATGACTTTATAATCCTTTACATTCAAATTCTTATGGCTCTATTATAGACGAAACCATTCTCTTTATCAATCCGTAAGGAGGGTAAAAAAGGAGTGCGTCAAAAACGCACTCCCCATGATCAATCCTCTTATCTCTTCTTTGCAATAAATTTCTCGTAGATGAAGATAACGAGACATGCACCGATAACGGAACCTACATAGCCTAACCAGCCTGGTAAAAGAAGACCTGCTACTACGCTACCAAGGATACCCATAATAGCATTACGCCAGAAGCCGCCCTTGCTCTTCATGATAAGACCTGCAATCCAACCAATCAGTGCACCAATTAAAATGCTACTAATAATACTCCACAACATATCATAATCTCCCTTCTTTTTAAGATACTCATATTATAGCACTTTTTTCCTAGTTTTCAACCTTATTTGACTTTTTTGTAGACGAAATTCCACTCCCCACTCCCCACAACAGTTCAGTATTATGCCGCACCTATATCGGCACATTCTCTTGTTCAAACAGTCCTAACTCCCGACCACCGAGTTTCGAGCCGTGCCCTTTTGCTCATGACTGCCGGAAACCGGTGCAAAACCGGCAAGTCCTACGAGTATGCCACTGCGTTTTTACGGGAATCCGCAGGAGAAAAAATAAGAGTGTGCGCTTAAATTCCACTCCCCTTTTCGCAATATAATAAATTCTGCTTATTGTGGAACACTAAAATTTGTGCTATAGTTATTTTGATTTGTTGATTATTATGTCAGACATAAGGAGCGGGAAAGTTATGAAGATTGGATTTGATAATGAAAAATATCTGAAAACGCAGTCAGAGCACATCATGGAACGTATCAAGAAATTTGATAACAAACTCTATCTGGAGTTCGGCGGAAAGCTGTTTGATGATTATCATGCTTCCCGTGTTCTTCCGGGCTTTGCAGCCGACAGTAAGTTACAGATGCTCATGCAGCTTGCCGACCAGGCTGAAATTGTCATGGTTGTCAGTGCTGACGATATCGAAAGAAACAAAATCAGAGCCGACCTTGGCATCACCTATGATAAAGACGTCATCCGTTTAATTGACGAATTCCGTTCCCGTAATCTTTACGTAGGCAGTGTCGTACTCTCCATGTATGCAAACCAGCACAGTGCCAATGTCTTTCAGAAACGTTTGGAAAACATGGGAATCAAAGTATACCATCACTACATGATTCCGGGGTATCCGACCAATATTCCGTACATCGTAAGTGAAGAAGGTTTCGGAAAAAATGATTATATTGAAACCTCCCGTCCTCTTGTTGTGGTGACTGCTCCGGGTCCGGGCAGTGGCAAAATGTGTACCTGTCTTTCCCAGCTTTACCATGAGCATAAACGCGGTGTACGTGCCGGTTACGCAAAATTTGAGACCTTCCCTATCTGGAATCTCCCGCTGGATCATCCGGTGAACTTAGCCTATGAGGCTGCTACTGCCGATTTAAGTGATGTCAACATGATTGACCCATACCATTTAAAAGCATACGGTGTAACTACCGTTAATTATAACCGTGATGTAGAAATTTTCCCTGTGTTAAATGCCATGTTTATGAAGATTTTCGGCACAAGCCCTTATGCTTCGCCGACTGACATGGGTGTTAACATGGTTGGAAACTGCATCATTGATGATGATGTTTGCCGAGAGGCTTCCCATCAGGAAATCATCCGCCGTTATTATAATGCACTCGGTGGTGTGGCAGACGGTTCCCATGAACAGGCAGAATTAGTACAGTTAGAACTCTTAATGAGCAAGGAAGGCCTTTTTGTAACAGACCGTCACCCGGTAGCACCTGCCCTTGAACGTGCAGCCAGAACCGGAGCTCCTGCTGTTGCCATTGAACTTTCTGACGGAACCATCATCACAGGTAAGACCGGTGATTTGCTCGGTGCCAGTGCCGCAGCACTGATGAACTCCTTAAAGTATCTGGCAGGTATTAAAAAAGAAGAAAAGGTACTCTCTCCGGAGTCCTTAGAGCCGATTCAGACCCTAAAAACCAATTACCTTGGCAGCAAAAACCCAAGACTTCATACCGACGAGATGCTGATTGCACTTTCCGCCAATGCGGCAAAGAATGCAGATGCGGCACTTGTTCTGGAACAGTTACCAAAGTTGGCAGGTTCCCAGGTGCATTCGAGCGTTCTTCTCTCCGTACAGGACAAAAAAGTATTTAAAAAACTCCGCTGTGATGTCACAACAGAGCCTAAGAGCATTTAGGACTAACATATTTTTTCCATATAGAAGAAGTGAAAGATTCCACGCGCGACTCGGCTGATGCTTACGCATCACCGAAGGAACGCTGCTCTGGAATCTTTCACTTCTTCTTTTATATAAATCAAAACTTATGCAAATTTCTTAATACTCTTTATAAAAGTCGTCCTTTAATTCAGACACCACCAGATACAGTGCCTTGCCGTAAAGCAACTTTGCCGGAAGCCTCCAAGGCTTACCGTAATAGTAGTTATCCGCTATCATTTCATTAGCCTCAGCGTAAAGCTGAAGCACATCGCCCACATTCGGGATTTCCACAAAGCCCTCTGCCGTTGTCACAGAAACCTTTGCATATGATAATGCTCTCTCACCGCCAAGAGACAATTCCTCCATGTACCTTGGTATAAACGGAATACTCTCTAAAGGCTCTATCGTAATCTCTGCCTGCACAAACTCTTCTCCGGTGGAAAGACGTTCAAATCCGTCTTCTCCCTCCCAGGAATAATAATGATGAACGCCCGGAGCCACTGCCCTCACGCGCTTGTCATGCCAGATTAAGTCACAGTCTTCTCCGACATAAACTTCACCCTCTAATTTTCTTAAGAACCTTGCTTGATCCCAGGTAAGTGTTACAATCTTGATCTCGCCAAATTTTAGCCAGTGCCCCATTCCTGCCTTGACCTTCAATGGTTCACTTCCCTTAAATTTATATTCTGCCGTGATGCCCGGAATCTCTGCAAAGAAGTACGTGTCTCTTTCTCTGCAAATCAACTGCGCAGTGGCATATTCCAGTGTTTCGTCACCAAGTTGTAAACCAAACGGCAGCACAAAAGCAATATCGCCTTTTACATCTATAGATGGGAACTTTACCATTCCTGTATCTATCACAACATCCTTCACATCATGTAGCTTAGCAAGTCTCTGATAGTGATTTACAAAAACAAAGCCGCTCTTACCATCGGTACGCATACTGTAACGCAAGGAATCCATATCCTCCGGCACTACCGTCTGCACGCTGTCTACCGCCTCCATCGGAGCCAGCACATCTCCGAAATCCTTTGCTAACAAATGCAAAAGATTAGTCAGACGGTACTGCTCTCTGATTTCACCGTATTCAGAAATCATAGTCTGGAAATCGTAGGACAAAATTGCATAATCATTCGGATATCCGGTTTCCTTACTCTCATTGAGCGTCGATAATTTACCAATCTTATTCGTGCCGCCGCAGTACATATAATAACCGATTAAATTGTTGCCGGAACCAAGTTTTGATAAAGACAGTGCGTAAATATCCATCCCCTGAATCAGCGGTCTGCGGTGATGCGTCACCTGGATACCGCCACCCAGCTCACAGGTAGCAAACGGGTACTTTTCATACGGAAGTCTCCAGCCATCCTCATCTGAGGCCTTCATCAAATCCACACCAACTGCCGCATCGTTTCTCATCTGGTTAAACACATAATGCGGAGATAACGGCAGCTTTTCTGTCGTATCCGACCAAGGTGCTTCCGGATATGCAGAAAATACCGGCACAACTTCATCTACCGGAATCTTTGCCCCGTACAAGCTATTCCAGCCGGTTACTGTCCAAAGCGGTGCATCATATCCGATTTCCAGTGCCATTTTCTTTAAGGTCAAAAGGTGCTCTGCATTATCTACAAGCTCATTTTCCAGCTGAACGCCGATGATGTTGCCACCATCCTTATAAAACAGCCCCTGCACCTCATTAAAAATCTTTTCATAGAAGATACGAACCTTTTTCAGATATTCTTCGTTATTTTCACGAAGCGCATATGGTTTTTCCATGAGCCAATCCGGGAAGCCACCATAGCGTGCTTCTCCGTGCGCCCACGGACCGATACGGAGAATTACCTCAAGTCCAACCTTTTTACATTCCAAAACGAATGCCCGGATGTCTAAGTCTCCTGAAAAGTCAAACTGTCCTTCAATTTCTTCATGATAATTCCAAAACAGATATGATGCAACTACAGTCACACCACCCGCCTTCATTTTACTGAGAACTTCATTCCATCTTTTTCTGTCACATCTGGAAAAATGAAACTCACCCATCACATCAATACAAGGCTTATCATTTCTGGTAAAATATAAGCTGGTCACATCAATGCGGTTGCCTTTATCATCTGCACCGCCCACATTGAGATGATGTTCCATCAGTTCGCTTTTCTTATATTCCTTGAAGCTATACTCCATTGGTCCGATATCCTCTCTGCCTTCTTGTTTCATCCTGCTCCGTTTTATCCTAACTTCGCAATCTGATCAATACCCAGGGAAAGAATTACCGCCCCTGCTTCTGTCTTGATACCATGTTTCTTGTTGATGGTCTCCATAATAGCATTACGCTTATCCGTAGGTACCACCATTGCAATAATCTCTTTTTCCTCAGCCATCATACTATCCAGACCCGCAACATCCTCCGAACCCGTAAAACGAGAACGGATAATAGTGCCGCCTCTTGCACCGGCAGCTCTTGCCGTATTCATCACTTCATCTGTATTACCCTGATTTACCATAACTAAAATCAGACTGTTTGCTACATTTGCATCCATCTCATTTCCTCCTGACTTTTTCTCACCTTCCACCTGACGCTCTAACACCGTTGCTACTACATTATTCAGTCCGGTGAGCGGTACACTAAATACAATTCCCTTCTCCCTAATATTTCTTAAATTATCCGAAAGTCTTGCCATCAGGCATTCTGCATTTTCTCTTGCCGCCAGGCTGAAAATAACATCCTTTTCTGCCGAACCGATACCAAGTACATCCAATAAATCCGAGGAGGCCGTTCCGACTCCGACACTGTGATAATTAAAACTCACATGATGCTCTTTATAAAACTTTGCAAGACCATTACCCTGTCCTCGTTCCACAAAACTGATAATCAGCTTCATTTCACCTTTTTTTCCGTTCATAAGCACTCCTCCTTTCTATACCTCATCAAAGAATACAATACAATCGTCGAGTTCTTCCAGTGCAATCTGCTGACTCTTTGCAAGCTTCTTCTTGATCTTACTGTAGAGACCCAAAAGCTGAATTGTAACAAGTGGAGTCATAGCTACCATTGCCACAATACCGAAGGCATCGGTCAGAATATTTCCACCCACTGCTTCACAGGCACCCATTGCCAAAGGCAGTAAGAATGTTGTAGTCATCGGACCACTTGCCACACCACCGGAGTCAAACGCGATACCGGTAAAAATCTGTGGTACAAAGAATGTCATAATAAGTGCCAATGCATAACCCGGCACAAGGAAAAACAAAATGTTAATTCCGGTCAGAATTCTAAGCATTGCAAGACCAACGGAAAGCGCAATACCAATCGAAAGTGCCGTTCCGATGGATTTCTGTGAAATGGAACCGTTTGTAATCTCTTCTACCTGTTTTGTAAGTACGCGAACCGCAGGCTCGGCTTTTACAATAAAGTAACCGATCAGTGCTCCAATCGGCACCAGCAAAAACCTCTGCACACCATCAGCACCGGCAATCGACTGCCCGATAAACTGACCTGCCGGCATAAAGCCTACATTTACTCCGGTTAAGAACATCACCAGACCCGCATATGTATACACAAGACCCAGTACAATTCTAAGGATCTGATGTCTATGGAATCTTCTTGAAATCAATTGGAAAATGATAAACATTGCGACAATCGGCACAATCGCAATTGCCACTTCTTCTGCATAATGCGGAATGGCACGTAAGAATTCCTGTGCTACTTCCTTTGTGGTATCAAGTTCAACAAAGGATACCGGCGTATATGCCGCATCCTCCGGCCGGAAGCAGATACCAAGAATCATTACCGCAAGAATCGGACCCACACTGCAAAGAGCAGTCAGACCGAAGCTGTCAGTGCTGGAGTTTTTATCCGTACGCACGGAAGCCATACCAATACCGAGTGCCATGATAAACGGTACCGTAATCGGTCCGGTCGTAACACCACCTGAGTCAAAGGACACTGCCACAAAATTATCCGGAATAATAAATGCCAGAATAAAAATTACAATGTAAAAGAAGACGAGCAGATAGGACAATGGAATCTGCTTATGTATACGGATCTGTGCCAACATAAGGAACAGACCGACTCCCACAGCCACCGTCAGAATCAAAACCATATTCGGAATGGATGACACCTGATTTGCAAGAACCGTAAGGTCAGGTTCTGCAATGGTAATCACCACACCCAGCACAAAACAAATCGCAATCGGAATCACCTGCCTTTTTGCTCTGCCGAGCAAGGCACCAATGCCCTCTCCCATCGGGATCATGGACATATCAACTCCCAGGGTAAAAAATCCCATACCAAAAATAAGCATCAGCGCACCAAAGAAAAATAATGTCCATGTCCCCGGTGTCAATGGCGCAATACTGATACTCAATAACAGTACAATTGCTGTGATTGGTAGTACCGCAGCAATCGACTCATACACTTTTTCAAGTAATAATGCGTTCTTTCTCAATTTCACTCGTTCCTTTCCTTATATTTTTCTTCCATATATCAGTATACTAAAGAACTAAAGTGAAAATCAATGGTATTTTGTGAAAAAAACAATTTCTTTACTATTTTTTATGGAATTTTTATTTAAAAATGTTTTCTTTCAAATTCAAGTTCTTTTTCACGCTCTATCAGACGTTCTTCCGTCTCCCTGATTGCTTCCTCATAGCCGGTCAGGGCAGCAAACGGTGAGAACTGTGCCGCGCGGTCAAGAAGCGTCATAGGTGGATGTTTTGCTGATTTATGCACCGGCATATCCAGCATGTCGGCATATTTATCGTTTTCCTGCTGTATTAAGTCTCTGCTCATGCCTTGTGTCCTCCAATCTGTGCATTTCTATCCCGTGCAGTGGCTCCTTCTTCTAAATTCATACCACGCAAAACTGCATTCTTTCCGAAACGCTTTTTGATGCTAAGAATTGCTTCCTGCGCGTGTCTTTCTTTCAGAAGTTCCTTTTCTTCCCGTTCCTTCTGTTTCTGCTCTTCTTCAAAATCTGTAAACAGGGACAGCTGCTCATAGGAATTCTTCCTTTCCACGGTTTCCTCTCGTACAACTCTGTTTGCAGTTATATTGATCCTGCGTACCAGCAGATTTTCATCCACAATCCGGTCATAAAGCTCTGTCACCGCCTGTAAGATACGATTTGCAGAAGAAGTCGGGTGCTCTAGATTGGCTGTGCCATGTGCATGCTTTGGCACCTGCCTGCCATAATGATCTGTCGTCACCGGTCCTTTATATTTTTTCTTTCGCTCCGGGTCCGTTAAATTCTCAATATCGTACCCAATTGTCAGTACCAGCTGATCTGTCACCAGCCCCTTATCCAGCAAATCAAGTACCAGGATATCTGTCATCTCGCGCACGACAAGACGCGCCTTATCCGCCTCATACGCGCAGTGCAGCACCTGCCCGGAGCCGATGCTGTTTGTCTCCGGCTGATACGCCTTTACCTCTGCCATGGTACACGGCTCATACCCCCAGGCATGGTCCATCAGAAGCTCTGCATTAATGCCAAACATCTTATACAAAAGCTCCTCATTATAATAGTCATTCGGCTTTCCGATAGAACAACGTGCAATATCTCCCATCGTATAAAGCCCCTGCTCTTCCAGCTTCTTTGCATAGCCTCTGCCCACACGCCAGAAATCCGTAATCGGACGATGCGCCCACAAAAGCTCGCGGTAGCTCCTCTCATTTAATTCCGCAATCCGCACACCATCCTCATCCGGTGGTGTCCGTTTTGCCATAATGTCCATTGCCACCTTGCAAAGGTACAAATTTGTCCCGATGCCTGCCGTTGCCGTAATGCCTGTGGTCTCAAACACCTCGGCAATCATCGCCTTCGCATATTCCTTTGGCGTCATGCGGCGCGCCGCCAGATAATCCGTCACATCCATCATCACCTCATCAATGGAATAGACATGGATATCCTCCGGTGCCGCATACTTTAAATAGACATTGTAAATTCGTGTGCTGTATTCCATATAAAGTGCCATGCGTGGCGGTGCCGCAATATAGGTCACGCAGTCCTCCGGCCTGCGCCCTGCATTTACTTCACGTACCTTCTGCACAACCTCAAAAAGCCTTGCTCTGCCGGGAATCCCGTATTTCTTAAGCGATGGTGACACCGCAAGGCAAATCGTCTTCTCCGTCCGGCTCTCATCCGCCACAACGAGATTCGTCGTCAGTGGATCCAAGCCTCTTTCCATACACTCCACGGAGGCATAAAAGGACTTTAAATCTATGGCAATGTAGGTTCTCATCTTTTCCATCCGTAGGGCTCCTTTCCGGTTTCTGCTTTCATTTTATCATTCGAACATTTGTTTGTCAATTATTTTGTTCCCACTAAAAACAGGAGTGTAAAGTAAAAGAAAGGAGCGGCCTACACCACTCCCAACAACATCCCAATCCAGTAAATCAGCCCTAGTACCCAGCTGGAAAATATTCCAAACAAAATGACCGGTCCGGCAATCGTAAATATCTTACACCCGATACCAAACACCTGACCTTCCTTCTGAAACTCAATTGCCGGTGCCGCCACAGAATTTGCAAATCCCGTAATCGGAACCAGACTCCCTGCACCACCATATTTTGTAATTCTCGGATAAAGATTAAACCCGGTCAAAACGACAGAAATCAGTACCAGAGTTACTGTAGTAAATGTCGCTGCCATCTCCTTATCCATTCCCTGTTTCAAGTAAATATTAGTGATCACCTGTCCTAGCGTACAGATGGCTCCACCGACCAAAAACGCATGCCACATGTCCTTTAATAAATCCGGCTTTGGCGTCTTTTCTTCCACATATTGATTGTAGCGCTTTGCCTTTTCCTGCTCATCCTCCGTCTGCAATACTTTTTTCGCAGTGACCGGTTCCTTCGGTTGCATTTTCTTTTTATTTTCTTGTCCCATCTTATATTCCCCCTATCAGATGCACCCACGCACCAACCAGCTTACCAAATGCAAATGCCACCATTACGATAATCATTCCCTTTTTCATGTTCAGACGTTCCGAAAGCACCGGAAGCATCTTCACCACCTCTGCCAGTGCTGCTGCAAGACACCCGGTAAAAATGCCGGCACCAAGCCCGTATAAAACAAAGCCCGGCACTCCGGTCGGAATCCCCACGCCATAAACATATGCGATATTTCCAAGGGTACCTCCAATGAGTGCCATATCCTCATAGAGCATCACATATTTTGCCGTTTTCGTACCTGCTGCCAGTCTGGTCACAACTCCAATCATGGCAAGAAATGCAAACAGACCTCCTGCCACAAGCATTCCCCCGCCAAGGCCTATGACACCCAATAAAACATTCTTAAAATAACTCACTCCAGACGTTTCCCTCTTCTCGCTTCATTTTCAATAATCGTTGCATTCTCCTGCTGCTCATACTGGCGCATCTGAATCTGCAGCGGTGTCGGGTCTGCACTTAATTTCGCCGAAGAGAAGTGATTGAAGAACAAAAGAATTCCAAGCGGCAGTCCCACGCAGTACGTTACCTCAAGCCATCCGTTCCCCTGCTCCATTCCGGCAACCACCGTATAAATCCTTGTGAACACCTCGGATACATTCGCATCCTCATTAAAGGTCATAATCGTAAATGCCGAGCCGAAAAACACAACAGCGCTTACTAAAAACGCTTTTACCTGCGTTTTCCACTTTTTCTGCGGTGTCGGTGGCATATATTCAATGACAAAGTCCCCTTCACCGACATTTACCACCGTGACATCCTTCTTTACGTCCGAGATTTTCTGAATCAGGAAAAGCACTGACATTGCAATTTTCTGTTTTTCTGCTTTTTCTATATGAAATAACTCTATTTTTCTTACTTCCTTTGCCAGTGCAGCATCATGGGAATAGACCTCACAGACATCTCCAAGTGTCACTCTTTTATTTGATACCATACAGCTTAGCTCAGGCTTAATGTATACTGTACTCAATGCAGCCACACCTGCCTTATCCCACTGACAAAAATCCCGTCATAGCTTTGTACCTCTGTCATAGAGTAAAACAGCAGCCCCGCTGCTACAAGTATTGTAATTACAATTGCCGTAAGAACAATTACCCTTTGTTTTGCTGACATCACGTTTCACCATACCTTCCCAAAACCATTTGTTTTGTCTTATTATCTGCAATGTCAGCCGGTTTATTCTAGCCCTGCACGTTTTTTCTCATTTTCAGTAAAATTTTCTTTTCCAGACGGCTCACCTGTACCTGACTGATTCCAAGGATTTTTGCCGTTTCCGTCTGTGTTTTGTCTTCAAAATATCTGGATACAATCAGAATTCTCTCATTCTCTTCCAGACTATCGAGCAATTTTTCCACCGTCATCCGGTTAATCAGGCTTTCTGTTTCATTTTTCTCTTCTCTGATCCGGTCGACCAGGAAAATCTCATTGCCATCTCCTTGATATACTGTCTTGTAGATGGACTCAATTTCACTATTCGCTTCCAGTGCCGTCACTACATCCTCCATCGAAAGCTCTGTTGCCGCTGCAAGCTCCTCCATTGTAGCATCCCGGCCAAGCTCATATGACAGCCGTTCCTTTGCCTGTTTGATTTTCCAGCCGTTTTCCTTAACCGAACGGCTCATCTTAATGAGACTGTTATTATCCCTTAAATACCGCTTTATTTCACCGGAAATCATTGGCACTGCGTAGGTCGAAAACATCACATCATAGGACAGGTCAAACTTGTCCACTGCCTTCATCAGCCCAATCACTCCAATCTGAAATAAATCCTCTGCCTCCTGTCCTCTTCCCATATATCGCCTTACAATGCTCCAGACAAGACCCACATTGTCATTTATCAGTTGTTCCCTCGCCTCTTTATCCCCATCCTGCGCTTTTTGAATGAGCATCTGGGTATCCATGGGCACCTCCTGCTAATATTCTTCAGAGGCTTCCTCATCCGAAAGAGGACAAATATACTTTTCCATGATCACCTTGCAGCCTTTTCCCGGAGAAGATTCCACCACAAGCGAATCCATAAACGCCTCCATAAACGAAAATCCCATGCCGGAACGCTCCAACTCCGGTTTTGAGGTATACAGCGGTTCCATTGCCTGCTCCACGTTTTCAATCCCGACTCCGTTGTCTGACACCACAAAAGTCAGTTTATTATCTTCCCTCTCACACTGCATGGTCACTATCCCTGCGCCGTCCTGATTATAGCCGTGCAAAATAGCATTGGTTACCGCCTCAGAGATTGCTGTCTTAATATCAGCCAGTTCCTCTACCGTCGGATTCAGTGGCAGTACAAATGCCGACACCACCATTCTTGCAAACGCTTCATTTTCTGAAAGTGCAAGGAACCCAACCTCACACCAATTTCTCCTTTTTTTCATCTTCTACCTTCCTCCCTGTTCTTCCTCGCATAGTTTCACCAGCTTATAAAGCCCTGACATCTGAAAAATCCGGTCCACATTGTTTCCTATCCCGCATACGTAAACCGTACCTCCGGCATACTGCATTTTCTTATATCTTCCCATCACAACTCCAATACCCGAGCTGTCCATAAACTCGACTCCCGTAAAGTCAAATACCACCTGGTTCACCGGATATTTATCCAGAATCTCGTCTGATCTGATACGGATATCCTCTGCATTATGATGATCCAAATCCTCTCCCGGGCAAATCAGTAGTGTCCGTCCATTCACCTCTAATGTTGCTCCCACGTTCTTACCTCCCTCATTCCTCTGATATATTCTTGCATTACCTGAAAGCAAAGAAAGAGAGCCTAAAGATTCCTCTTCAGACTCTCGCCTTTTCTCCTATGTAAACTATTCTGTTATTCTGTCAGTTTCCGTTGGGAACAGCTGTTGGTGTAAGCAGTTCCATAGCTTCCTGCTCCAGAATGTAGCCAAGATAAACCTCTGCCTCCTGACAGCGCAGGGAATCCGGATGATTTTCTAAAAGCATCTGATAGAGCAGTTTCGCCTGTGGCAAATCACCCTTGGCATGATAAATTCTTCCCAGATGATAAATAACCTCCGGATCATTATCACTATAGGTATAAGCCTGCTCAAGCACCGGAAGAGCTTCCTCGTTCTTTCCTTCTCCGTAAAGAAGCAGTCCCTGCTGCGTATAGAACACCGCAGCTCTGGTTTCCATATCCTCAAGCATAGCCTCATAAAGAGACATGGCCTTCTCGTTTTCTGTCTCGATAATACTCATATCGAGTGCATAAATCTCTGCCAGGAGAGCATCTGCCTGTTCCACCGTCGGCTCCGCAAGTAACAGATACTCACGATAACCATAAAGTGCATTCACCAGTGGCTCATAATCTGTCAACACATAGCCTTCCTCACGGCGTAAGGTTCTCTCCAGATCATTCACCTGATTCTCTAAAATACGGATGTTACTCTCTAACGAAGCAATCGAAACATCCTTTACACTCAGCATTGCGCTATAATCAATTTCCTTTTTATTGTACTCTTCCATAATCGACTTCCGGATATTCGGAACTGCCATATAATAAATCACGGCAACACCAATTACAAGACCAAGGAAAAAGGTTAAAAATGCAATAAAGTTCGGCTTTTCCTCTTTATAGGAATGTACAGGAACAAACTGCGGTGTCGAGGAAAAATCATCCGCTTCCTTCTGTTGCTCTGTTCCCTGCGCCCCCGGCTGCGTCTGCAGACGGATTTCTTCCATAAAGCGCATCGCCGTCACATTGCCCACGTCAATTTTCTGGACACGTACCAGACATCTTTTCGCCTTTTCATATTCGCAATTTTTCAGATAAATCAGCGAAAGAAGCAACAATGCACGTACATATTTCGGATGCATGCTGATGACTCTCTTTAACTGGAGAATTGCCAGATCGTCATCCTGGCGCTTTGCATTGGCAAGCGCAATATTGTACTTCCTAATCGTCTGATTCATAGTATCAAATGCCACTGTATCTGCCTGGACTTTTTCTATAAACTTGTCCGCCACCGGATTATCCTGATTGAAATGCTTGCTGATAACCCACTCAGAAAGAGCCGCAACCACTTCACCCATTTCAAAATAGACAAGTCCGAGCAGATTTCTGGCATCTGTATTCTCTTTATTCATCTCAAGACTCTTTTTCAGCATCTCGATTGCTCCGGTCAGATCCCTAACCTTCGCTCTTTCCAGACCTTTATTATAAAAAGAATTGGAAATGCGCTGCAAACGCTCGTACATGCTTAAGTCCTGTCCACAGATTTCACAGCGTCTCCGCCGCTTCATCATCTCATGACCGCATCTCGGACATTTCATATCTTTCCACCATTCCTTTTATTTGCCCGACTTGATAATTGTTTCGATAATATCTGCAATATCTGTCAGATCGTTATGAAAAATAGCCTCTTCTGCTTCATCAATTTCAAGACTTGGCTGAAAACGAGCCAATTCTTCTTCGTAATTAATCATAGCTGCTGCTCCCTTCTTTACAAAACAAATCATACCTGCGGATTCGCAAAAAATCAAGCAAACCCGCAGAGTAATTTAAAGTTTCACCGCATTCTGCGACAGCATCTGTCAAAAAAACGCACATCATTGCACTGTAATTATTTTTTCAGGGCAGCCAGTCTTTCCTCTACCTGCGCCATCATGCTCTTATAGTTTTCAAGCTTTGCCTTTTCCTCAGCAATCTTTGCTTCCGGAGCCTTGGCTACGAAGTTTGCGTTGGATAACATGCCCTCACCACGCTTGATTTCACCGGCCAGACGTGCCTTTTCCTTGTTCAGACGCTCAATTTCCTTCTCAATGTCTACCAGATCCGAGAACGGAATATAAATAACAGCCTGTGGAAGTACAGCAGATACTGCATCTTCTGCAATGCCGGTCTTATCTTCCTGAATAATAACTTCACTTGCACCACCAAGTGTTGCAAAGAAATTCCTGCTGCCGAGGAAGGTGTCACGAACCGCAGCCTCTGCAGAAACGACATAAACGGTTGCCTTTCTGCTTGGCGGCACATTCATCTGGGTACGAACGTTACGAATACCCTTTACCGCTTCCTTCATCATCTCAACCGCATCTGCCTTCGCAGTAAAATCAAATTCTGCGGAGTAAACCGGCCACTCAGAAATCATAATGGATTCGTTTTCAGCAAGTACACCTTCTGCCTCCTTTAAAGTACAGAAGATTTCTTCTGTTACGAATGGCATATATGGATGTAAGAGCTTTAATGCACCGGTCAGTACATGACGGAGTGTCCACATCGCTGCTTCCTTCGATGCTGCGTTGTCGCCATACATACGAGGCTTAACCATCTCGATGTACCAGTCACATAAATCATCATAGATGAAGTCATAAATCTTCTGCGCTGCCACACCAAGCTCAAAGCTTTCCATATTATCTGTAACTTCTTTTACTACATTATTAAATCTGGTTAAAATCCAGCAGTCTGCATCTTCGAGTGTTTCTGCCGGAACACTCTTTGCGGAGGAATTAAGACCTGCTTCTGCCATCTGATCCATGTACATCATGATGAAACGGGAAGCATTCCATACCTTGTTTGCAAAGTTTCTGCTGGCTTCTACTCTCTCCCAGTAAAAACGCATGTCATTACCCGGTGCATTACCGGTAATTAACGTAAATCTGAGTGCGTCTGCACCGTACTTATCAATGACTTCGAGTGGGTCGATACCGTTTCCTAAGGACTTACTCATCTTACGTCCCTGAGAGTCTCTTACCAGACCATGGAACAATACTGTCTTAAACGGCTTCTCCTGCATATGCTCATAACCCGAGAAAATCATACGGATTACCCAGAAGAAGATAATATCATAACCGGTAACCAAAACATCGGTCGGATAGAAATACTCTAAATCCTTTGTCTTTTCCGGCCAGCCAAGTGTGGAGAATGGCCACAAAGCAGACGAGAACCAGGTATCCAGTGTATCCGGATCCTGCTCTAAATGAACACTTCCGCACTTAGGACATACCTTTGGAGCGTCCTTTGTTTTAGCTACGATCACCTCACCGCAATCCTGGCAGTAATACGCCGGAATTCTGTGTCCCCACCAAAGCTGTCTGGAAATACACCAGTCACGGATGTTGTCCGTCCAGTTATAGTAGGTCTTTTCCATTCTCTCAGGAATCAGTGTGATTTCGTTATTCTTAACTGCCTCTACCGCAGGCTTAATGAGCTCATCCATCTTTACAAACCACTGTGGCTTAATCATCGGCTCAACGGTGGTCTTACAACGGTCATGGGTACCTACGTTATGGCTGTAATCTTCAATCTTAACCAGAAGTCCCATTTCGTCAAGTTCCTTGACAATCTGTGCTCTTGCCTCGTATCTGTCCATACCGGCAAACTTACCGCCGTTTGCATTGATGGTAGCATCGTCATTCATTACGTTGATTTCCGGTAAGTTATGACGCTTTCCTACTTCGTAGTCGTTCGGGTCATGGGCAGGTGTAATCTTAACAACACCTGTTCCGAAATCCTTCTCTACATAAGTGTCAGCAATAATCGGAATCTCTCTGTCAACAAACGGAACCTTTACCATCTTGCCAACTAAATGTGCATAACGCTCATCCTCCGGATGAACCGCAACCGCTGTATCACCAAGCATCGTCTCAGGTCTTGTGGTAGCAAACATTAAGAATTCATCGGTACCTACTACCGGATACTTAATGTGCCAGAAATGACCTGCCTGCTCCTCGTATACTACTTCTGCATCAGAAATGGAGGTATGACAAACCGGACACCAGTTGATGATACGGGAGCCTTTGTAAATCAGGCCCTTATGGTGCATCTTGCAGAAAACTTCTTCTACTGCGGCATTACAGCCTTCATCCATCGTAAAACGCTCTCTGTCCCAGTCACAGGAGGAACCAAGCTTCTTTAACTGCTCGATGATTCTTCCGCCGTATTCCTTCTTCCAGTCCCAAGCGCGCTTAAGGAAACCTTCACGACCAAGGTCTGCCTTTTCAATGCCCTCTTCCTTTAACTTCTCAATAATCTTAACCTCGGTTGCAATGCTCGCATGGTCCGTACCCGGCTGCCAGAGTGCATTATAGCCCTGCATTCTCTTAAAACGGATTAAAATATCCTGCATGGTGTTATCCAGTGCATGACCCATGTGAAGCTGTCCGGTAATGTTTGGCGGCGGAATCACAATGGTAAATGGTTTCTTTGTCTCATCCGGCTCTGCATGGAAATACTTTTTCTCGAGCCACTTCGCATACAATCTGTCCTCGATATCCTTCGGATCGTAGTTTTTTGCTAATTCTTTTCTCATAACATCTCTTCCTTTCTCTTAAAAATAAGAAAACCCGTCATCCTCACAAAAGGACGACGGGTCGTGGTACCACCTTTTTTCACAGTCAAAGACTGCCTCATTGTCTGCTGACACAGACGTCACGGATAACGGTGTGAGCCGGTATTTCCTACTTAACACTTTCAGAAATACTGTTCAGAAGCTACCTTCAGCAAGTTCCCCATACAGACCTCACAGCAACCACCGGTCTGCTCTCTGAAAGGTTTCCTCACTTACTCCTCTTCCTCATTACATTTAAATTATTTCTATTTTGATATAGTAAAGAAATTTTCTTTACTTGTCAAGTGAAAAACTTGATTTTTTATATTTCTACATCATTTCTTGCAAGAATCAGCAACGTTTCCGTATCGTGCTCACGGTTCTTCTCACGGAAGGTACGGAGCGACTTTCTCACCTGCTCCTCCTGACCGTTATTATAATCAATCCGCTGACGTAATTTCTGACGTCTCACATTCAGGCGATGCCTTACTTCGACCATTTCCTTCGGATCAACCAGTGCCTCCGGCTGATACGTCCAGACTGCGGCATCCTGCACACCATTCTGCTTTAAGGCCTGCACCATTTCCTTATTAAACAGGTCAATCATGTCTGCCACTTTCTTAAAGCGACGCTCCTCATCAACAATTCTCATATATTCCTGCCAATGGTAATGCAATTCCCTTGCACTGGTCACATGGAACTTTTCATAGCTGTATTCTAAAAGATTAGTACAGTTTACATATTTAATTTTTACCTTATTCAAGAGAAGAATTACTTTATTTTTCTTGATTTCTGCTACCTTTAAGTCATACTGGTTTCTGCGGTTTGAAAAATAGAAATAGGCTATTACAACCAAACCAAAGGCAACCGTAAGTAAAAATGGGACCTGCACATCTTTCTTTGCATACTCCTGAATAGCAAACAGGAGAATCAAAAAGACGATAATAAAGCCGGTTGCAAAGGTAAATATTTTTCTGCACGATTCATCCTGATCCATAATATCATCCAGTTCATAATCCAGCGCTGCCTTTTCACTCTCAAGTTGCCGCAAATCCGAATTGATCCGCTCCAGATATGCCTCATTTTCCTCCATGCTGCGGATTTCATCCAGAATCGTATCCTCATATGGTTCCAGCGCATTTCTCTGGGCAATCGTAATCTTTGGCGGAACCTTCTGCATTTTCTGACGCTCTGCATTTAAATTAACGACTTTTCTTGCGCTTTCCGTCACCGAATGTTTTGCCGATGCCGACAGCATATCAATACGCTGAATATCTGCAAGATAAGAAGTCACCACCTCGTACTCCTTCTTTGCCTCCATATTCTGACGCTTTGCTTCATTAATGATATCACAGCAGTTTTTTACAAATGCAGCCCGTTCTTCTTCTGTCCGGTAGACACCCTCTTGAAAGATCAATCCCTGTGTTTCCTGGTTCCGTTGTTCCTTCGTTTTCTTTTTCTTAAATAACCCCTGAAATAATTTCATGACATCATCCCATTCGTTTATTCGTTATATTTTCTGTACTGCTCCTTCATCTTCTCTGTCATGCGCTTTGAAAGAGCATAAAACTCATTAAGTTTTCCGGACGTATGCAGCATGCGCAACTGATTTAAATCATCAAACTCCGGAAATTCGTATGTTTCTATCTCTGTTTGGAAATACGCCGCATTCAGCCAATCCTTACTTCCTTCCTCCACCTGATAAATATCAAGTGCCGACACATACATTGCCGTATCCCCCGAAAACCTGAGTGCCAGAAGATATTGTTTTAAGGACTCTTCCCGATGATTTCTTTCATAGGCCTCGCGGAAATAATCTGCCGCATCCACAAAACCATCTGTATGTAAAATGGCAATCGCAAGGTTGTGGTAGATGTCTCCCAAAGTTTCCGATGTAATACCATTTGTCTCTTTTTCCTTTAAAAGAATCCGGTAGTTCAACACCGCATCCCGGTAATTCTCATGTGTCAGGTAGCTGTCTGCCTTACTCTTTATTCTTACCCAGTCTTCTCCGCGGTCTATCTTGGAATGTTCCTTTACAAACTCTTCAATCTCCTCTTTTGTAAAATAATCACAGCTGCAAAAACAAACCGCAACCAAATCCTTTAGCGGAGCCTCCCTCTGTATCAAATCTGCCAACAGACTGCCTCTTTCCTTCAGCCCCAATTGCTCTTTTATGTAGGTAGCAAGTCCTTCATCATACAGATAATCCTCACACAGCTCCGGATTCTTTATCATGCAGTAGCAGAGCTCTTCGATGGAATGTATATTCAGTTTTGTATTTTTTAACAAATACCCGGTCTTACTGTAATTTCCGGTGGTCATGATTACCTTTCCCATGGTTTGTCCTCTCTGCGACACTGTTTTTCTTATGCCAGATGCACCATCTGCTCCCATACCCGGTAGGTTGCCGGATAAATATCACCAAAGCCGATGTCTCTTACCTTTAATACAAGCGTTTCATAATCCAGGAAGTGTACCTCCACTTCCAGACGCTGTGTTTTATTTTCCCTGACTGCCATATTCTCCGGCTGGAATGTGCATGCAATGGAATCCCCCTTGCGGACATCCTCCACCTGAAACCGCAGTTCCAGGGTACCATCCAAAATCACCTGTACCTGCTTCTTTGCTTTCTCTAAAAACTCTCCTGCTTTCATTAGACGCACCGGTCCCTCCTGCGCATCCTGATAAGCCTCCAGATATACATTATGGAAAATTTGCCTGTCCGCAATTGTATTTTTCGGAAGCTTTTCCTTTACCGCATGCAGGCAGACCCCCAGACAATACAGACCCCTTCCGGCAAATACCCTGCGGTTATCCTCGGACAGCTTTTGCAATACCTTTGTAATCTCCGCATCTTCAATAAACGAGCCTGTTACGTAAAGCGTTGCAACCTTTTTTCTTGCCAATGCAACCTCTGCTATATTTTCAAAGCCCCTCGCACGTTCCTCTGCATCCAGAATACCTGCCAGATTTCCCATGGTAAGCTCGGAATAATCTATCGTGCTGACATAGCACGGTAAACCTTTTCCCTGTTCCTCCGGAGTCATCAGATATGTTCTGACTCCTTTGCTGTCAAAATCCATTGTCATGGAACAGCTATGCGGATCCGTACTCTCATAAAGCTCATACCACAAAAATGCATCCGCGTGTGTTGAAAAGAACAGCTTATCCTTGTCATATCCGAGCAGTTCCATTACCTTAGTCAGTTGACGGATATGGGCTGTGGTCATCCTCTCACCCGTCATACCTATTCTTGCAATCGGTGCACCACCGTAACGTCTTCTGATTGCCCCAAGTATCGGTTTTAAATACTCGGCAAACAGTTCCGTCCCCGTCAGCTTCCGCTCTCCCATTTCAACCGCTTCTTCGGAGAAATTACCATAAAGCGAAGTCACTCCCTGCTTTTGCACCCGCATGCTGTAATCTAACGCCTCCTTTGCCACAAGAAGCTTTCCGTTTTCATCCTCAATTACCATCATCGGAAGCACTTCCCCCGTAGGCGTCCCCGTAAAATTGTACATTTCTGCCCGGGTTCTCTCTTCATTCCATAAGCTGATTTGCATATCTGTTTTACTAAAATCAATCCCCAGCATCAGTGCTGCCATGGCAATCCTCCAAAATTTTTTCTTTCTTCATCAAATCGGTGAAAAATGCCGCTTAATCGCATATTCTTCCTTCGTATACTTCTCCAGAAGGTCATACACCGTCTTTTCTTCCTTCATCTCCTGCGCCAGAAGAATCTCATTAATCTTTTCGTATTTTGTATTGCCTGCCGTATACTTTACTTCTGTATACTGCACCAGACGGCTTTCCACCATTTCTGGTCCGTTCTCGTTTTCCTGGGAGATGAAGTACTGCAGACTCTCTCCGTAGAACAGTATCAGCTCTTTGACAAAAATACCATATCCGATGTCCGTCATCGGCTCTTCCTTTAATTCTTCATCCAGACTGCAGGAATAATGCAACGTTACCTTGTTCTTTGGATTCGTACGGAATTCCACATAATATTTATCCGCCACACATGCCGGTAACACTATCTGCTCACCGAAATCCTTAAAAAATCCATATACCATTTTCTTTTGTACAAATCTCTGGACATGGAAATCCACAAAGCTCTTTTCCGCCTCCGAAAGCTCCTGTTTTCCGGAATAGTATTTTAACAATGCCAATACGCAAATCTGACTGTTTTCTAAGAAGGTCTCCCTCTTTAATATCTCAAACACCTGCTGATTTGTCATACGGTCTTTCACAAAATATTTGTAAGCACAGTAAGACAGGTACGCACGAATCAGCTTTCGGTTCTGACCGGTTCCGTAATAGCTTAAGAATACCGAAAACGAATCGTCCACATAGCTCTCTGCAAACAGCATCTGACCGAGCAGCCTCTCCTCCAGTTCCGAGGTATCCAGCTCCAATCGTCTTGCTGCCACCCAAAGCTCATACATTTCTCCTGTCGTACCGTTATATTTTTCAATCAGGTACCGAAGCAGTCTCTCTTCCACCCTGCCGTTATGAAACGCGTGAATCCCCATGGATAAAAGAATGGTCCTGTCACGTTCTTCCCGCGGCGAATAGATTCCCTTGACGCAAAGCTTGGAAATCCGCTTGGTCTGCATGGTTTCGCAGCCAAACATCTCTACTGCTTCAATCACTTCATCATACATATCACGGAGCACCATCATCTCCATGATTTTCTCACGGTCCTTTGTCGATAACAATTCCAGATTCACCGCACGCAGATAAGTCTCTAGCAATTCTCCGTCATAGTTGTCATAATAATAATCCACAAGCGTCATGACTGCGGCATTTCTGACTTCTTCTCTTAAACCGGCCATCGAAGAAATCTGTTTTTGTATATCAATCCGAACTCTGTCGTATTTATTATAGTGTTGATTTTTTTCAGCAATATGTAATAAGAGTTTCCGGTTGGCACTTCCTGTCTCATAACAGGTTTCCCAAAAGCTCTCCGCATGCATCAGCCGGTACAGCTTATCCGACTCGGTTAACAGATAGCGGTTTCCTGTTGCATCAACCAAAAAGACATCCGCATCTTCTGTATAAATAGGAACCAGCGCCTGCTTCACCCCATTCTTTTCCTTAAGCGGAATCAGGCCGACTGCTTTTTCTTCCTTGTGGGCAACGCATACGCTCTCCATCGCAACATTCCTGCATTCCAACTGATAAGTAAAGATAATATCCGGCAATGTCTGCGCCATTTCCCTGTCAATAATGGAAGAACGGAGTACATCTGCATACAGCACCGCCAGATGACTGCTGATTTCCCCTGCCTTCATCTGATTCACCGCAAACTGCTCCATCTTCTTTAAGTAAGCACGGTACACCGCAGGATTGTTGTCCTTGTTCTGCACCACATACGCATACAAAAATGCATTATCCTCCTTAGACAGCGTATTACTGAAACTAAAATAAAGCAATACCTGCTGGTCAATCACCGGAATTCCGGACCTGTCCAGGGTATACAGATAATATTCATACAGGCGGTCAATTTTGAGCTGCTCCTTTACTCCCTGCTGCAGATATTTATGCCCCCTGACTTCTCTCTTATCAAGCGCAATCAGCTTTTTGCAGACTGCCATCAGAATATCCCTGTGCGCAAAACGGTGATACAGCTGCTTTAACACATGAAGCTGCAATTCTTCTTTCTCTGCATTCTGATCCGAAAGATACGCAAACTGGATTGCAAGCTCTCTGGTTACCATATTGCTCTTTATCAGATACTGCATTACATGGCATTCAAACGCAGATAACGAATGCACCATGAGCGGGTCAGCAACCCATACCGCCGCAGCCTCGTAAAGAAGAACCGGGCTGTATTTTCCATTTCTGCAGTGCTCCTTAATCATTTCATAACGCAGCGTCCTATTGGTTTCCAGACGCTTATCCATATATAACAAAAACCAGAGCAATAAATCCTCCTTCTTCTCCTGTTCATAAAGAATCCGGATGCTTTCTGCATACTCTGCTACCAACAGATTACTTCTTTCTTTCATCGTCTCAAGGTAAAGAGTAGCACAATAAGACAGCATCTGCTGGTTCCGTTCAAAATAAGAACGTCTCCGGATTGCCGCCTCATAAAGCTCATCCCTGTTTTTATTTTTAGTGTCTACTATTGCAAGATACGCGCGATAAAGCTCGTACATCTGTTTTTTCTTCTCTGCTTCTGCTTTCCGTACCGTGTCTTCCGAATCCATTACATTCCGGTCAAGCATTGCCAGAAGTGACTCCAAAATCCGCCCCGATTCCGCCAGATAAGCTCCGCTCGTTGCCGCATTGTTTCTAAACTGAAGATACTGCTCCATCAGCTTATATTCCATCCGCTTTGCGCTCTTCCACGGGTACTCACTCTCTGTCTTTTTTTGCTTATGTATTACCACCGGAATCCTGAGCTCCTGTCTGGCATCTGCACAGACAATCTCTGCAAAATGCTTTCCCGGTTTCATCTGCCGCGCATTCACTACAAAGCTGATCTCTACCTGCCCGTTTGCAAAATCTTCGGATGAATACTCACTTTTTGCAAAGGTAATGTATGGTTCTGTTGCCGTAACCGTAAACCGAACATATCCCCACTGGTTCTTCCGCACGGTCAACTGTTCCTGGAAGCTTTCTTCCTCCGCATTCAGTTCAAAGCCTTCCTGTACAATAGTTAAAACACAACTTTTTTTCTTATGTACAAACGTCAGAAACTCTTCCATGGCCCTTGCCTTATCCGGGCTTTCGTTCAGCTGCTCATATGCCAGCAGATATCTGGCATCCTTTTTTAACACCACCGTTGTAAATTCAGGCGAATGAAAAAACTCCTGTGCCTCCGCCCAATTCATTCTTGCAAGATTGGTGAAATGGAACATATCCTTCACCGGACCGATAGAACTTTGATACACCGGCTCCGTCACATGAACAGAAAACGGAAGATGGAATTCTCCGCAATCGCTGATAATACTGATGCTTCCCGTGTGTACTTCCCCCGGAAGAAGCATTTTTGCATCCACAGAATACGGAAGTTCACATTCCGTACCGACGAAATTGGTGTCCTCAAGCACAAGAATCTTTCCCGTCACATAAAGGACACCTTTCATGCGCTTTCCTTCCCGGTTTTTTACACAGATTGCACCCGTCTTGCGCATTCCGGCCTCTACATATACATGCAAATCCGTCTCGGAAACAAGCAGCTCCGGCATCTCATATTCAAATATCCCTTTGGCAAGTCGCTCAATCTTCTCTTTCACGTTGCTAAACCCCTTATTGCATGTATCTTCACATTCTTATTTCTGAACAAGAACAAATTCGTTTGTTTCGCTATCAATATAATAGCACTTGGTTCCATCGACGGAAACATAAAACTCTCCGCGGTTGATTACTCTTCCGTTATCGGAAATTTCAAATAAATTAATCCGGTAGCAGTTGTTTCTGTTAATCAGTGTCAATTCACTTCCGTATTCTGCATCATACTGCACAACATCCTTTGCAAGGCTTAAGCTTTCCTTCGAATAGGTGCAAAGAACCTCATATGCCTCATCCGCAGATATGCTCTGCTGCTCCTCCGGTACCGGAGTCGCCTGAGCCTCTCCTCCGCTCTCTAACGGAAATGTAGTGAATACCGATATCGTATCCGTCATGGAATCGTAACAATGTAAGCTACCCTCCAATTTTTCCACAACAAGGAACGGATACAAAAGCTGTTTGCTTTCATCCAATACACAGAACTGATAATATTCGGATGCTCCAACCAAGAGATGGTCATTAATCAGCTGTACGGTATAGCTGCTCTTCACAGATGCCTTTACCAGCTTCTGTGCATCCTCTGCGCTCAGCACATCCACCGCAGGTGTCACTTCCGGTTCTTCCGTTGGTGTGGCCGTCGGTGCATTTGTAGCCGTCGGCTTTGGTGTATTGGTTGCTTCCGCCTGTGTTGGCTTTGGTGTATTCGTCAGTTCCGGTGCCCTCGTCGGTTCCGGTGTATTCGCTCCTTCTGTCACGGAAGGGGTATTGTTTTCTGCCACCGTCGGTGTCGGAGTTGTGTCCGGGTCTCCCCCGTTTTTCTGCATAAATACCAGCATTGCGATTGCGATTCCGGCAATCACAAGTACCAATAAAAATTTCATGGTATCATCAGAAGCACCCTTCTTCTTTTTCTTTTTAGAAGCTGTTGATTTCTTATTTGCCATGCTATATTCTCCTTTAAACAGTCTCCTGTTTTTCTGCCTGATTTATAAATTCTTTTAAAAAAATAGATATGTCCGCAGACATATCTATTATAATATAATTTGGTCTTCTTTGCAATTGCATTTCCCTATTCCGAAAAGAATAAATACTGCAAAAATTTTTCTACCATTACATCCTTCTGTGAAGCCAGATTAATAACCAGAACGACCGGTTCCGTCACCTCATAATCTTCAAATGCCTTCGTACCGTCAATACGGATGCCGTATACTGCTTCCGATCCTTCCACATAGTTACCGTCCTCATCATTCAGACCGCACTCCACAAAATAATCCGCCAATCGCAAGTACAAACCTGTGGAAAGCCTTGGGGAAATCTGCGAAAAATATCCCTTCGGTGCATAAACCTCAAACACAGAAAGTGGCATAATCGTAATATCCAAATCTCCTACCGCATTATAAATTGCAAACTTTTGCATCGACTCATACAAATCATATTCAAAATCATAGCCGCCATCAAAAATCGTCTCCTGGGTTTCCGAATCCAGACCTATCGCTTCATTAAAGCCTTCCTGCACCTTCAGATACTGTGCCTGCGTCATTGCCCCGTTTGCAATGGCAACTGACAACAGTTTTTCCGGTTTTGGCGAAAACATGGTATACAGGATGGAAACAATCACTCCAACCACAACAAGGGTTCCAATGATTTTCAAAAGATAATAACTTTTAAAATACTCCCAGCGTTCCTTGCCTGACATACTGTTCCATTTTTCTTTTTCACTGACATCCTCCCTGTGATTATATAATGCAGCTTCATCAGAAAGTGTTGTTTTTTTATTCTTTAATTCCATAGGTTACTCCATCTTCTTTTTTTATCACAGTGTACCACACCGCCAATCAGAAAAAAAGAAACGATTTATAAAATAATTATAACTTCTCTGTTTGAATTTTACGGAAGTTCTTCTTCCTTTTCCTTCACCTTCGGTGGAAACTTTTTCTGGAGTGTATGCCAGATAGCTCCGGTCAGACAAACAGAAGAATAACCGCCGGCAATAATACCCACCATCAGAGGAATTGCAAATTCCCGGATGGACTCCACACCAAATATAACAAGCATCACTACCATTACCAGTGTTGTAAGGGACGAATTGACACTTCTTGAAAGCGTTTCGGTAACACTCTTATCCACAATCGCTGCAAGGTCTGTTCCCTCCTCCTGCTGTGCCATCTCTTCCCTGATTCGGTCAAAAATAACAATCGTTGCATTGATGGAATAACCGACAATCGTCAGCATGCAGGCAATAAAATTGTTTCCGACTGAAATTCTTCCAAGCGAGTAAACCGCAAGTACCACTAAAACATCATGTAACAATGCCGATACCGCACTGACTGCAAAATTCAGGTTTTTAAACCGTATCCAGATATAAACCAGCATACAAAGCGTAGCAACCAGCACCGCTTTTATCGCCGCCGAACGCATTTCCCCGCTTACCTTGCCGCTGATATTTTCAGACTCAATCTGATTTCTGTCCACTGCGTAAGTTTCTACCAGTTTATCTTCAAGAAGCACTCTTTCCTCCTGAGAAAGTTCTGCTGTCTTGATGATATAAGTATTTTCCCCGGTTACCTTCACAATTTCTGCTGTTTCCCCAATTGTACCAAGCACCAGTTTTTCCAAATCCCGGTTCAGGCTCTCAGTGAATTCTTCAGGGAAAGTTACACTGTAAGAAGTACCTCCCTTAAAGTCCAGACCAAAATTAAGCGCCCCATGTCCTGTTGCCGCAAACACACCCATACCAACAAAACCGGACAGAATAACTGCTGCCGATATCATCATAAATTTCTTGCCGTATTTGATAAACGGCAGAATCTTTCTCTCCTTCTGGATACCATAAAACTTCTCGTGATCAAATCCGACATCGTACAATGCCTGCAAGATAAACTTTGTCACATACAATGCTGTAAACATGGACAAAACAATACCAATGGCAAGCGTAATTGCAAATCCCTTTACTCCACCGGAGCCAAGGAAATAAAGCACAAACGCAGCAATCAGGGTAGTGACATTACCATCCACAATCGCAGACATTGCCTTATGGAATCCAAGCTTCATGGCAGAACGTACCGTCTTTCCGGTAGCCAGTTCCTCCCTGATTCTCTGGAAAATAATAACATTTGCATCCACCGCCATACCAATGGAAAGCAGGATGCCCGCAATTCCCTGCAGTGTAAGCGTCACATCAAATATATTTAATACAATGACATTCAGACCAATATAAATAATCAAAGCAATTCCTGCTGCAATTCCCGGCACACGGTAATAAATCGCCATAAACAGAAGCACACATACAAAACCGATGGCTCCTGCGAACAAGCTTGTGCTGATTGCTTCCGCACCAAGTTGTGCCCCGACAACCGTGGAACGAAGCTCTGTCAGCTCCAGCGGAAGCGCACCGATTCGAATGATGGTTGCCAGATTGTTTGCCGCTTCAAAGTTTTCCATTCCCGTGATGTAAACCTTTCCCGTGTCAATGGTTCCGGTTACACTCGGTGCACTGATTACTTCACCATCATAGACAATGGCAATCTGCTTCCCTACACTGATGGAGGTGGCATACTTAAATTTCTCTGCACCCTCATCGTTTAGTTCCATACAGACAATGTATTCCTTTCCGATGCCGTTCTCTCCATCCTGGGTTCCTGCCCAGGCATCCTTAATATCCACACCGGTAATAATCAGCTGGTCCTCTGCTATGAGGTTTTCAATCGTGTCATTCAGTACAAAACTATATGTTTCATAATCAAATCCCAGATTACCTTCTCCGTAGAAGAAATAAATGGAGCCGGCCTGACCGAGTTCCTTTAAAATGGTCTCGGCATCATTTGCCCCCGGAATATCTACACTAATACGGTTTGTTCCTTCCAGATACACCGCTGCCTCTGTGGAATAATTGTCTACTCTCTGCTGCAGCTTAAATCTGGTATCTGCCATCTCCTCTGCCGTAGGATTTTCTTTCACTGTCTGGTAAGTAATGCTGACACCACCCTCCAGGTCAAGACCTCTTTTAATACTTGCCGCAGAAAACGACTGATCTTCACCAATACCGCAGACGCTGATGTAACTGAGCAAAACAACGACAGCCGCAATCAGCACAAGACTTATCGTTGCCTTTCCTTTTCGGTTCATTTTTTTTCTTCCTTTCTTTTGTATTTATAAATATTCTTTACAGCAGTCAAAAGCAGACGGAAGAGAAATCTTCTCCTCTATCTCTTCCTTTGTAAAAAACTCTGTTTCCTGTTCCAATCCTCTTATTCCAAGCTCTTCCTCCAGCCAAATCTCATAACACCACATACGCCATTCCACATGGGAGAAAATATGCTTTCCTTCCGGAAGCAGGTTTATTGTACCTTTCGGAAACATACACCTTATTTCCTCATTTGTCAAATGACCCTCCACATTCGGCAGTTCCCACAAGCCGGACAAAAGGCCGACAGACGGTCGCTTATGAAGTGCTATTTCATAGCATCCACCTGTTTTTTTCTTGATTACAAAAACCGTTTTCTCTTCCATCCGTCTTTCTTTTTTCTTTGGCTTTACCGGAAGTTCCATCTCGCACCCGGTATGAAATGCCTTACACAGATGCATCACCGGGCACTGCTCACAAAGTGGTTTTCCGTTTGGCAGGCAGACCGTTGCACCAAGCTCCATCAAAGACTGGTTGAAATCTCCCGGCCGGTCCTTTGGCATAATACGGCGCAAGTCCTCTTCCAGCTCTTTTTTTACCTTTTCCTTTGTAATGTCGTCATAGCTTGCTGCAATGCGCTTTAATACCCGGAGCAGATTTCCGTCCACGGACGGTTCTGCAATTCCATAGGCAATGGATGCAATCGCCCCTGCCGTATAAGAGCCGATACCAGGCAAGCCCTTTAATGCCTCATAATCCGCCGGGAGCTCGCCGCCATACTCTTCTATCACAATTTTTGCTGCCTTCTGCATATTGCGGACACGGTTATAATACCCGAGCCCCTCCCATAGCTTTAGGAGCTGTTCTTCCTCTGCTTCTGCCAGATCCTTTACCGTTGGCAAAGCCGCTATAAAGCGGTCAAAGTAGCCTTTGACCGCCTCCACTCTCGTTTGCTGCAGCATAATCTCCGACACCCACACATAATACGGCTTCGGATTTTCCCGCCAAGCAAGAATCCTTGCGTTTCTGTCATACCAATGAAGCAGATACGGAACTATTTCTGTATAATCATAACTCATTAAACTACATCTCCAAAATAATATGGTTTCATGGAATCCTTAACCGCAAACTTCACATTGTTCTGCACTACGTTTTTTGCATGTCTTACAAAAATTCCTCCGACCTTTCCGGTTTCCTTCATAGGGAATTTGTCATCCAGCTCACACGGACGGATATCATAGCCATCTATTTCCCATTTCGACCGCTTTTCAAAGGTCACGTTGATGTTTTCAAAGGTAATATCCTCAATCGGATTATCCTCTGTACCGTATACCACAATTCCGTTTTCCCCAAGGCAATTGATATTGCGGAAAAAAACATTCTTTATCTTTCCGTGCTTTACACCCGCTTTTCTGTCAAGGCTTGTTAGACAGATAGCCTCCGCTCTTCCCCACCACTGGTACGAGAATCGTCTGGTTGTAATGTTGATATTGGAGAACACCACATTTTCTACATTGCCACAGTCACGAATCTGTAGGGAAATGCCGCGGTTACTGTCTGAAATACAGCAGTTATCCACTAAAATGTTCCTAAAATCGTCCTCGCCTTCCGTGCCAAACTTAATCGCCGCACTGGTCGAAATCAGGGTACAATTTGTGATAACAATATTCTCCGTCGGACCATATTTTTTATAATCTGCGGAATTTTTCAGCACAATGGCATCGTCTCCACACTCTACATGACAATTTGCAATTCTCACATTTTTACAGTGATCCGGGTCAATGCCGTCAGAATTTGCCATACGCAGATTATTCAGTATACGGATACCATCCACCAAAACATCATTACAGCCCACCATATGAAGTGTCCAGAACGCACAGTTGGCAAGCGTCACTTCCTTTACCGTCAGATGTTTAATATCTTCCAGCAAAACCAGCGGGATTCTTGGGTAATAGCTTCCTTCGATGTGATAATGCGCATCCGTTCCATAAAACATGGATTCGTTTCCATCAATCGTTCCGTGGCCGGAAATCACCACATTCTCCGCAGACAACGCATAAATAAATGCATGGAACGGTCTTCCCGCATACTCACTGTTTAAGTAAGACGGCAAGCCTGACTCATGAGCATGAATAACTCCACCGTTCGCCAATGGATAATACTCACCGATATCATCAATTCCCTTTAAGACACATCCTGTCTCCAAATGAAACTCTACATTGGATTTTAAAAGAATGTATCCACTGATATACGTTTTCCCTCCGGACAAAACAACCCTTCCGCCACCTGCTGCATGACAGGCATCTACGGCCGCCTGGATTGCCACACGGTCGTTTGTCTTTCCATCGCCCTTTGCACCATAATTGTCTACGTAATATATCATTACTTTTTCCTTCCTTTATCTCTTTGAGTAATCCACAAAGCTGATATTTAAATCAACATTGCCGGAAATTCCGTCAATCTTTCCTTCATCTGTATACTGCCACATAGTAAAGTCATACGGATAAGAAAGCTGTTCTCCATAATATGCATACCAAAAATCGTATCCCTGCAATTCTTCCATGTTCAGGTTCAAAATAGACCAATTGGTATTGGCATAAATCACAGGTGTATAGCCTGCAGCCAGAATCGTATCGCAGAACGCCTTTGCGCATGCTGTACGGTCCGCATTGGAAAGCACATTGGCACGTCCGTCCGCTGTATATTCCGTATCATAAACAATTGGGAAGGTTACATTGTAGTCTTTGATATTTTCGAGTACAATATTTGCTTCTTCGATTGCCTCTTCCACAGTCCTTGCCTGGGTAAAGTAATAAACACCCACCTTAAGGCCTGCCTTTAGGGCGCCCTCCATATTCTGCACGTAATACGGGTCAATGGCTGTCTTCCCGGCAGAGGCAGTGCCACGATAGCCAAGCCGGATGATTGCGTAATCCACACCTGCTTCTGCTACCTTTTCCCAATCAATATCATACTGCCACTTGGAAACATCAATTCCTGTCAGTGTCAGTTTGATTCCATTCTCATAATATCCCAAGACACCGTTTTCATCCTTTGTGAAATTCTCCGGCTTGTAAGTATTCTTTGCGATATCCTCCCTCACCGGAACCAAAAGCCGCTCACCCGATGTTCCCGTCACAGACATACGTTCCGCCACGAGATCTTCTTCTGTCAATGGCTCGACAATCGCCATATAATCAAGGTCTGTAAACTCATCTGTGGCATACAGATAAAAAGACACCGACTGCACACAGAACAAATCTGATGATGCAAACTGTACCTTGCCTCTGATTTCTCCGACATAATTTCCCTCTCCAAGCTCTACGTAGCTTCGTATAGAAATTCCATCCTCTGTCACAGTGTAGAGAAGCTGTCCTGTCGTTTTTATCTCATAAAGTTTCTTTGCAAGCTCCGGTACACAATACGGCAGTGCCACATAATAATTCCGCCCTTCCGCTGTCAGATGTGCAATAACTGCCTGTCCTGCATCCAGATATTCCGATACCTGCACAAGCTCTGCAAGTGCCTTATTCGGAGAAATAACATAATATTCCTTCAGGGAATTTCCTGCTACCACATGCAGATAATTTCCCTCTGCACTCTCCTGTTCAAAAAAGGAAAATACCAGTTGTTCTCTTCCATTACCGCAATAATCACCAACCATCGGACAAAGGTCAGCCACCTGCCCGCTCTCAAGGTAATATTCCCAATAGAAGGTTTCTGTCTTTTCACCGTTTGAAATAATAACCTCAAACGGGGATTCCGAAGACAGTACGCTGACATCATGCTTATAGGAAACGGTATAGCTTCCGTTGGTAAATGTCAGATATCTCTTTCCGTTTATCGTTTCTGCCGATGCGGTAAAGCCACGCAAATCCTGCTGATTGGCTACTGCTGCCTCATAATCCAGATTCTTGAGATAGTGAATTTCTTTCACTACAGGAACTGATGTCGGAGCAGCTGTTTCCGTTGCATCGTTTCCTTCCGTTCCGGTCTGGTCCGGCATCTCGGTCGGTGACAAATTTTCTCCTACACCTTCTTCCGCCGTGAGGAAATTGAGCACACTCTTTCTGAGCTGCGGTGAAAATTCCATTACCGCTAAAAATCCGGTCAAAAGAATCAGAACACCCAGCAGAACTATCAGACAGAGCTTTGCCGTTTTGCCAAGTCCGGTTTTTCGTGTCAGGTCAAGAACAGGCTCCACCACAGGCTCTGTGTTTTCTCCGGTTTCCGGCACCGTCTCAACTACAGGCTCTGCCGTTTCTTTCACATCCGTCTCCAGGTTCACATCTGTCTCCAGGTTCACATCTGTTGTCTTCAGAGTGTCATTCTTTTCTTTCTCTTCGTTTACAAGATAATGTTCTGTCATGTTGGCACCCTCCTGTTCCTTTCTCATTTTCTCCCATGGTTCCCTAGCTGTTTCTTAAACTGTTGTTATATTCCTCCATCGCCAGCTGTTCCTTCTGCATCTGAATCAGACGCTGACCATAGAGCTGATCCAGCAGTGCTGTTTCCTCCTGAAATGCCAGCTTCCATTCTTCATACTCCTGCTCCGCTTTTACGACGATTTCCTTCTTTCTTTCCTGTTCTTCAATAAAGCGCTCCATTGCCGCTTCCGCTTCCTGTGAGGATGTGTAAGATGCATCCAAAAGAATCTCCTGCACCTGATGCTGCATCTTTACCAGTTCTGCCTTCATCCTCTGACACTTTTCTGCACGCATGGCAAGCACTTCGTGTTCCTTTTCAATCTCCTGCACCAGCTGCTCCGCCTGCTCCCGTGCCAAAAGGCATTCCTCCTGCTCCTTCACAAGAGCATCAATCTGTTCTAAAATTTCGTTCAAAGCCTCTTCTAAGGCATTTCTGCGCTCACGGAATTGGGCAATTGACGGTTGCTGTGCCCCCGGAACCACCCGGATGCCCATCTGCTCTAATAAAAGCTCCATCGTTGCCTTTTCCGAAAATGCTTCTTTTTCTATCTTTTCCAGCTTTGCCTGTAACTCCTTTGGCTCCGTATCCTGCCCTGTTGCCACTTGGGCATATTCTGCCATCAGTTCTGCATAACGTACGCGCATGTCCTCCACTGACTGCATCTTCACCACCTGAAGCCCCGCTACCCGCAGTTCTTCCTTTAACTCCCTCTCCTGTCGTTCCAATGCCGTCCCCTTGTGATAAATCTCCGTCAGACGTTCTTTCTTGCGGACACATTCCGTGTATACTGCACGTTTTTCTGCCAATGCATTCTCTGCCTCTTCGATTTCCTTATCCTCTTTTTCAGTCTCTGTGTGGCAAAGCTCTATCTGCCGCTCCAACACCTCTTTTTGCAACAGGCGTTCTATCTCATCTTTTATGCGGTCTCCCTCAAACATCGCATGACTCATACTGCTTCTGTCTGCCTGCGCTCTCTGGTATGCCAAAACCACACGTTCTTCCTTTTCTTTCAGTTCTTCAATCTGTTGCTCCTTTTCGACAATCAGTGCAAATAACGTTTCTCTCTCTTTTTTTGCGTTTTCATATGCTGTCTTCACTGCCTGCACCTTATGCTTCCCCCTTTTGTATTGCATAGCCTGCGTGGAACCTCCCTATGCTCCCTTACTTTCTAAAGAAAGTAAGACAGACCTGCCTTTAGTATATTCTATACTAAAAACAGGTCTGTCACAAGTTAAATCTTTGTTAAGATTCCTTTTCATTTATGAAACTTTGCTTCACTTATTTTCAATTATTAGTTTACTCTAGCTATATAGTGATAGTTTGCAATTGTCTTTATTCCGGCTAATGCAGAAACAGGGGGCTCCCCTGGGCAAATATGCTTCTCGCTCATCACTCTTGCCCACACCCTTTACAACTTTCTTATTCTGTGCTTTAATATCCTTATCCACCCAAAGACAAATAAAAAGACAAGGAGGTTTCTATTACGTATTATCAAATCAGAAAAGAACGTCAACGGCTCGATAAACAGATTTCACTGCTCCGAGCTAAACTGCAATCTCTCCCGGAAGGGAAATTACTCTGTACACACAACGGCAACTATTCTAAATGGTATCTAAGCAACGGGGCCTCTCCCATTTATATTCCCAAAAAAGAACGACAATTTGCCGCAGAACTTGCAGAACGAAAATATTTAACCCTGCTACTGGAAGATATGCAACAGGAATGTAATGCATTGGACTCTTATCTGCAATACCATCAAACCACCGGAAGTGCAGAACTCTTCCTTGCCCGGTCTCCCGAGCACAGAAAACTTATTTCCTCTGCTTTTTCACCTCAATCCGACGAACTATCCAATTGGATGAATGCTCCCTACAAACAAAACCTAAAATATCCCAAACAACGCATCCACCGTTCTGTTTCCGGGCATCTGCTTCGCTCCAAATCAGAAGTCTTCATTGACATGGCATCATTCCATCAATCCACCTGATTACCACCTACGAAACTCATGACCATCCTCTCAACATGGCTGCCATTGAACATATTATCGAAGAATATTTCTTATAAACATATCAAAAAACAAGCAAGGCGAAATACCGCAAAAGTATTTCGCCTTATCTACTATAACTCTTGTATTCTCTTTTTATAATTCATTTTCAAATACTCATTGAAAGGAAGACTCTCCAGCAATTCCAGCAAGTGTTTCTTACCTTTCTCCTTTTCCTCTTCTCGTCCTGCTTCATTCAAAAATCCGGTCCATGTCCATTCCGCTTCAAAAGCAGCTGCTTCATCCGCCTCTTCTTTGAACCTTGCAAGATAGTCCCTAAAACTGTCTTCCCTTCCTTCGGTTGCTGCTGCCAGGAACATCATCTGCCAGAGCGGTGTGGATTCTTCTGTTACTTTACACACCAGTTCCTGCACCTCTTTTTGTTCCCACAGTTCGACAATGTCTTCCGCACAATCCATCTCCATCAATGTTGTCATATAGCAACGCAAATTTTCTAAAGTTTGCTCGGTCTGCCATGCTGCTTTCATTTCACGCAAGACAGCCCGTCCGTTTCCTTTTTGAATCAGAAATTGATTTTTCTGAAGCCTTAATGCTAACGCAAGTTTGCTTGACTCCCCTGCACGTTGCATCAAGTCATCTAAAACTAACTCTGCCTCTTCCTGTGCCTTTCTGGACTTCTGGATATAGACATGCACCTTCCACGCCAACAACTGTTCCCGCTTTTCGATACTTTGCGGACTTTTTTCTTTTTCCAAAGTATCCAGGGCAATCTCTATGCGACGCAGCACCTCTTCCAAAGATTTTTCGTCTCGCAAAACAGAATATTTGTACACCAAATTATCAATCTGCTCCATATCTGTCATTCCAAAGAGTTCATCCATGGACACACTGAAAAACGCAGCAATCTTTGGCAAAAACGCGACATCCGGCGTCCCGCCTTCGGACTCCCAACGGGAAACTGTCTGTGGCTGCACCATCAGATACTCCGCCAATTGTGCCTGCGTTACTCCGTGCCTTTTTCGTAAAACTGCAATTCTTTTACCAAATTCCAAATTCATCTCATTGCTCCTTTCTAAGTAACAAACTGCCCATGGGTATGACTTGTTATGTCCCTATTATATAAGCAATGCGTGTTTTTGTAAAACAATGGTGCATGGAGAAAAAGTAATGCCAAAACCTATTTTAGTATAAACCTCTCAATCACCTTGACAATACCATCCTCATCATTCGATGCGGTGATATAATCCGCAGCCTCCAAAACCTCTTTTCTCGCATTTGCCATCGCAACACCAAGACCTGCAAACTCAATCATCGTCAGGTCATTGTAGCCGTCACCGCAACAGATAACTTCATCCCTGCCAATACCGAGGAAGGAGATAAATCTCTTTAACACGGATGCCTTGTCAATGCCCTTTGGCATAAGTTCCAGGAAGAACGGCTCCGAACGGAAAATATTTAAGGAGCCTGCGTATTTTTCTTTCAGCTTCTTTTCCACAGTTGCCAGATATTCCGGTTCCCCGGTCATCAGACACTTGTTTACCGGGAAGGTCACAACATCCTTGAAATCCGCTACCTCTTTAATGGTGATTCCGTTAATCCGTGCCTCCAGTTCCATGTACTCATCCACAGCGCTCCCTGCCAAAGCCACCTCATCGTCATAGGTGAGAATGCCGACGCCATGTGCCTTCGCCTCTTTACAAAGCACTGCCGCCATTTCCGGCGGAATCGTCTTATCCAGTACGACTTCTTTTGTCTTACAGTTTGTCACCCTGCCACCGTTAAAGGACAACACATAGTTGCCAAACCGGTCAAGTTCTAATGTTTCCGCCACTTTCCTGGTGCCCGGTGTCGGGCGTCCCGATGCAATCGCAACATGCACACCCATCTCCTGAATGCGAAGAATTGCCTCCTTTGTGGCCGGTGTAATTTCTTTTTTTGAATTCGTCAATGTTCCGTCAATATCCAGAACTAAAAGCTTATACTCCATCTTATCTGATTCTCTCCGGGAAACCTACTTTTTTCTGTACCTTGCGCAATGTCTTTGTTGCAAAGTAATTTGCCTTTTCTGCATTGTTCTTGATTACGCTATCGACATATGCCTTGTCACTTGCAATGTCAGCCATTCTATCCTGCAGCGGCTTTAATACAGAAACCACAGTTTCGCCTACTGCCAGCTTGAAATCGCCGTAACCCTTACCGTCAAATTCCTTCTCAACTTCTGTCGGTGCCTTGCCGGTACATGCACTGTAAATATCGATTAAATTCTTAATGCCCGGCTGCTCATCACGGTACAGAATCGTACCTTCAGAGTCAGTCACGGCACGCTTAAACTTTCTCATGATGGTATCCGGATCATCCAAAAGGAAAATACTTGCATTTGGATTTTCATCGGACTTTGACATCTTCTTTGTCGGCTCCTGTAAGCTCATAATCTTTGCACCGGACTTCCCGATATATGCTTCCGGAATCTTAAATACATCACCGTAAATACCGTTAAACCGCTGTGCAATGTCTCTGGTCAGCTCCAGATGCTGCATCTGGTCAATACCTACCGGAACCACATCGGTCTGGAACAGCAAAATATCTGCTGCCATCAGAACCGGATACGTAAAGAGACCTGCGTTGATATTGTCTGCGTGCTTTGCAGACTTATCCTTAAACTGAGTCATTCTCTGTAATTCACCCATGTAAGTAAAGCAGTTTAAAATCCATGCAAGCTCTGCGTGTGCAGACACATGGGACTGATAATAAATGCAGTTTTTCTCCGGGTCAAGTCCTGCTGCCAAATAAAGGGTCAGCAGCTTTCTCGCACGGTTTCTAAGCTCTGCCGGATCCTGTCTTACCGTAATCGAATGCTCATCTACCACGCAGAAGAAGCAGTTGTAATCGTCGCTTAATTTCACCCAGTTCTTTAACGCTCCGAGATAATTTCCTAAAGTCAAGTTTCCTGTTGACTGCATGCCGCTGAATAATGTTTTTTTGTTGTCTTCCATGATATTTTCCTCCCTATAAAAAAATTTAAGCGCCTTTGCCCCACTACTGGGACAAAAGCGCTGCTTCTGCGGTACCACCCTGTTTGATATCAAACGATATCCACCTCAAACTCATCCAATCAGATGATTCCCATATAACGGTCGGGCTTCCGTCCGGCATTACTCGCAATTGCTTTCCTCCGGCCCTTGTAAGTCCATTCCTCTTATTCTCCTCACTGCCTCGCACCACCCGGCAGCTCTCTGAAGATTCCAAATAAAAGTACTCTTCTTACGCAACGGTTTTGTTATTTTTTATCAGTATACACACGAGAACGAAAAATGTCAACCTTGACTTTCGCACTTCACCCCATACAGCGTAAGCTCATGGAGTGCTCTCGTTGCCTGAATGTATAAAATCTGTTTTTCGTACTCCGTGCAGGAATCCGCGTCCGGTGCATACGCCACATGCACACTGTCAAACTCCAGACCCTTGGCTAGGTAGAATGTGGTAATCACAATGCCCTTTTCCATGCGGTTGCTCTCGGAAGTTAAGAGCGTCACCGGAAGCTTTTCCTTCAGAGCGAAGTACAAGTCTTCTGCCTGCTGTGCTGTGGTCGTGAGAATTGCCGTAGTGGCATAGTCATCCTTATGACCCTCACGCAATCTGTGAGCCATCTCTTCCACCATCTCACTCTCAGACTCCACTTTCACATATTCCGGTTCCTTCCCGTGCCGTTCAAACGCCTCTTCTCCGAGGATTCCCGCAATCCGGTTTGCAAAACGGGTAATCTCAACCGTAGAGCGGTAGCTCTTCTTTAACGTCAGAAGCTTTGCTTCCTTACCAAACACCTCACGACAAAGCGCCTGAGCATCCGGTTTTCCCGGCTCTGCCTGCTGCTCCCTATCACCAAGGATGGTCATCGGACAGGAGAACAGCTTACTTAACAGCAGAAACTGCACGTAAGAATAATCCTGCATCTCATCCACCAGAAGATGTTGGATTCCATGCTTCTTTTCCGCTCCAAATAAAAGCTGCTTCAAATACAACATCGGATACACATCTTCATACGGAATCGCCGATTTCTCTGTTGCAATTTCCTTTCTTCCGCTCTCTTCTAAAAATCTGTTATAAAGTACAAGCAAATCTGTCGTCTCATACAGTTTCTTAAACTTATCCAGAATCAGCTCGCGCTCTAACGGATCATATTCTTTCCCGGATAAGGTTTCCTCTTCATCCATCACATACTCCGCAATATGCTCCATTCTCTTTAAAATCGGAATGTCCGGAAACTTCTCATAAAACAGCACCCGGAGTTCCTGTTCGCTCCGGTATAGCTTCTTATAGGAGACCGGACGGAAGTTCATCAGCGAATCCTCCAAGAAAAGCACAAACTCATTGAGCTCTGTCACGTAGTCCCTGCCCTGCTTTTCCTGCACACGCAGACGGTATTCCTCTGCCTCTTCCTCCGGAAGTGATAACAGCCGCTCCAGATACGTATACCGGTCCTCGGTATCTTTATATCGCTTTAACTCACGATATGCATACATATCAAGCGTCATCTCCAGAATGTTTTCCTCCCCAAGCTCCGGCAAAATATGTGAAATATACTCCGAGAACACCGGATTCGGCGACAAAATCAAAATCTGGTTGGCAGACAACTGCTTTCTGTGATGATACAAAAGATACGCCACTCTGTGCAATGCTACCGAAGTCTTTCCGGAGCCGGCACTTCCCTGAATGACTAAAATCTTGTCCTTTTCATTCCGGATAACCTCATTTTGCTCCTTCTGAATCGTGCTGACAATGCTTTTGAGTCTCGCATTCGCATTCATCGAAAGCTCCTTCTGCAACACCTCGTCATTGATAACAATATCACTGTCAATCGAATAAAGCAGCTTCCCGCCCTTTATCTTAAACTGATATTTCTTTAATAAATCTCCCTCTATTTCACCAACCGGTGCCAAAAACTTTGCCCTGCCAATGTCATAGTCATAAAAAAGACCCGAAATCGGTGCTCTCCAGTCGCAGACCAGTGGTGCCTCGCTCTTTAACGGTGAAAAATCCCCGATTCCGATGTAATAGGTCTCATCCTCCTCTTCCCCGTCATAACGAAATGTAATTGCGGCAAAATAAGGCGAATCCATCATCTTCTGATAACGGGCATACTTCTGTACCAGTTCTCTGTGTGCATCCGCCTCCTCGCGGAAGGTTCTGTCGTTATCATACTTCTCATAGCCCCATTCGTCGTACTCGGTATAGCTCTCCCAAAAATACTCCTGCATTTTTGAAATTTCGGCACGGCGGAACTCCATCTTCTCCTCCAGTTCCTTTGCCGCCTTATCAAGCTTTTCCAACACCTTGTTTAAATACACTTCATGGTTCATGCGCACCAACCCCTTTTTCACGGTTTCCTAATACGAAACTCTATTCTCCCATAATATCACGGAGTAGTTCAGATTATACGTGGCAGCCCACAGAATAACAAGACTAGATTTTTCCATTAAAATGTGCTATACTCTTTATAGAAAAAAACAGTTGACATCTTTCAAAAAAGGATTATACTAAGTCTTGCTAGGGGCGCCATTTGCTGAGAAGCGGCTATGTTCCGCTGACCCTCATCACTTGATCCGGTTAGTACCGGCGTAAGGAAGCAGAAAAACAGTTTCTTCATACGGATTCAAATTCATGGCCCCTCCTAAGCGTAATGTTAAGGAGGATTTTTTTATGTCAAGAATCAAAACAAAGCAGATCGTGTTTTCCGCGGCTGCCATCGCACTCGCCACAGTCATTTCTGTGGCAATCAAACTCCCAAGCCTGCCAAACGGCGGTTCCGTAACACTTTTCAGCATGCTCGTCATGTGCTTAATCGGTTACTGGTATGGTCCTGTCATCGGCCTTATTTCCGGTCTTGCCTACGGAATACTCCAGTTCATCACCGGTCCGTACGTCGTTCATCCTGCACAGGTACTGCTTGACTATCCGCTTGCCTTTGCAGCACTTGGATTATCCGGTTTCTTCCACAACAAGAAACATGGTCTGATTACCGGTTACCTTGCAGGTACCTTTGGCCGCTTCTTCTTCCACGAGGTTTCCGGTTTTATTTTCTACACCACTTATGTAGATACCTTTAAAGGCAACATGACTGCCATCTGGGTCTCCACCGCTTATAACTTAAGCTACATACTGCCTGAGGTTGTTTTAACGCTTGTGCTTCTTGCAATTCCTGCAGTACGCAATGTACTGACACGAATTAAGATCATGGCAACCGAATAAATACCTAAAACCCGGAAGCCACAATGACTCCCGGGTTTTTATTTCACCAGTTATTTATACCATATCCTGATACTTTGCCAGTCTTAAAATGAGTTCCTTCATCTGCGCAATCTTTTCTGCCGCTTCACGCATCTGGAGTACATTACCATCACTCAGTTCGCTTACCTGCTGCGTATTGGCAGTCACCTCTTCACTGACTGCGGAAAGCTGTTCGATACTCTCTACAATCTTATTGTTTGCCTCCTTCAAGCGGCTGATTTCTTCATCCAGATCCTTTGCCTTTCCGGAAGCCACCTGGGACTGTACCCGTACTTCTTCAAATGCTTCTGCATTCTGTACAATTAAGTTCTTCTGCTCAGCAGTTGCACCTACTGACTTATCTACCAGCGCAGCGGCATTTTCTGCTTCTGCGGTAAGCTCCGAAGTAATGGAAGCAATCTGTTCCGTGGACTGCTTGGTCTGTTCTGCCAGCTGTCTGATTTGATCTGCCACTACTGCAAAACCGCGTCCGGCTTCCCCTGCACGCGCACTTTCAATCGAAGCATTCAGCGCAAGTAAATTGGTCTGGTTCGAAATAGAGAAAATCACCTGTGTAATGTTGGTTACTGCCGCTACCTTTTCCTTTAACTGCCGCATGGATGCCGCAAGCTCTGCTGCAGAAACTTCAATCTGCTCTGACTGTACTTTCATTTCCTCCATACGCTTGGTGCTCTCTTCTGCCTGCTTTGCAGAATTTGCAGCCACATCTGCCATGGTCGTAGCATTTTCATCCGTCACTTCAATGGCTGAGCTGATGTTTTCTGTCATCACTGTCTGTTCCTGAATGCTGTCGGCAGTACTCATGGTTCCTGTGGTAATCTCCTGCAAGGACTGGTGAATCACTTCATTGGACGCGCTCACCTGTTCCATCAGATTTGCAACGGTCTCAATCTCTGTCTGAGCCACTTCCACAATTTCCATAATGTCATCCAGCATATTCTTCTGAACTGTCTGGTCATCCTGCATGGTATGCATCATATCATGTTCAAAGTCCTTGTGTGCCGTTGCGGAAATCAGGAAGAAAGCAAAACACATAATCGTTGTCAGAATCATCGGAACCTCATTTCCCATGCTGTCCACACCGCCAATGACAAATCCGCTGATCATACGTACCGACATTACAACGATACCTGTGCTTCCGACAATCCGGTTAAATTTCTTATCCGAATATAAAATCATACAATACAGCATAGGAAGTGCATACATAACTACATAATCCGAACCACCGGAAAGATTCATCCATGCATAAATTCCCATAAACAGCACATTTGCGACAAGACGGAAGTTTTCCGATGCCCGGTTTCTCATATATGTAATCCAGTTAAGCGGAATGCCGATACAAAGCAAAACAAGCGGCGGACCAATCACTATCATCTTTAAATTGGACCCTGTAACAATCTGCAGAACAAATGCCAAAAGCAAATAGCCCTCTATAATTGTCATGCTGATTAACACACTTTTATTGGTTTTTGCCACACGCGCCTTTCTGTCACTGTAACGGCGCTGCTTTATTTGTGCAGCCTCATTTCCCTTTAACATAAAAATACCTCCTTTATTTGGCTTCCGATCACTTTCAAAACACCTTTTTTTCATTATACACCCTGTCCCTTGATTTTGCCACATAAATTTTCTGACTTTTCTCGATTTCTTTTTAGAATTTCTGACTCTTTGTTCATAAAAAAATCCGGCAAAGCATATCCCTCTGCCGGATTTTTAACCTCTTACTCTGTATAACCAATCGATAGGATTGTGAACTCCCTATCCTCCTGCCCTTCCTTCATACGGATTTCTATCGTATGCTCTGTTGCTTCCTTCTCATCAATGATTAAAACTGTATTGCAATTGTTCCAGCCACCTGAGGAATATCCGTTCAGCGTCATTACGAGCTTTCCGTCCACATAAATTTCTGCTTCTCCAAATGTTTTACTGCTTGCGGTCTTATAATTGAGAAGCATATTTTTGCAGGTCAGTGTCAATGTAAAACTTTCATTTCCTACCGTTTTATCATGCATCCAGTTGTCCGGGAAAGACTTTTCATACTTTAATCCGATTCCCTGAACTGCCGTATCTATCGCACTGAAACTGCCAACAGACAAAACCACATCCTCCTGGTCCTTTGCAAGCATGGTCACATGCTCAAAATCCAGGGAATTTTTGCTCTTTTCAGGCACTGCATTCCTCTCATCCGTTTCCTCTGCATCCACCGTTTCAAACAGATGCATCAGACAATCTGCCATAATCTGATGTCCGTAGCTGGTCGGATGATATTCATCAGCAAAAAACTTCGTATCCGTCAGATTTCCATCCTGAAACGGTTGTACGATGGCATCCTTAATGCTCACCATCGGAAGTTCATAGTGATCACCAATCGGAATATAACTGTCCTGCATGTTCCACTTTGTTTTAAACACCGCAAACAACAGCACAACCGCCGCATCATTTTCCTGTGACAGCGTCTGATGAATCAGGCTTTCATATGCTCTTCTGTTTGTCACTTCTCCATAGTCATTCACAGCAAACTCAATAATCAGCAAATCCGGCTCCGCACCAAGCTTATCAAGTACATGAGACTGATAACGCAGCACACCAAGAGAAGACGGTGTACCGCTTAAGCCCGCATTCACAAAATGAATGTTGTTTCCGGTTCCGTATGCTTTTTCAAATGCCTTTTTAAAAAGATACGCATAACCATTTCCGTAACCACCGGATGCTCCTGCACCTTCTGTTACGGAACCACCGATTGTCGCAATATAAACCGGCTCGCCGTTTCTTGCTTTTTCGATTACTTTTTTAAGACGGGCATTATTTCCGGTTGATACTAAAGAATCCTCTAACATTGCTGCAATCCAATCGGTCTCAGGCGTTGGTGTCGGTGTCAAGGTCTCCTGTGGAATATTGGTTGGTGTTGCGGGCACCTCCGTTGGTTCCACCGTAGCTGTCGGTGCATCGGTAGGTGTTGTACCCGCTTCGTTCTCCGGTCCGGCACAGGCTGCAAACAACAGTAGCCCTGCCGCCAAAAGCACGTATCTTATCTTTCTCATTCTCATTCCCCCCATTTTGGTTTTCTCTGTCACTTTAAATTATATCACTTTCCTGTGGCCCCAGATAGGACTCCGGTAAAGCTCCCCGGTAAATGACCATCTTTTGTAACACTACACCTGCATCTACTCCGTAAAACTTAAGTGTATGTAATCCCGCCGTTAACGTCATCTCCGATTCGCAAATGTGTGCATTGATTTCCACCGCATGGCACCACCGCCATTCATAACAATCTCCTGCCACATATCCTTCTGGCAGTGCATTTACAACAATATCCTCGTTATCATCCACACGGATACCGTAGCGGAGCTCCACCTTGTCTCCATCCAGATGATTGCTCGGTGCCAGATAAACACGCACCCGGTACTGCGCCTCCTCTTCTACAAAGAAAGTATACGCCGCATACGGCAGTCTCTCCAGCGATTTCCCTGTTTCATACTGTGCCGCAATTTCCATCGTCACCGGATATACCTTGATGGAAGAATCATATCTTCCGTAATTCGGAATCACCCGGAAACCCGCATATCTTCCATCCGAGAGTCCCATTCCTGCCGCTGCCGTATACGCATGAGGCATCATGGAAACAATGCCATTGTTCTCCACATAGGTTCCTGCCGGCAAATCCTGATTCCAAAGGCGGCATCCTTTTTCTTCTCTCTTCCGGGAAGCAAGAATTTCTGAAACCAGTTCTTCCTTACTCTGCTCACAGTGCACGCCTTCTAATCTGACCGGCACCGGTGGCGCTGCGTTTTCTGCATTCCATGTCACATACCCAAGATGTGTCTGGCTCATCATTTTGTTCCACTTGCCACCCGACATTTCTTCGTTATAATGCCTCATCAGCTCCCGGTCTTTTGCAACTGCTTCCTCTGTCAGGTCAGCAAATCCGTTTGTCCTTGCGTCCGCGCTTTTTGCATAGTACCGGTTATATGCCGAATAAATGTAAATCTCAACAACATTGGCAGATGCTACTGCCGGATAATACACCAGCTGTTCATAGGCATCCTGTAATTCCTTTGGAATTTCTGTCCGACATTCCTCAGCCAGCTTTATCAGATGTTCTGCCCGGCCAAGCATGTCTGCTGCTTCGCAGTAGTTCGTGGTACTATAAATGTGCTCTCTCATATACTCCGGTTTGCAGATAGCATTCAGCTTTGAATAACCGGACAACACCTCTGCAATCTTTTCCTGTACCTCTTTTTTTACACCATAGGAAAACTGCTGTCTGACAAACTTAAGATAATATTCTCCCGGAGCAATGGTTCCGTCAGTTCCGTAGGTTGCAAAATCGTACGCAAGATCCATGTAATAGGAAATCTGCATTTCCATCGGTTTTAAGTCGCCTACATTGACAATCCAGATATCCCTGACACCACAATCATATGTCTCCGACAGCTGTTCCCACGTTTTTTCCAGCTGCATGACATTCAGCCACATATATCCTCGTGGTCCGCCGTTATAATCAAAATGGTAGTACATTCCCCAACCATTCTTACGTTTTTTCAGACTTTCCGTTACCGGAAGAGAGCGTACATTGCCATAATTGTCTTCACAAAGCATAATCACGACATCATCCAATGGTGATGACCCGTCTTCCAGACGCCAGTCCTTTAAGCCCGGTTCAAATTTTCCGGTAGTCTCGTCCATGCCACCGTTCCAGTACTTCTCCACTTCCTTGTAAACAACCAGCATCTTTGGCGCAGCTTTAAGCCCTGCTTCCTCTAACATCTTCTTCTGTGTCAGAATGATATCCTTTAACAAATCAATATTGTACTTAATTGACCCAGCCAGAGGAGAATCTGCTTCACCTCTCATACCGATGGTAATCACACTTTCATATGGCTTGTTTCTGTCAATACCATCCTGCCAGAACTGTGAAATACCTTCGCGGTTCACTGCAAAATCCCAATTATATTTGTCCGTATATCTGGTATAAAGATGTCGCCACTCTTCTCCCGCACGGCACATCGGTTCATGGTGGGAGGTTCCCATCACAACACCATACGCATCTGCCCATTTGATGTTATCCTGCGGATGCTCTTTGCCTTCCTCCGAAAAAATATTGCCCCACATGGCCGGCCACAGATAATTTCCCTTTAATCTCAAAATCAGTTCAAACACATGACGATACATTTCATCATTGAGTGCCCCGAATTTTCCGTATGCCCATCCGGTAAAGGACGGTGATTCATCATTGATAAAAATTCCTCTGTATTTGACCGACGGCTCTTTCGATACCATCGTTAATTCTTCTTCCGAAAGTATAAGCGATTCCTTTTTCTCCGGAGCTACATCTGCAAACCATACCCACGGACTGACACCGATAAGCTCAGACATTTTGTATATACCATAAATACAGCCTCTCTTGTCACTTCCCGCAATCAAGAGGCACTGTCCGTTTTCGTATTTCGTAAGCTTTGTGGTATAGCATTCCCACTTGCCTGCAATGCAGGTCAGGTCAAATCCGTCCAATACAGCCTCTGCCGCAAGCGGATTTTCCTGCATCGTCCCAACCGCAATTACATCACCGGAAAGCAATTTTCTCTCCGTCACAATTTCCGGGCGTCTTCCCGTTACCCGGAACACATCCTCTGCAAAGCTTTCTGCCGCAATCCGAATTCCGTCATACGAAGAATCCTGCGGATTCAAATAAATCTGTGCTGCCTTTTCCCCAACCAACGAAAAATATGTATGCATTTTATCTGCCCCCATTCTATTTTTCCTTCTGTTTTTATACTATCTGATTCTTCCTATTTTGCCAACCATCTATTGCTATTTATCAATCAACTTTTGCTTGATTATTGCTTTTCTCATTTTCCCTTTGTTTCTCCATAAAAATCCTGTTTACAAGAGGTTTTTTATGTGTTAACATGAAAAGAGAAAGTGTTATTTACTGCTCAAATAATTCGTACAATTTCGCATTTTTTGGGCATGCAATGTTTACCATTAGGAGGGATTTCATGACCATTCGAAATAAAGCCATCACCCCACTGGACTATCATATGCAGAATAACGACTGGAGCGGAAGAGAGATGACCGGCGATCACGAAATCGTAAAATACAGCATCGATTCCAACGTCCGTATCTGGTTCAACGAGCAGGACATCAGTTATGCTCCGCACTGGCACAACGCACTGGAAATCATTTGCCCGATAGAAAATTACTACGATGTCAATATCGGAGATTTCTCTTACCATATCAATCCGGGCGAAATTTTGATTATCCCATCCGGTGAAATCCACCAATTACAGGCCCCGGACAGCGGAAAACGTTTTATTTTCATGTTCGACTTGTCCGTCATTACAAAATTAAACGGTTTTTCCAACATCCAGTCCATTATGGCACAACCGCTATATATTACAAACACTTCACATCCCTATGTTCACGATGATTTGTACCGTCTTCTGATGCAGATCAGCAACGAATATTTCGGTATGAGTGCCTTTAAGGAACTGACCATCTTTTCTCTGCTGATTAATTTTTTTGTACATATCGGCAACAACCATATTAACAGTTCGCAGTTTTTCCCGAATGTTCGGGTTTATAAACAAAAAGAATATATTCAAAAGTTCAATGACGTCATGGACTACATTGATACCCATTATATGGATGAACTGACATTAGAAGATGTTGCTTCTACCATCGGCTTTTCCAAATATCATTTCACCAGATTGTTTAAACAGTATACCAATACAACTTTTTATGATTACTTGAGTTTTAAACGCATCAAGGTAGCGGAAAGCCTCCTCATGCAACCGGATTTATCCATCACCGAAATTGCTCTGCAGTCCGGTTTTTCCAGCATTTCTACCTTCAACCGGTGCTTTAAACAGCAAAAGAACTGTACGCCGAGTGAATACCGCAGTCTGTATTCCACAAAGGGTGACCGTTTCCGCTAACCAAAAAGATGGTACCACAAATGTCTTGATTTGTGATACCATCTTCTTAATTTTTTATCTTCGTTGCTGTGCTCTTGTCATATCTGATAATATCTGGTTCATCTTCATTCGGATGAAATCCCTGTGTTCCTCTTTTACGAGGAAGTACAGATAAGAGTCGATTACAAATTCCTGTGATAATCCGCGCCCCACAATCTTAAAGTTTACATAACCACGTTCAATGTAAGCATCAATTTCCTCATTGGAAATAAACGCCGGACGCTTGAGACACTCAGAAAAGTTTCTCTTAGAATTCTGATGCGGACACTGAAAATCCGTGTTACGGTCAAACTCAAGCTGGGACAAAGACTCTGCACGATAATGCTCTGCTCTCTTTTTGCAGCCCGGAGTACAGATTTCATTGACCAGAATTTCAATCTTATCTGCCAGGGGCTCCAGCTCCTTTAACACCGTTTCATCGTGATTTAAATCATAATCCAGCACCACAAGATAATAATCCTTTGCCAGTTCCTCCTTTACCGCATCCAAATCCACCATGCGCTTTGTTGTGGAGGAAATCAGCTGAAAGCCCGGATACTCCTTACGGATATATTCCTCCAGTGCCGGTGTATTCACAAGCACCTGATTCTTTCCGTTATTCGCAAGCTTCATAATCATATTGCAATAGGTATCTTGATTGTGCTTTTCTTCCAGAAGAGAATTGGTCCAGGTAAAACGCACCGGAACCCCTCTTGAATTATACATCTTGATAATTTTATCAATATCTCCTTTGAACGCTGTACCAAACACGGCTCTTCCGCCGTTCCAGATAGCTCCCGGAAAAGTACCGTACACCGAGCCGATTTTATATCCATCCTTAAACTTGCTCGGATAATCCTTCATTAAATTTAAAAGAATCTGATTTACCAGGCGAAAATTACACATCCCCGGCAAATGCCAATATACCTCTCTCACTGTTCTTCACCCCGTCTTCTTGCTAATTTACGGCCACTCGCCCGGTTTTGGACGATTGACAATAATAATTCGGTTTGCACGCAGATTGTCCAACAGCTGAATACGCACCACGCCCTGATATTCCGGCTTAATCATATAGTGACAATAAGTTTCCACCAACGAGAAAATATTTGCCGTTCTGCCTTCTATCTTAAAATGACGGAACCCTGCCGGAATGTATTTCTCCCAAATATCCTCCGGAGAAACATAGGTGGAATAATTCTGAATTGTGTGGATGCAGTTGTGGTCACCATACTCGCAGGTCCATGGAATCAGCGGAACACGCTTTTCCGGTGGACGCCTTCTGTTTTCCAGCTCAATGCGGTGGTTCTGTGCCACATTTTTGTAATGCTCGCCTCTTCTCTTACAATTCGGAATACACAGTGCATTCACCAGAACCTCACACTTTTCCGGCTTCTTAATCTGTTTTATCAAATCCCAGTTGTTGTTCATGTTGTAATCAAGCACAACCAGGTAATAGTCTTTTCCCAGTTCGGCATTTAAGCCCTCTACATCCGTAATCTCTTTACAGGTCGAGCTGTTAATCTTAAAGTTTGGATACCGCTCACGGATGTACTTCTCCAAAATCGGCGAAACCACCAGCACCTCATTCATGCCGTTGTCTGCCTCCTGCATACAGAAATTACAATAAAAATCTTCTAAATCTTCTTTCTCAATCAATGGATTCGTATACGTATAACGAATCGGAATGCCCTGGGCATTAATGTTTTTAATCACATTTCTTACATATTGGGTATCACACTGATCCCCCACCACAAGTCGACCGCCTGTCCAAAGCGACATCGGAAATTCACCGAAAAAGGAAGCAATTTTTACACCCTCCCTGAAGTACTCCGGCTTTTGCTTTAATAAACTCAAAAATAACATATTCAGCGGATAATTATACCGCAGTCCCGGTAAATGAAAATTCACTTCCATGCCATAAACCCTCTTTCTATCAAAAGTACAAATACAGAACAAGGAATGGCATCCGGAAAATACCATTCCTTGTTCTATTATAAATCAGTCAAAGCAATCTTTCAACCGACTTTATTTGTTTGCGTCATTGATGTAAGCGCCCCAAGCCTCTCTTAAGGACTCTGCCTTCTGAGCCGGTGTGTAAACGTTACCTTCGGAATCCGCATAACCTAAGCTGTAGAGTAAGTCATTACCAAGGTCAATACCGGATACCATTAAGTGATGCATCAGTTCGCCGCCCGTAACAAGTCTTGCGAGTGTTAAGTCAACGGACTCTGTATCACGGAAGCTTCCGTAATAACCAGCCTGCCATGTTTCAGTATCTTCATAACCCGGAATTGGCTGAGTGTAAAGGTTGTAAGCGAAAGCAATCTTCCAAGCCTTTTCTTCATCGTAGCAAGCCGGGATAACTAATACGTTATCTTCGTAGAAACCTGTGTAATCGTCAGCCTTAGGTCCCATAGGGAATACGATACAACCAAAGTCGTCTACCATATCCTTCAAGTTCTGACCTGCTCTGTAAACCTGGTCTGTGAAGAATACTGCGCTACCGTTCTTGAACTCAGCTACAAAGTAATCCCAGTTGGAGCCATCCGGCTGTGGCATTTCATAAGTTTCTCTCATTCTTACAGACCATGTAAGAGCTTCGATGGTCTCTGCAGACTCTAAGTTGTTATAGAACAGACCACTGCTGTCCTTGCCAATGAAGGAACCGCCGTTGGAGAAAACAGCCTGCTTATGGAACTCAGCACCCTGCTGAACCATAGCGTATACATCGATGATACCGTCGGCATTGGTATCTCTCTGAACCTTAGCACAAATTTCCTCAAACTTCTCCCATGTCCATTCGCCGGCTTCCTGCCACTTATATAAATCTTCCGGATCAATACCTGCTTCTTCTAATAATCTCTTGTTAAAATAGATACATCCTCTTGGCTCTGCATCCGTACCTCTCATACCATAGATGGAGCTTCCCTTGCTCATAAGGATATGTACATTACTTCCCCATTTTTCTTCTGTAAAATCAAGACAATCCAGTGTGGATAAGTCATACATTAATTCGCTGTTCATAGCAGAAACAACTTCACCTGCCTGACGAAGTACGAAAATGTAGTTCTCATCGCCGCCGGTTGTAGCATAGTCTACGAAATCCTGTGGGTTAGAACCCCAGTCACCGATAGCCTGCTCCTTAATTGTGAAGTTATAAGTTTCCTGAATCCAGTCATAGTATTCGTAGCGAGCTTCGTCATACGCGTTCTGTGCTTCGCTTCTCTCACCGGAAGACCACCAGTCACGGATGATGATTTCCATACCACCGAGATCATACTTATTTCCGTTTTCATCAGTTAAAATTGTGTACGCATCCGGTGTTTCTGTCGGTTCCGGTGTTACCTCACCACCCTGATTTCCTGTATCAGGTGTTGGTGTCGGATCCTCATTACCTGCCGGCTGATTGCCACATCCTGCCGCGCCTACTGCCATGATCATTGCCATGGAAACTGCAAGCATTCTTCTTACTGTCTTACTAATCATTATATTTTCCTCCTCTTTTTATTTTCTCCCCTCCTGCTTTTTTACGGGAACTTTTCCGGCGCTCCCACCTACAGGCCGGGTATAAAATACAATGTTGTTTAGCCCTTGATACCTGTACTGCTAAGGCTCTCTACAAAGCCCTTCTGTGCGAACAGATACAGAACCAGAAGCGGCACAATTACCATCAGTGTGCCGGTCGAGATAATACAGTTGGTATATCCGAGGGAAGCACCGCCGGCATTGCCAAGCTGCGTCTTTATGTACGCATCAAGCTGTGCAGCAATACGGCTTAACTGAATGGATAGTAACTTTGTATTTCCTAAAAACATCTTGGAATAGAAACTGTCTGTCCACTGCCATACAAACGCAAACAGGAAACAAGATGTTAACATAGGCTTTGCATCCGGAAGCATAATACGGAAGAATGTTTTCAACATACCGCATCCGTCCACATATGCTGCTTCCTCCAGCTCCTTCGGCTGATTGCGGAAGAACTGACGAAGCATATAAATATATAATCCGTTTTTCAATCCCATACATCCCGCACTCATTAAGTAATACGGAATAACGGAGCCACGAAGATTTATGGTACTACCCGTTATTGCTTTAAAAAGTCCAAACACATCAAAGAATCTGAAATGCAAAAATAACGGTGTTGAAATGGTCTGTGGTGGTATTACGATAATCAGTAACACACAGGCAAACCAGAATTTCTTAAACGGAAACTCAAATCTTGCAAATCCATATCCTACCAATGTACAAACCGCAACCTGTAAAATTGCAATGGTAAGTGAAATAAAGAACGTGTTCCTAAGCGCCTCGCCATATCCCATGAAGGTTGCTGCCATCTCATAGTTTTCACCGGTGAAGTGCTCCGGCACATTGATGACCATGGCATTGTAGATATCTTCTTCCGACATCAGGCTGACCGAAATCTTATTAAAAATCGGTTGCAGGATTAAAAAGCACAAGCCAAACAGCATCAACATACGAACAATACGGTAAGCATAATTACCTGCAACTTTTCTAAACAGATAGCCTTCGCTTGCTTTATTTCTCGCCCAGAATTTCTTCCATCTGGTCTTTCTTTCTTCTGCTTTTCTCTTAGTCATAGTAATATACCACCTTCGAAATAATCAGTGAGCTTATACCAATTGCCACAAGAACGATACCAAAGTAAATCCAGGACATTGCAGAAGCCGAACCATAGTTAAGTAATTCCAAAACCTCCTGAATCTTTTCCATTACCTGATTGTCCGTTCGCATACAGAAATCCACAATGGTGTAAATCCAGTTTACCAAAATCAGCGGGCTGATCATAGGAATGGTAATTTTCCAAAGACTTTCCCATGCGGTACAGCCTTCAATGGAAGCTGCCTCATACATGCTCTTGGAAATCGTCTGTAACCCGGATAAGAAAATGATAATCTGGATACCCGATGCAATGACTACATCATAGACACCGTCTACAATTTCAAATACGGTATTAAACATACTGTTTCCGACACCTGCTGTAATCAGAATTTCCTCTAAGGCTCCTGTGATACTTGTTCCGGTGTCACTGTCCGCAATCAAATCCTTCATAGATGCCATCAGTTCGTTTTCATATTCCACACCGATGATAACACCGGAGGAAAGAATTACCGGAAGGAAGAAAATTGCACGCACAAAAGCGCGTCCTTTAAATTGCTGGTTCAACAGCAATGCCACGAAAAGGCTGAATATCATAATGGCAATTGTATTAATCCCCATCCGCCCGAGTTCTTCCCACAAAAGTCTGGAAAAATCCACATCTGCCGTAAATGCACGGACATAATTTTCAATTCCGATAAAGTGGTTTGTAAAACCTTTGCCGCTTACCTCTACATTCGAAAGACTCATGTACAGGGACTGGAAAAATGGTTTTACCATAAAAGTAAGGAATCCGATAATAAAAGGCAGGATAAACAAATATCCGGCAATTGCCTTTCTTTTCTGAAGACCCTCATATTTCTTACGTTTCTTCATGTTTAAACCCCTCTCTGTCCTAAGTCTTACTTAGCGGACTACGGCATAATCCCTTGCAGGAATTACCGTTCCGTCTACTGTCTTGTCATTCTGACTGTAGTTTACATAAACCTTGGTACCATCTTCATAGGTCGTACAAGTAAGCTGTGGTTCTACAAATTCATGACCGGTCATTGTCTGGTTAAAAATATGACCCAGTTCACTGTTGTATCTGTTATAAATCTCATACATACGCTCACTGCAGGATGCATACTCCGAACCGAAATATTCGGTATACAGTGTATTCTGTAAGGTAAATGCACTCTCCTGCATAATGGTAAAGGCAAGTGCCGCGCCATATTCTGCCGACTTTAATAACTCATCTTCCATATTTCCGGTTAAGTTCAGTGCCTCTCCCGTATAATTCACAAATCCATGCAACGCCATCTGATAGAACGGAATCGTCTTATCAATGATGCTGTATTCAGCACCCGAAAGATTCATATTGGTAATCATATCAACATAAGCGACCGCATAATCATTACCTTCATTGATTAACACATCCTGCTCACTCAGGGCTTTCAGGCGTTCCGTATGCAGCTCCATAATTGCCTGCCTCGAATACGGATCTCTCTTTGTAAAGTCAGAAGACAACTCCATTCCGATATCTGCAAATGAAAGTCCCGCATTGTACGTTTCTGCAGCCTCTGCAAAATTTGTAATCATTTCATCAATATTGTATTTATCCAGCAGATAGAACTCATCCAAATCTTCACGCTTTGCATAAGTTGTGGTACTGTACTCATACAGCTCTGCCTTTTCCTTGCTGACAAATCTTGCCGCATCCGAGAATACGAAAAATCCGTCCAGCAAATCAGTATCAATTGCGTAATTTGTAATACCATCCAGATAAAGCGTTACTCCAAGCTCTTCTGCCTTACTTGTCAGACTCTTAAGCCCTTTCTTTCCACCCAGGTCTTTGACCGGCTTAATCTTTGCAAACCAGCTCTGCTGTACACCGCCGTTTGCCCATCCGGAAAGCTTTACGGATAAATTGCTCATTCCGGCCTCCTGCATCTGCGTCAGCAGTTCTTCCGCTTCTGCAAACGTAGTGAGTGCCAATGGTCTTGATAACGGGATACCAAATACCTGCTTTACCTTATCTACCGCACCGATAATCTCAATAAGAACCGGTGCCTCTGTATCCGTATTCTTTGTAAATGCCCCTTCGTAGGTCTCAAACAGGTATTCCTGATATGCCTTTGCCATATCACTGTAATCACCGGAATTTACAAACCGGTATCTCTGTACATAGGATTCTCCCTCCGGAAGATTCTCTTCATATACAAACATGTTTCCGTTGTACTTATCAGAAACATCATACTGCTCTCTCTTTGTTACGTTATAAATCGCATTAACGAAATTATAACTGTTATTTCTTCCGCTGATATCTGCTTGAATAGCCGCATACGGTGCTCCCTGCTCTATCACACAGATATAAGAAGCATCTTCCGTTGCTGCACCGAACACATTAAATGCGGTTCTGGTCTCATGTACAACTGCATCTCTGTCCTGACACATATCCCAGCCGTAAACATTTGCGTAATAGCTGTTCTGCGCTGTCTTTCCGTTATTGTACTCAATCAGGGCACCGCCACCTTCCGGTACAAACAAATATCCGTCGTCCTGCGTACCTGCCGCTCCAAAATACGGAAGCAGGGACAGATAATAAACCGGATAATCTTCCATATAATCAATGGAATCCAGCGGAACCTCCACGGTAAAGTCGCCATCTTCCAGGCGGTAAATCACTGACAGGTTAAATATCGGCTTGTCGGTTGTTTTTTCCGCGGTATCCTTTTCTTTGTCTACCAGATAATCTTCATAGGTGTATCCGGTTTCCTCAAACATTGCTTCTAACTTTTTCTTTACCGCTTCATTTGCTGTATCTCTCAGCGCATAAATTACAGTAGTTTCCATCAATGGATATCTGGCAATCAGTTCATCCTTGTTTTTTTCATCCGACTTGCTTAAGTTATTGATATCATATTTTTTATAATACTGGGACATTAAGTTCTTGTTCGAGCCGCTCAATGTCTCCATGTAAGTCTCATATCGTTCGATTTCCATCACCAGCGGAAGAATATATTCTCTTTCCACATCACCGATGGAATAATCCACCTGGATGTAATCCTCTCCCTGTACGATTTCATATAATTTATTTTTCATGCTGAAATCGTAATTGTTATAGAGAGTGTCTACACCGTTGATGGTACTGTAAGTAAGAAGTACCGTCGATTTTAACTTCGACTTCTCCGTTGTAAATGCCAGTGAGTCACTGTCTGCATCCTGTGGATTGGAATACCAGACTTCTCCGGTTTCCTTGACCGTTATGGTAAACTGGGTCGTATCCGGATCCATGACAAGCTTCAGTTTCTCATTTTCCAGCACATATTCTTTTGCCTCTCCCGAGTAACCACGGAGTGGAATGATGTGCTCCTCTTCTTCTGCTTCCGGCCAGAGCATAATCACCGCGGCCAGCAGCAGAATTACCAGAAGACCAATCACCGGAGCAATCAGACTTTTCAATTGTAGGACCACAGCAGCCTTGAATTCTGCTTTTCTTGTTGCTTTGTCTTTTCTCATGGTGTTCTCCTTCCACGCTACAATCTAAAGAGAATTTCCCTAACAATGGAAATAAAATACGCAATACCCTGACTAATCATGCTGAAAAACAACAACAGGATGAATACAATAACGAGCATTGCCAAAATCGAAAATACAATAAATAACAATGTCTTCGACAATGAATACTCATGAATCTGCATCATTGCAGCGACAATCCAGATACCACACCACACAAGGGAAATCGTACTGAGTACTCCGTAAAACTCTGCCTCATCCACCGTCACCACATTACTGAACACGATGAGTGGGAACTGCATCAGAGGATACGGAAGCAGACAATAACATGTTGCCATATAAATCTGGTTTAATTTCGCTTTTCCGTCAAACAATGTCGTCAATGCCCAGTTGCCAACACACCAGAGTGCAAGAGGGAAAAGGACACTTGCCAGATAAAGGAAAATATTAACCTCAGGCCAATACACTTTATTGAAAATAAAGCTGGTAAACTGCAACCGGCAGATTCTGGCAAGCAGTGTTAAAACCAATATCGTGTTTGCCACCGCCATGGAACCTCTCTTTTCATGTGTCAGGTCCCAGAATCCGTCAAGCGGATGCGTCAAGCAGTAAAATGCAAACTTGAAATCCTTTTTATATTTGGTATATGTTTCTTTTCTTTTCAATGCAGCTAACATACCTGCCTCCGATTCTTAAGGTTATTGTTTCCTTGTAAAAATATCTGCGGTGTCAATTTCATGCTTAATCTTTCTGATCTTACCAACCGTCATCGGAACCACAAAGACTACAGCAAGTGCCACAATAATCCAGACAATGTGTTCTTCTACCCATTCCTTACGGTACTGTTTAAAGGCTTTTGAGTAGTTTTCATCATCCATTTTAAGCTCAAAATACTCCATTGCTTCACGGTACCTTTCCTGTCTTAACAAAGAACGTCCGATACCGATATAAGCCAGATCATAGTTTCCGTTTAAATTAAGTACTGCCTGCCAGGTTTCACCGGAAGCCTCATATTCTCCATTCTGGAATTGGTCAATTGCCTGATAAATCAGAGAACCGTATTCCGTTGGAGTAAAAAGTGTAATGCTTGCATCCAACTGGTCAAGCACCAGCAAATCATATCCCATGTGATCAATGGCGGACGGAGTCTTAAAATAACCATCCATGTTACCATTACCGCCAAAAGCAAATAACAGTCTTCCCTGGTCATCATAAGCAAACAGACGGCCTCTTACTTTGTCCAGCGCCACATAAGCATCATTTTCAAAAGCTGTGATATCTGTTAACAGGGACGGACCGGAATAACCGCCACCATCGCCCCAGTGAATGTCACCGATAATGTACCAATTACCGTTTCGGATTAAGATGTCATCTCCCATCATGTTCAGACGTCGAACCGGGTCAATCGCACCGGAATCAAGCTCCAGTTCCGAAACATGTGTGGTACACGCATAGATGAAGCCTTCATAATCCATGTAAACGTTATCGTACTCCGTCGGAACAAAGGACTCCATTTTTTCTCTCTGCTCCTTTGTCGCAAACCGTTTCCAAATATAATCTGTCCAATTGTAAGTAACCGGTGTTGCACCGACAAATCCGGAGAATTCTCCGTTTGCTTCAAACTTCACCAGACCCTTGTTTACATTGGTTGCCACACAGAAAACTCTTCCCGCCGTGTCAATGACAATCTTACTAGGAAGAAAGTCCAGCGACTGGTCAAAGGTTTCATCTGTCGGCTTTGTAAACTCCATAATATAATTTAATTCTTTATCCAGCTTTAAGATTCTGTTGTTGTTCTTATCTGCAATGTAAAAATAATCTTTCGAAACAGCCATATCCGTTGGAGATGCAAATGTCAGTACTTCGACATCTCCTTTGAACTGTGTTATCTCACGTACCAGCGTCAGCGAATTGTCTGTACGGAACAATTCCAGAATTCTGTTGTTACCGGTATCACAGACATATACATAATCCCCGTATGTCACAAGTCCCTGCGGATTTAAAAAGTTCTTTTCCAGTCCAAAATCCTTTGCCGTAAATACATTTGCAACTTCATAAGCATCCGGTGCATATTGTACATCGCCCCAGTAATCAAACGTATAGGTATATCCTATGTCTGCTGCAGATGCCACAGTTGACGAACTCACAGCAACGATAAGACAGGCAACCAGTGCCACTATTCTTTTTGCTCTTCTTTTCATAAGCGTTCTCCCTGCATACAATGTACAATCAGTCTTTTAATCCCGAGCTTGCCATGGTTTCAAGAATCTGGCTCTGTGCCATGATGAAAATAGCAATCGGAACTACCATTACTACTACGGTAACTGCCGCTGCCTGACCGGCTCTTGCAATACCTCCGCTCTGCACCTGCTGAAGTGCATATACCAGCGTTTTCTTTTCTTCTGAGTAAATGAAGGTACCGGCTCTGTCATTCCAGAGTCTCTGTACCGAAAAGATAATCAAAGTCAGCCATGCCGGCTTTACGTTCGGCATGATAATGTTGGCAAATACTTTCCACTCATTGGCACCATCAATCTTCGCTGCCTCAATGAGAGCCATTGGAATACCTTCCATGAACTGCTTCATAAGGAAGAGTCCGATTGGTGCTGCAAACGCAGGAATAATTACTGCCCAGTAGGTATCAATCAATCCTAACTTATTGATAATAACATAGTTTGGAATTGCAGTAACATACCCCGAGAACATCATTGCAATCGTTACGATTTTGAAAAACGTCTTTCCGCCCGGGAACTCGTACTTTGCCAGTACGAATGCACCCATGGAGGCAATCACCAGATGTCCGAAGGTACCGACTGCCGTAATGAATACTGTATTGAATACGTAACGTGGGAATGTCACCCAGCTCTTACTCATCGTTACAAACAAGTCAGAGAAGTTATCTGTCGTCGGGTTCTGTGCAAAAAACTTTGGTGGGAACATAAACAGCTCATCCAAAGGCTTTAAGGCACTGCTGACTGCAAATACAAGCGGCAATACCATAACCACTGCGGTCAGCGCCAAAAACAGATACAGAAAGATATCGCCCGCAATCGAACGGTTCGGTTTTCTGCGTTTCACTATTCTTTTTTTGTATGGTTTTGTTGTATTTTGCTTCTTTTTGCTCATATCAGGTTCCTACTCTTCTCAACAGACTTTGAATTGCTTTGTTACATAAAATCATAACTAAGAATAACAGGGTTGCAATTGCGGATGCATAACCCATTTCAAATCTGGAATAACCATAGTCATACAGGTGTGTGACAACGGTTCTCGCTGCGTAGTCCGTACTCGGATAGCCGCAAAGAGTCATCGTAACTTCACAGACACCAAAGGACTGGGTAATTGCCATAACCGCACCGAACATTAACATTGGTCTCATGCCCGGCAAGGTGATGTACCAAAGCTCCTGCCAGCGGTTTTTAATACCATCCACATAGCCTGCCTCGTACTGTGCCTGGTCCACACCCTGAAGACCGGCTACGAAGGATAAAAATCCCGTACCAAGACTGGTCCAGAGGATAACAAGCATACAAACCGGAAGCATGTAATCCGGATTTACGAGCCACAAAATCGGTGTATCAATAATTCCGACTTCCATTAAGAATGCGTTTACGTGACCGTAAGCATCACCACGGAAGAAGTGGGAAAAGATCACGTATACATTACCCGCAATGGATGGTGCGTAGAATACGATAACCGCAATCGTACGTACCCAGCGAGGCAATTCGTTAATCAGCCATGCAAACAAAAACGATGCAATGTAACCGATCGGTCCGGTAATTACCGCAATCATAAATGTGTTTTTTACACCGGTTAAGAAAATATCATCTTCTAGAATCAGGCTGATGTAATTCTGTAGTCCGACAAACCGTGCCGGCTCCAGAATGTTGTAATAAGTAAAACTGTAATAAATCGATGTAATTACCGGCAAAATAACAAAGGTCGTAAATACCAGTGCATATGGTAATAAAAACAGGTAACACATCTTTCTTTGCTTTGCTTTCTTCACTGCCACCTGAAAATTATGCTTACGCAAAATCAGGTATTTCCGGAAATACTCTTTCACAATGTGTTCCCCCTTTCTTATTCTTCAACCGGAAGTCCGAACTCTTTCCGTTTCTTTGTAATTTCATCGTTAATCGTGATGACGTAGTCAATGATTGTCTCTCTCGGATCCTCATCATCATTGATTACCTTACGGATAGCATTGGTAATATGACGTCCTGTGTAGTAACCACCAGGGATTTCTTCAATTCCCACGGTCCAATCCCACTGCTCACTTAAAATCTTGATGTCGTCTGCCTTCCATGCAAGCTGTACAAACGCTTCCTTGTTTGCGGTTGCATATCGTGCAGAGGAACCAAGCAACGCTTCAAGCTCTCTACCGAAACGGACCTGTGTATCTGCCTTTGCCCACCACTTCATGAATTCCCAGGACATCTGCTTTAACTCTTCGTCTTCTGTGGAAATCATCATGGTCGCACTTCCTGTGATGAAATCGGAACGATCAATGTAGGTGTTTCCGTCCTCATCCACCCGTTCTGTACCAGGAATCAGTGTAAACTCCCAAAGACCTCTGATTTCCGGTGCAGACACCATCAATGTGTTATATGTAGAGTACGGAGAAATACCTATCGGCATTTCACCGGAACGGAACCGGCTGACAAAGTCATAAATGGTTGGAATACCATAATCAGTAAAGTATCTGGTATATTCATCAAATGCCTCCACGCCTGCTTCGTCGTTTACTCTTGTCTTTGTACTTGCTTCGTTATATAAATCTCCGCCATGCTGGAACAACAAACTGAAATACAAGGTCAAATCCGGTGTATTGGATGCCACGGAAGTACTTGCACTTGCATTTGAGCTGCTTCCTGCGGCACTCGGAATACCTACTGACATGCTGTTGCCCTGAATGGTTGGTAACATTTCAATAAGCTCCTTCCAGGTGTTTGGAACCTCAAGTCCAAGCTCCTCCAAAATATCCGTACGATAGAACATTACGCTGAAGGTCTGGGATTCCGGTACTGCGTAAATGTGTCCGTCAAGCATGTACTGTCTATACGAGCTCGGTGTATACGGAGCCAGCACTTCTTCCCAATCTTCAAACTGTGTAATATCTTCTGCCGCACCACGGAGCGCGTAATTGACCGGCTGGTCAGCACCAACAGAAAGAATCACATTTGGTCCTCTGCCTGCCATAACCGCACTTAAAATAGCACTTGCATCTACGATTTCAACATTTACCTTAATGCCGGTTTCCGGTGTAAAGGTATCGTCAATCATGGTCTTTAAAATAGTACCCTGGTCACGGCCAGAGGTAATCCATACAGTCACAACCTCTTCGCCTTCCGCGTAAACGTCACCGACTGCATTGTAGTCCACAACAAACGATGCCACAAAGCTTCTGACACTGTGTGCCAGTTTTTCAAACAGATTACTCGTATCTTCTTCCGGCTCTGCTTCTGTACCGCAAACTACGATATAGTCAATATCGAGCTTGATTTCTGTCATATTCAGAATGGCAGTACCAAGTGCCGTGATGTTATCCTTAAACGTCTTAAACTCTACCGTAATCTTATCCGGGCGGTCTACAAAACGCTCCAGCTGCTGTGCTACGGTCTGTGCTGCAGCAATCTTATCTGCCTTCTGTCCGGTATAAGCCACCGTATCATCAACAATCTTATAAAGACGCTTATATTCCAGCTCCATTGCTGTCATAACTTCCGGATACTGCTTATCTACATGATAGTCACGGTAAATATCCGGATTTGCACCGGTATAAACTAAAATCTTTCTGTAAATCTGGTTCAGACGGTACGTGGAATTCTGTAAATCATCTAAGATAGTACCCATTCCGCCAAGAGTAGCCTCAAGACGGATGGTATGCGTACCTGCTGTCAGGTAAAACTCGTACGGAACATCCTCTTCATCTGCAAGCAGTAAGCATTCCCAATCATTGCTGAATGCAAAACCGATTTCATTTACTTCTTCAAACGGAATCTCTCCGTCTATGTACAGGCTACGGCAGGAAACGCTTCCTCTGGAATAGTTCTGACGTGCCTTTATCATAATCTTATAGTAACCGTCTTCCGGCACCGTAATATCCCATTCAATCCACTGTCCGGAGGTTCTCCATGCATCTCCGCCGGTATAGTTCAGAACGGTCTTATAGACATCGTACGGCACCGTTCCTGCGGATGCCTTGTCATACTTTGCATACAGGGAAGACTCGGAACGTCTTACTGCATCTTCTCCCTGATAAATCTGATTGTAGGTAAGACCTGCTCCTGTTGCTGCTACACCGCCCTGTGCATGATACTCTTCATAAGAAATATTTTCTTCCACCGCAGTTACGGAAAGAGTACGAAGCACCATCGGCTCATTTTCACCAACAAAAGTAATTGTATTTTTTCCTTTTTCAAAATAGAACTGATACGGTTCGATAATGTAGCCCATATCATCCTTACAGTATGCAGACTGCCACTCAAAAATTTCCACCTGTGTCGGACGGATTTCATTGCCCTGGTTATCCACCTTTGGTTCGCTGGCATCTGTCCAGATACGTCCAAACGCAATGTTTTCTGCATTATCAAACGGGAACTCTCCGTTAATCATCACGCCACGCTCAATCGCAACGCCTCTCGATTCCACCGTCATGTATTCCAGATAAATGTTGTACCAGCCGGCTTCCGGAATGGTTACCTCCCAGGTAACGGAAGACTCCGTATCGGTATAGAGGGCTTTTTCTTCTCCCTCATAATCCGTATATATTTCCACTCCGGTTCCTTCCTTATAAGAAAACAGGTCAATCTCCACAGAATGCTCCGGAGTTCCCGCACCCTCGTGCTCTTTCTGGTATCCGGTATAAGTGCCCTCTAAGATTGCGCCCTCCGCATCGACAGTCAAATCCGTTCCTGCATACTTCTCGCTGAAATTTTCTGCCGGTCGTAAACTGAACAGCCACACTGCGATTACTCCGACTGCAATCACTCCGATAAATATAAGTAATTTCTTAATAGAGCCCTTCATATCTGCCTCCCGTTTTGTTGATATAATTCTTCTGAATCTTCTAACAGTTTTATTATGCTATAGGTTACCTATAGCATAAAATCAGACTAGTCTGATTTTTCGCCATGCTCCTTTATAATACTTAGTATACTCTATGTTTTAAATTCCGACTTCTTATTCATTGCTATCATTTTTTCACATATTGCTCAAAATCCATGTAAGCATTTTCATATTTTCTGTGCACTTTTTACCTTTTCAGCATAATATTTTTCATCCAAACTGTCAATTTCCACTAACAACTTTTATTTTTTTCGAATCAATTTGCATATCAAAGAGCAATTTTTGACCATTCTTGTATACAACAAGGAGGGCGTTTTTCACACCCCCCTCATATTTATGCCCATATTTTGTTCTTTTGTAATATCTGTTAATAGATGTTTCTTCCCTTTTCATCCGGAATGCCGCTTTTTCTGTAAAAATAAGAATTCACCTGATCCCGCCAGTCTTTTGCATTACTCAGCTGCCGCTGAAAGCGTTCTTTTACATTATCAAATATTGCCTTTGGCAGTTTGCCCTCCAGCGTTCTCCACGTTCCAAACATCTTTTCTGCTTCCTGCACGCCTTCAAAATGCGTATCATAAATATGCTGAATCAGCGTTTTCCCGGTAGAAAGCACATGCGTATACGGTACATGATGGAAGAACAGTAATAACTCCTCCGGACAGGTTTTGATGTCATTATACATAGAAGAAACCGGTTCAAAATACTGTCTTACATAGCCGGTCCCTGTATCCGTCCGGTCTACGCCTATACCCAGATGATCTGCCCTGTGATAAGTCCCCCATCTGGAATACTCATATCCATCCACGCTACAGCCGTAATGCGTATGCGGTGTCACCATCCAGCCGATACCGAGCGGACTGGTGTACTTTTCATATACTTCCCTTGAAGGAAGCAGAATGGAAAGCACTGCTTCTACCACTTGTCTTTCGTTGGAAAGCGTCATCCGAACCCATTCCTCTGCAATTTTCTCTGCCGTAAGGGAGTTTTGAAATGCCAGTCGGCCAAATCCGTACAGGTTTGCTGCTGCAAGCACATTCCCGGTCCAGTTTGCATCATTTCCGGTGTTGCAAACCGCTGCAATACCGGTAGCAAGGTTTCTCTTTTCTTCATAACGTCCGGTCAGAAGTTCAGCAACCGTATCCTGCTTTTTCCTACAATATGTTTTAAAATCCAGAATCTCCTTAAACATCGGAATCAGGTAACAGACATCAATCTGGTGCCCTGTGTATTCCTGTGCAATCTGAACCTCAAGCATCCGGTTGGTCTTTTTTAGTGCTCCAAGAAGCGGTGACACCGGCTCACGGATTTGAAAATCCATCGGCCCGTTCTTTATCTGGAGAATCACATTTTCATGATAATCCCCATCCATCTCAATAAAATTGTCATACGCAGCTCTTGCACGGTCTGTCTTATAGTCCCGCCAGTCCTGCGTGCAATTATAAACAAAGCAGCGCCAGATAATGATTGCTCCGTATGGCTTTACGATGTCGGCAAGCATATTAGCACCATCTGCCTGCGTCCTGCCGTATGTAAACGGCCCCGGCCGCCCTTCAGAATCCGCTTTGATAAGAAAACCTCCCAGCTCCGGCACCTTTGCAAATATCTCTGACATTTTTTTCTGCCACCATGCAATAACGTCCTTATCAAACGGGTCGGCACTCTGCACATCAGAAAGCTCCAACGGCGCCGCATAGTTAAGGCTCAAAAAGAGTTTGATTCCGTATCCGGCAAACAGTTTCGCAAGCTCTGCCACCTTGTCCAGATATTTCTCCGTAATCAGATAAGTTGCTGCATTTTTTACGTTTACATTATTGATTACTACGCCATTGATTCCGATGCTTGCCATGAAACGCGCGTAATCTGCCGTCCTCCGGTTGATAATAAGCTCATCTTTTTCAAAAAAGAAGGATTTCCCCGAATATCCGCGTTCAATACTGCCATCCATATTGTCCCAATGGTTATACATTCTTAGCGGCTGGTCCGGAACCTGCATAATATAAATTCCGTTGAGCTCCTGCTCTGTAGCAACCATTCGCAGCAGATGAAATACTGCGTACAACATTCCGGTCTCTTCCTCCGCCGTCACCACAAGACATCTGCCTTCCTGCACCATCCGGTAGCTCCCTGTAATGCTCCCCTCCGGAAGCCGTTCTTTCTTTATAAGAACAGTTCCTTCCTCCGGACTCTCTTTCTGAGCAAAAGAAACCAAAACGGTTGCCGGCTCCAGCAAACGGTTCAGACCACATTCCAGTTCCTTTGCCGCATTTTGAACAACGGGATTTTCTTTCGAAAATCCCGCAATCACAATGTTCTTTAAATAAGAAGCATATTCTTTATTTACTTTTCTGTAATCCAGCCAAAGCTGTGTCCACTGATTTGTTTCCATTCCACTTAAGCCTCTATTCCAGAATTTCACTTTCCTTAATTTTAACCGTAATTTCACTTGCGCAGGTTCCGGTGAGTGCAGCACTTCTTGCATCCGGTGCATGACCTGCCACATAAACGGTCGCCGTTCCTTCGCTCAGACGGAGTACGCCTTCTTCATCGTAAAGAGCAAATGCTGCTTTCGGAAGTGTTATTTCGACTTCCTTGCTCTCGCCTGCCTTCAAGGATACCTTCTTAATACCTTTTAACTGCGCATTTGGTGTATTTTCACGGTTTATCTTTACATAAGCCTGCACGGTTTCTGCACCGTCCATCTTACCTGTATTTGTCACGGTGGCTTTGATTACAACCTCGTTCTCAAGCACATTCTTATCTGCTATTACCTTATCATATGCAAAGCTTGTATAAGAAAGACCATAACCAAACGGATACAAAGCATCTGTCTGCATATAACGGTAGGTTCTGCCCTTCATGCTGTAATCCGTAAACTCAGGAAGTTCTTCACTCGTACGATAGAATGTCACAGGGAGCTTACCTTCCGGATTCTTTTCACCAAACAGAATATCCGCAATTGCCCTGCCGCCTTCTGCTCCCGGATACCAACCCTGGACAATCGCAGGAACGTGTTCGTCTGCCCAGTTCACTGCAAGTGCAGATCCTGCAAGCAGAATCAAAACCACCGGCTTTCCGGAATTGTATGCCTCTTCCAACACCTTATGCTGTAATCCCGGAAGATTTAAGTTTAACTTGTCACCGCTGGCAAATTCATTACCGGTATCACCCTCTTCACCTTCCAGTGTAGAGTCCAGGCCAAGACATACCACAACAACATCACTTTCTGCACAGACCCCGCGTACTTCCGACATTCTGTCATTTTCTTCGCCAAGTCCCTGTACCTTTGCGTGATACAGATGACAGCCCTCCGAAGTCATGACACGCACCTCATCACCAAGGTAATTCTGAATACCTTCTAAAACAGTCCAGTATCTGGATGCCGTTCCCTCATAGTTACCAACCAGTGCCATACGGCTGTTCGCATTCGGTCCGATGACACCGATTGTCTTTATCTTTGACTTATCAAGCGGAAGCAGGTTGTTTTCGTTCTTTAACAGAACCACACACTTTTCTGCCGCTCTTCTGTTTAACTCACGCATTGGCTTACTGTCTACAACCGAGTACGGAATCTGATTGAACGGATTGTCCTCCAGCTTATCAAATACACCAAGCTTCATTCTGGTGGTAAACAGATTAATCACAGCCTCATCCAGACGTTCTTCAGCCACTCTTCCTTCTTCTACCGCCTGCTTGAGGTAATGGAACAGATTACCGCAGTTTAAGTCGCATCCGTTGTTCATTGCCATAGAAACCGACTCAACCGGAGTATTCGTTACCTTATGTCCTTCGTGGAAATCCTTGATTGCCCAGCAGTCACTGACTACATGGCCTTCAAAGCCCCATGCTTCCCTTAATATGTCCTGTAAAAGCTCCTTGTGTCCGCAACATGGTACGCCATTGGTACGGTTATACGCACCCATAACCGCTTCTACCTTTGCTTCCTGCACACATGCCTTAAACGCCGGCAGATAGGTCTCATACATATCCTGTTTCGACGCCACTGCATCAAAATGATGTCTGACCGCCTCCGGACCGCTATGTACCGCAAAGTGCTTTGCACATGCCGCAGCCTTTAAGTAATTCTCATCATGTCCCTGAATGCCTTCTACAAAACGCACACCCAGACGGGAAGTCAAATACGGATCTTCACCAAACGTCTCATGACCACGTCCCCATCTTGGATCACGGAAAATATTTACGTTCGGTGACCAGAAGGTCAGACCCTTGTAAATATCCATATCATCCGTTGCCTGCTGCATATTGAACTTTCCGCGGCCCTCCGTCGAAATCGCATCTGCCACTTCTTCAATGAAGTCTTCATCAAAGGTCGCTGCCAGACCGATTGCCTGCGGAAACACGGTAGCCACACCGGCACGGGCAACACCATGCAGTGCTTCATTCCACCAGTTGTATTTTTTTATTCCAAGACGTTCAATCCCCGGAGCCCAGTTTAAAGTCTGTGATACCTTTTCATCCAACGTCATCTGAGCCACCAGCTCTTCTGCGCGCTTTCTGTACTCCGCATTTTTGTCTTTATTTCTTACGAGTTCCACGTCTTTCCTCCATTCCACGTTCTGCTACACAACTACCCCAATTTGTAACTTTCGTCTTTTATTTTCGTTTCTTCTTTGCTACCAATACTCCTCCGAGTACCGCCACTGCTGCCACCACAGCTACAATCACCACAGTAACCACGGTTCCACCGCCCTGTGCAGGTGTATCTGCAGGTGTCTGTGTCGGTTCCGGACTAAGTGCAGGTGTTAATTCTGCCCCCTCTGTCGGCTCCGGTGCTTCGGTTGGCTTCGGTGTTGGTGTCGGTGTCGGATTCACAAGCTTATTATATCTTGTTTCATCTGCAAATGCCCAGAATGCAGGCTTTGCCTGATACTCTCCGTCAAACAGAAGCGGATGCTGGTCGATTTTTCCATCCGAACCGCCGCCGACAGTACTGGATGACTGTAACCAGGAATTTGTATCAATAACGCCCCAGAACGTCATACCGCAGAAATTGATTCCTTCTGCTCTTAATTTCTGAATCGACTGATAAAAATCATAATAACGCTTTGCCTGACGGGTATATTCTGTCTGCTTGCTGTATTCTGTTCCAATATAATCCGAGCTTACCTTCAAATCCCACTCGGTAATCTGAATCTTGTCTACGATCTTTGCATAGGTTCTTACCGTTTCTTCAAATTCTGCCGTAGTAGGATTTAACTGCGTCTGGTAATGCCCCTGCATACCCATACCGTCGATACGGGTGCCTTCTGCATCCTTAACATCCTGAAGGAGCTGTGCAATTCCCTTGACCTTTTTGCTGCTGCAGTCATTGTAATCGTTATAGTATAAATCCACATCGGCAGGCATGTACTTATTTGCATAGCGGAATGCCTGGATGATATATTCATTGCTCTGATACACTGCCCACCACATAGAACTTTCCTTGTCACTGCGGTAGGTACCGGTCGAGTCGCTCACTGCCTCATTTACAACGTCCCATGCATAAAACATACCGGCATATTTACTATCCTCTCCGGTAAAATGCTCTGCTACAGAAGCAATGTACCACTCCAGACGTTTTGACATAGTTTCTGCACTTACCAGTGGTTTTGATTCATCATAATCCTCATGGAAGAACCATTCCGGTGTCTGGGAATGCCATACCAATACATGTCCTCTGATTTTAATTGTGTCATTCGGATTGTTGTTATTCCATTTATAAATTATGTCAAGAATACGTTCCGCACTGCTAAAGTCCAGTAAAGGAACTTCCATTTCTTCTCCGTTGAATACCACCGTCTCCGTTTTTGAAACGGAACTGTAGCTGCTTGCAAAAATGAACTGCGGCTTCAATTCATTTCCAAGTGTCAATGCATTAAAATGCTTCGTTACAAGCCCCATCACTTCGATATCCAAAGCTTCTTCTCCCGACACTGCGGTACCTACAATGTAATCACCGTCTGCACCAAGCTTTTTATTGACTGCTTTATCTAAGCTGACAATACCCTTTTGAATCAATTCCGGCTCCTTATCCTGCTGATATAATTCAACACCGGTGATATAATAGGTACCCATTACGCCGGGACCACTGCCGTAGTTTGTACCCTGTTCCAGAAAACGGAGCGCAATCATCTGGAGTTCTCCGTTCCAGGTCGGAGAAAATGTTCCGGTAAACTTTGTCCAGACACCCGGCTCCAAGGTCTGTGTTACTGTACCGCCAACGCCCTGACTGTAACTGTCCCCCATATTGGTACGGACATGCGGAGAAATCTCTACACTGCGCTGTTCTGCAGGTGCATCCTTGTAATCTTCATAATCCAGCATGATATAGAATGTATAATAGTAGGTCTCACCACGCTCCATCTTTGCTGTCACATCCTGCGCAAAGCACTGGTAGTTTGATGTACGGTTCGTAATCTTACCGTAGGTATAAACTTTATTGTCTCCGATTGGAGTGTCCGAAACCTCTGCGGTGATCGTCGCGCCGTTCTGGTGTACATTCCATACTTCCAGATTGTCCGGATCTTCGAAATTACCATTCACAATCAAATTTTCCGTGGCCGCCTCTGCCTTTTTTAGCTGTCCGGCACTGCTTAAACTACCAAATCCCAGCACCATTGCCAGTAAAACCGCTGCTGCCTTTTTTACTCTTCTCCTCATACCTTGTTGTTCCTTTCTCTTCTACCCCAATATAAGAGTAGGTACTTTACATTTACTATATCGCAATTTTCAGAAAATTTCTCTTCGACTCTTGTCATTTATTTCTCTAATATTGCTAATTTTGTTCAAACCGGAACCACGAAAAATCAAATGCGCTGCCCGGCAGAAACATAAAAGAAACTTTTGCCTTTCCACGCTTTTTTAAGATTTCAAACCGCATTTCTTTGTCTTCTTCACTGAACATAAACGCAAGAGCCTCCTGCTCGGTCCTGCCGTCCTCATATTCGGTAAGTAAGCGGATATCGTTGACCTCATGCGCGGTTTTCCCGCAAATAGTCAGTTTTGTTGCTCCTTCGCCCCTAAACTCCATGTTTTCAAAGACCAGCGTTACATTATTGCCGATATTTCTGACCGCATGCTTCTCTACGGCAAAGGAATCCCCGTAAATACGGTCTGCCTCTGCTGCCGTCAGCCTGCAATATGCCTTCTCCGGCTCTGCAAACTGAAAGCCCTTCATGTGAATCTTCCGGTCCAACTCTACCGCAAAGGTCGTAACTCCTTTTAACCGCTTATTCAAATAAAATGTATCCGGCAGATAGGTGTTCCATACGCTTGGAATCGTATAATCTGCCGTTCCGATGATTTCACTGCCCTCTGCATGCGGGATGCCTTCCCAAAAGGTAAACGGCGTCTCTCCAAAAGAGAATACCGGAATGGTCACCACATCCGAACCGAACTCACCAAAGTCCAAATTTTCAAACGCCACCCAGCTAATGCCGTCTCTTGCCGTGGAAATCCCCCGTTCATTTCCGTTGCCGATATCTCCACCGCTCTTTGTAAATAACGACGCTGACAAAAACTCATACGGATTTAAGTTGAGTTTTCCCAATCCCTCTGCCCTCATCTCAAGCAAAGAAATCAAGGACATCTTCTCCCGTCCGTTTTTGCACATGCAGCGTACATAGAATTCACCATCGCCCCGAGCTTCTATGATGGCTTCTCTGCCATTTTCCGGATTCTTTTTAATTGTTGCAAATGTGCTGTCAACGCCTGCTGCATCCGTTACACGGAAAGACAGCGCCTGTTCGTCTGCGTTTTCCGGATTTACCGTTGCCGTTACCTTCGTCACACGTTTTTCCGGCGTCAGATACGTTTCTTCTGCCGAAAGAGCAATCTTTCGGATCGGAATCTTTATGCTGTCTTCTTTCGCCACAAGGATGTGCTTGACTTCTCTTCCTGCCTTGTTTTCTCCGTCTTCTGCTGTCATTTTTGCACAGCAAACAAGTACCGCATCTTCCATGCCATCACAAGATACGCTGAGTTTAATCTCTCCGGCACTTCCGTTACTTCTCACCACAGCAAGCAGCTTTCCACTGAACAACCGCCTTGTATTGGTATGATACGGTTCAAAATCCGTACTGTCTCCGTTATCAAGCCCCACCAGCTCTCCTGCACCACTCACCAAAACTCTTACTCTGTTATTTGCGTTATGCACCGGATTTCCATCCTCATCCTCCATGGAAATCGTCGCAAAAATCAGTTCTTCATCATCCGCAGGAATCTCTGTCCGGTCCGCCGACAAACAAATCTTTTTTGCATCCCCAAAGGACGTCTGCATATCCGTTGCAATCACAGTTCCGGTTTCATCATAAGCCACTGCTCTTAATGTACCTTTTTGATACAAAAGTTTCCAGTCTCCGGTCAGTTTATCTCCATGCTTATGGTCAAGCCGCACCCTTCCGAGGGAGCGTTCCTTGGTTTCTGCATCTGTACTTTCCGATCCGCCTTCCGACATTGCTTCCCTTGCCGGTGCAAAAAACAATTCTATTTCCGGCGCATTCGAGCAGACTCTGACATCGATTACCTGTCCCTCATTAAAATCCCAATAAGGGAAAATATGTACCATCGGTGCCGTTTTGTAATCTGTCCATCCTGCCTGATACAGATAAAAGGCATCCTTTTTAAAACATGCCGTATCCGCCTGCCCAAAATAAGAATTTCTTCCGTGATACGGTGTCGGCTCTCCAATGTAATCAATCCCGGACCACAAAAACTGTCCGAGAGAAAATTCTGTATCTCTTTCCTTTGTCACACAAAACTCAATGCTCTTTGCTCCCCAGCTCGTGATGCTGTTGCCAAGGCTGGAACACTGCTCATCATCATCCGCCAGGATTTCTTTTTCATACGGAAAATGATAAATTCCTCGACTCTGCACAATGGAGCCGGTTTCGCTACCGTAAATTATCCAGTCCGGATGCTCGGCATGGTGCTTTTCATACAGTTTTTCCGCATAGTTATAACCGACAATCTTTATAATATCTGCACACTTCTGGGTATTCTCCCAAGGCATGAAATTGCTGCCAAAGGTCGTATACGCATTTCCTTTCGAATCGTGCTCCTTTACCATTGCCATCAGAGCACGCAAGATTTCCTGCCCCGATTCATCCGCATGCATATCAAAAATCTCATTCCCCACCGACCAGAGAAATACACTCGGATGGTTTCTGTCACGCCGGATCCAGTTACGCACATCCCGTTCTGCCCAATCCTCGAAAAATCTCGCATAGTCATACTTGTTTTTCGGTTTCTTCCAACAGTCAAAGGACTCACTCAAAACAAGAAGTCCCATTTCATCTGCCAGCTCCATAAGTTCCACCGCAGGCATATTGTGCGCTGTGCGGATGGCATTCACACCCATTTCCTGCATCAGCTTTAACTGTCTTTTGATTGCCCCTTTATTGACTGCCGCGCCAAGACATCCCAAGTCATGATGCAGACACACGCCATTTAGCTTCACATGCTTTCCGTTTAAGAACATCCCACGGTCCGCAGTGAGTTCTATCGTCCGGTAACCAAACGTTACACGCTCGGCATCCAGCACCTTTCCATCCTTTTTCAGTTCTGCCAGAAGCTCGTACCGATTTGGTTCTTCAACGGACCACTCCTTTACGCCTTCTGCATAAAATTCTATATCTTCAAATGTTGCCGCACTGTTACCTTCTGCAACCTTCTTCTGTTCTTTGTCAAAAATGGTATAGCTTATCACGCACGCATCCAGCACTTCCTGCGCCCCGCACAGTTCTGCCGAAATCTCCGTCCGATACCCGTTTCCTTCTTTTTCTGTATGGATATAAATACCATCCGCCGCAAAATGCACTTCATTCCGCTCAATGAGCCAGACAGGGCGGTAAATTCCCGCACCCGTATACCATCTGGAATTTGGCATCTGATGAATTACCCTTACAAGAATTTCATTCTCACCTTCGTGTACATACGGTGTAATGTCCACTTCAAATGTAGTATAACCATACTTCCATTCCCCCGCCATTCTGCCGTTGACATAAACGGTCGAGTTCATATAAACACCTTCAAAGCGCAGAAACAGCTTTTTGCCTTCCGTTTCTTTCAGGTTCAGCTTCCTTCTGTACCAGCCGACCGATTCTTCATAAAGATTGGCATACTCTTCTATCAGCCAGTCATGTGGAATTACCACCGGACGGAATGCCGCAGCCTCCTCATAACCTTCCGGAATCTCTTCTCCCGTAATTTTTTGTTTTAAAAACTCCCAATCATACTTTAAACCGACTTTCTTTCCCATACGCTTCTCCGTATCTGCATTTCGTTACAATGCCACACTCCACTTACGATTTACAAAAATGCGGTATCATAATAAATTACAATACCGCATTGCTTTCTAATTTTATAACGTGTATCCAAATCCGAGAATCGTGAAGCTTTTGCTTGCGTCCTCCGGATTCAGCCGGATTTCTACCTGATGCTTTTCCGCTTCATTTCCCCGGTATACAATCACCGCATTGCAATGGTTCCAGCCCACCTCCAGCGGGTTGATCCTTCTTGTGAGCTCATTGTCCACAAAAACATCCGCACAGCCAAAGGAATGGTCTCCGCTGTCTTTGTATACCAATAGTAAGTCCTTACAGCTTATATCCATTCGGAAACTTTCCGTTCCGCATCCTGCCCGATGCATCCAGTGATCCGGAAATTCCGGTGTCACAACGGAATCCGTGTCCTTTTCCACACATTGAAGTGCTGTATCTGTCTCCGTAAAAGAGCCCGCAGAAAGAAAACTGACCGCGTCATGCTCTATCACGTCATCCTTACCAAATGCGTTCAGCTTCCGGTACCGGTTTCCGATTGCCGGTGCTCTGTCTAAGTCCACATCCTTCTCTGATGGTTCTGCCTCATCGACCGCCACAAACAACGCATCCAGGCAGTCTGCCATAATCCGGTGTCCTTCATTGGATGGGTGATATAAATCATAGAAAAACTGCCGCTTTGTAATGACCGGTGTTTCTTCATAAAACTGCAAAGTTACTGCATTTTTGATGCTGACCATCGGAAGGTCATAGGTATCGCCCACCTTTGATAAATTTTCCTGCAGATTATAATCATCCATAAATACAGAAAACAGCAAAATAACCGCAGGGCTTCCCGGTCCCTCCATTGCCTTTAAGGCAAGACTTTCATAACAGACACCGTTGGTTTCGTCGCCCGCATCGTTGACCGCAAATTCGATTATGACAACATCCGGAGTAACAGCGCCGCCCCGTAACACATCATCCTCATATCTGGTAAGACCAAGCTCTGAAGAAGTACCGCCGACACCTGCTTTTATAAAATGAATATTTTCTCCACCGTTTTTTCCGAAGCGCTTTTTAAACGCCTCGTAGGAACGATACGCATAGCATTCGGTGGCAATCGGCTTTGCTCCTGCTCCCTGTGTAATGGAGCCTCCGATGTAAGCAAGCGTTACATTCTCTCCGTTTCGTGCCTTTTTGATTGCCCGTTTCATGCGGTATGTATTGCCGGTCTGCATCAATGACTTTGCAATCATATCCTGATATTCTTTTGATTCAAACTTTACCGGCGGGTCCGGAATCAGTTCCGGAACACGTATGCCGTCGTGAAGATAAAACCGGATGGTCATCTTCCCGGTAAAATAGCTTGGAAACTCCAGATTGATAGAAGCAAGTGAAGTTTCCCCATCCACCGCCTCATACTCTCCCAGCTCAATCACGGCTTCTTTTCCGTTGCAGGACACCTTGGTCTGATACCGGGTTCCGTTATATCCAAGCTCCGTTCTGCACTGGAGGGCAAAGCCAATGCTTTCCCTCCGGTGCTCTTCTTTATCAGAAACCATAGTAACGCCGATACTGTGAACAAGCTCACGGAAGCCCTCGCACATCTGCAATTTCTTTGCAAGTCCGGTATCTAACTCCGGTAACAATGACTGCACCTTTGCCGTCACTCTGCCTTCCAGATAGTGTACTTCACCAAAGCCACCATTCCCATCCGGTCTACCTTCTACCGCGTCATCCAGCATAAAATAGACAGCGGCTCTCTTCTTTGTCGGATCCTTCGGAGCCTTTGGCCCCGTTACAACGTTACTCTGTCCCATCGTTTTATTCCTCTTGGTTCTTGTCTGCGTTACATTCTGTCCTTCCGTTTTCCTTTTTATGCAAACGGATTCTCGGATGGATATGGCAGGCTCTTTGGCTGGTTATAGCCGATTTCGTCATATGCCACTCCGATGTATTTGAGCACTTCGAAGATTTCCTTTCCGAAATGTCCGAATGCCACTGCACCATGGTGCGGATAATTCTTCTCAATCAGTACGTGACGGTAGAAACGTCCCATTTCATGGATTGCAAATACACCAATCGCACCAAAGGACTTTGTTCTTACGTCAAGCACTTCACCCTCAGCCACATAAGCTCTTAACTTGTTGTCTGCTGTGGACTGCAAACGGAAGAAGGTGATGTTACCAGGAGCGATATCGCCCTCGAGTGTTCCGTTTGTCACCTCAATCGGCAGGTTTCTAGCCATGATCTTCTGGTACTTCATTTCACAGAATGCAAGCTTTGAAGAGCAGGTGTTACCGCAGTGGAAGCCCATGAACGTATCCTTATGGGTATATGGGAACTTGCCTTCGATGG
>CAZIQL010000004.1:0-102559 GCA_964541485.1 uncultured Lachnospiraceae bacterium
ATAATATTTACAATCTTCTGCTGTGCTTCTTCTACGTCCTTCATACGTACCGGACCCATGAAGTCCATATCCTCCTGAATCATCGTAGCAAGACGCTTGGACATGTTATTAAAGATTGCAGCCTGAACATCCTCCCCTGCACTCTTAAGCGCAACTGCAAGCTCATTATTATCCACTTCACGCAGCACACGCTGAATCGAACGGTCGTCTAACGTCAGAATATCCTCGAATACGAACATCTTTCTGCGGATTTCGTCTGCCAATTCCGGTTCGTCGATTTCGAGAGTTTCCATAATATGCTTTTCTGTACCACGGTCTACCGTATTTAAAATCTCTACGATAGCATCGACACCACCGGCAATGGTGTAATCCTGATTGACCAAGGATGCCAGCTTTCTTTCCATGACACGTTCCACCTCTTTGATCACATCCGGCGATGTGCGGTCCATCTGCGCAATACGCTTTGCAACATCAGCCTGCTTATCCTGAGATAACTGGGACAAAATTGCCGATGCCTGTTGTGTTGAAAGATAAGAAAGAATCAACGCAATCGTCTGTGGATGCTCATCTAAAATAAAGTTTGATAACAAGGACACGTCGGTCTTTCGGATAAACTCGAACGGACGAACCTGTAAAGATGCGGTAAGCTTTCCGATAACCTCCATGGCCTTTTCGTTGCCAAGTGCCTTCTCAAGAAGTTCTTTGGCATATCCGATACCACCCTCTGCAATGTACTGCTGGGCAAGGCAAACTTCATAGAACTCATCCAAAACTTCCTCTTTCAACGCCTGACTGACACTTCTTGTATTTGCAATTTCCAGAGTCAGCTGTTCTATTTCCTCTTCTTTTAAAAACTTAAATACCTTTGCTGCTTTTTCCGGACCAAGCGTAATTAAGAGAATTGCCGCTTTTTGAATTCCGGTCAGCTCACTGATTTTTGCCATACTCTCTCACCTCTTGCCTTTGCTTATTCCCATTCTTCATTCAGCCAGTTACGGAGTAACTGTGCCACAGCCTCAGGATTTTCATCAAAGAATTTCTCAATCATCTTTCTGGTTTCAGACTGTTCGCTGAATTCAACATCCTCTAAGGACTGGTTTTCCTTTGTAGTAGCAAGCAGCTGTTCTACCGATAATTCCGGCTCAAGCTCTGTTACTTCCACAGGTGCCATGCCCCGGAATACTACAAAGAGTAAGAAAGCAATCAAAAGGACAGCAAGTAAAATCTGTAAATAGAAGCTCCAGTCTCTTGCAACCTCCTGTGCCTCAATATAGTCATAAATAAGATAAGTGCTAACCCTTACGTTCTCTTCCGGAATACCGGTTGCAGCAGAAACTAGTTCTATCCACTTCTGCTGATCTTCCGGATCCTCCAATGCAATCGGTTCGGAGTTTCTCGCAACATACTCATCAAAGGTCATATCGTCCAACAATCCGAGGATTCTCATCTCTTCCTCCGGAAGCTGAATTACCTTTGTAGCAGTAACTGCAATGGAGCATTCCTCTGCAACGATAGTTCCGGTATCATACAGTGTCTCCGTTACATGGACACTTGACTGATAATAACGATCCATCGTAGATTTTTCATATACAAGCCCTGTACTGTCATCAATATAATAATCCACCTCATCGTTAGAGTCCGTTCCCGGAATATCACCGGAAGCACTCTCACCACTCTGGGAGGTTCTATGTTCTTCTGTTAATACACCAAAAATCTCATCATCTAACGGAACATAGTCAGTAAATAAATCCGTTACTTTATCAAAATTCATCACAATATGCGGAACAACATTAACGTCCGTAAACTGGTTCATAATCATTGCACCGGTAACGGCATCGATGTACTTCTGCTCCAGATAATCCGTCATAGCAAGTTTATCTGTGTAATCCAGCTCTGTCTCAAGCTCTGTTGCACCACCATCAAACAAAACCTTACCGTTCTGATCTGTTACAATTACATACTCTGTATCCTGATTGCCAAGTGCAAAAGAAACTGTCTTTGCAATACCCTCTGCCGAATCCTCATCAAACCATGACGTTGTCACAAGCATAATACTGATAGGTATTGATTTACTGCTACTTAAAATCGTATTGGAAGTATCCTTTGGCATATAGCTTACTTCTACACCGGTAACGCCGCCTTCATTATTTTTTAATATCCAGTTTTCCAGTTCACTCTCGGTTCTGAGATAGCTCTTTAACAACCTTTCTCCATTTGTGGTCGTCAGACTGTTATTCAACAAATCATCAATACTAAATTCATCACTTGAAATATCACTGGTAGCCAAAGTCATAATGGCATCTGAGTACTGTTCTTCATCTACCAGAACCGACTTTGTGTCAGAACCAAGTTTAACGGTAAAAGAGCCCTCTTTTAACACCTGAACAACTTCACTTGCTGTTTTTGTATCCTGATATGTATCAATCACTATGTACTTCGTTCTTCCTAAAATAAACACCAAAAAAGCGACCAAAATCACCACAGCCCCTGCTGCACTGATTATGATGGTCTTCTGCTTGCTTGTCCATTTGTTCCAGTATTCCAGAAATTTCTTTTGAATTTCTTTTAATCGTTCCTGCATCCTTTACGTTCCTCCATGATGCCGAAAGCTTTTTGTTCCGGCATTACCTTTCTCCCCTATGATATCGCCTAGATTAGAACTGAAGCGCCATGATTTCCTGATACGCCTGCGTAACGGCATTTCTTACCGCCACTGTATACTGCAGCGAAATATTCGCCTTCTGTTGTGCTACCAACAGATCTGTTACGCTGTCATTCAACCCAAGCATATATTCAAGTTCTGCCTGTTCAGCAAGATTGGAATATTCCTCTGTCTCCTGAATCATGCCTATGGCAGAATTAAGAAGTGCCTCAAAGGTTGCCGTATTGGCCACAGAAGTTGTTTTCTTCTCTTCCGTAAATAAATTGTCATATAAGGATAATCCCTGAATAGCCGATATATCCATTCTTTCTTCCTCCTAACAGCTTACATACTTTCTCAGATATCCGCCACCTCTGATCATGTTCCAAGCTCAAGTCCCTTTAACGCCATATTTTTTGTTGCATTAAACGCTGTCACATTTGCTTCATAAGAACGATTCGCATCAATTAAGTTTGTCATTTCTGTCACAGTATTTACGTTAGGATAAGTTACATATCCTTCTTCATCCGCATCCGGATGGGACGGGTCATACACCGTCTTCATCGAAGTAACATGATCCTCTACAATAGAAGAAATCTTAACACCGGTACCAATGCTCTTATCATAGGATAAACCGGTCTGCTGTGCTGTCAGATACGACTCAAAGTTCTTGTTTGCATTGGAACGCTCTTCAAATACAACAGTCTGTCTTCTGTAAACCTCTCCGTTCTCGTCTCTGGTCGTATTTACATTTGCTACGTTCTGTGCAATAATATCCATTCTGGTTCTCTGCGCCGACATGCCGCTGGCGCTGATATTTAAGCTGTTCATCAATGACATAACACTACCTCCTTGGTCTTAAGGTTTACTGGTTTAACACCATCTTCAAACGGTTAAACTCCTGCGTCATAGAATTTAACAAGGTATAATATTTAATCTGGTTATCTGCCAGATATGCTGTCTCTGTATCAATATCCACGTTATTTCCGTCATAACGATAGCTTAATGTGGAATATTCCGTATAAACATCCGGAGTAAGTGCACTCAGATTAATCTGAGATACTTTCTTGTCCATATTGCCGGTAGAAGTATCCGTGAGTGCCTCTGCAAGAAGTGACTCAAAATCCAAATCCTTTCTCTTATAGTCCGGAGTATCTACATTTGCAATGTTGTTTGCAATAATCTCATTCTTTGTCCAACTGGCTTCCGCCGCTTTATTTAAAACATTAATATAATTATATGCATCTGAACCAATCATTCGCCAACATCCTTTCTGTTTGATATACACATGCCTACCGTTTATTATAATGATTTTTCATAAAAAACTCAAGACACATTTACATTTTTCCAGCAAAATCATCAAAATGTACTCATTTTTAACTCGTTTCTTTCCTTCGTAAACTCCTATTTTAAAAATTAAAAAGGAGTCCTCTTTTAGAACTCCTTTTCCTTTTAACCATCCATGTCTTATAATTTTTTCAATTCATCAAACACAACATCGTTTAAGACCTTAATATATGTTCCCTTCATACCGGAAGAACGGGATTCGATTACTCCGGCACTCTCAAATTTTCTAAGAGCATTTACAATAACAGAACGTGTGATTCCCACTCTGTCTGCTATCTTGCTGGCAACCAAAATGCCTTCCGTACCTTCCAGTTCATTGAAGATATGAGTAATTGCTTCTAACTCAGAGAAGGACAATGTACCGATGGCTGAACGTACAATCTGAACCTTTCTGTTCTCTTCAGCGTTTTCTTCATTGACTGAACGCATCATCTCAAGTCCTACTACGGTTGTTCCGTACTCACTCAGGATAATATCATCAATGGAATACGGCGTACCATCTTTATAAATAAACAAGGTACCCAGACGCTCTCCGGCAATATCAATCGGATTGATAATTGCTTCGTAGCTGTTTACTCCTTCAAACTCAAAACCCAAGGTTGCGAGATTTACATTTTCTTTGGTAGATAAAATGTTCAAGAGGCGCTCATTTAATATTCCGTCAATATATCCACCAACAGCATCCTGGATCAGCTCTTTAATTGGAGAAATGTCATCACGGTTTTTTATACCTAACACTTTTCCTTTTTTACTGATGACCAAAATATTGGATTCCAGAATTTCACTTAACACAAGACAGATGTCATTAAACACAACTTTGTGTGAGTTATTATTATGCAATAACTTGTTAATCTTTCTTGTCTTATCTAATAATTGTACGCTCATGGCTGCCTCCTTCCAAAATTGCATGACAATTTCTCTTTGTACCAACTATACCACGAACGACAAGCTATCGCAAGAGAATTTTTCAAATTTTTTGCTATTTTGCAACAACATAACCACAATTTTCATCAATACAGACTAATTTTGTACCTTTTTCAATCAATACTTTGTTACAATCCGGGCATCTTTTTACCGTAGGCTTCTGCCATGACATGAAGGTACATTCCGGATTACTCACACATCCGTAATACTTACGTCCTTTTTTCGTCTTTCGAACCACAACCTCTTTTCCACAATCCGGACACGGAACCCCGATTTTTTCAAGATACTGCTTTGTGCTGCGGCATTCAGGGAATCCCGGACACGCAAGGAACTTTCCATGCGGACCATACTTGATTACCATCATACGGCCACATGCATCACACGGTACATCACTGACTTCATCTTCAATTTTAATATTTTCCAACTTCTTTCCGGCCTCAGCAACTGCCTGCTCCAGGTCCGGATAAAAATTTCTGACAATTGTCTTCCACTGTACGGAACCATCTTCCACGCTGTCAAGCAATGTCTCCATATTTGCAGTGAAACTGGTATCCACAATGCTAGGAAATGCCTGCTTCATAATACGGTTCACCGCTTCACCAAGCTCTGTTACGTAAATATTTTTATTCTCCTTTACCACATAATGTCTGGCAAGAATTGTTGTAATAGTCGGAGCGTACGTACTCGGGCGTCCGATTCCCAGTTCTTCCATGGTCCGTACCAAAGAGGCTTCGGTATAATGTGGCGCCGGCTGTGTGAAATGCTGTTCCCCATTCATTTCCTGAACAGTCACGAAGGAATCCTTCGTCAGCTTTGCAACCGACTGGTTCTTTGCATCTTCTTCACTTTCCTCATCCTCTACCACATACATCGACATAAAACCTTCAAATACCATCTCAGAGGTTGTCGCTGTAAACTGATATTCACCGGCAGAAAGTCTCACCGATACGGATTCATACTTTGCATTCTGCATACGACTTGCTATAAATCGCTTCCAAATCAGCTGATAGAGACGGAACAAGTCTCTGGAAAGAGAATCCTTTACCTGTGCAGGAGAAAGCTCCACATAAGTCGGACGAATGGCTTCATGGGCATCCTGAATCTTTTTCCCCTTATCTGCATCCGTTACAGTTTCCGTAACCATTTCCTTTCCAAAGTTCTTCTCAATATACTCTCTTGCTGCAGCATCTGCTTCTTCCGATACTCTGGTGGAATCCGTTCTTAAATATGATATCAGACCGATGGTACCATGCCCCTTAACGTCCACACCTTCGTACAACTGCTGCGCCAGTCTCATTGTCTTTTGAGTTGAAAAGTTTAGCAGCTTGGATGCCTCCTGTTGCAAGGTACTTGTCGTAAACGGCAAAGGAGCCTTGCGCTGTCTTTCGATTCGTTTCATCTCAGTTATATGAAACTCTGCTTTTGCAACATCCTTCTTTATCTTTTCTAACTCTTCCTCGCTGTCAATAGCTAACTTTTTATCGTTCTTTCCGTAAAACTTTGCACGGAATGGCTTTTTTTCTTTGTCTGCCATAAGCATGGCATCCAGAGTCCAATACTCTCTTGGCACAAATGCATCAACTTCTTCTTCTCTGTCACAAATCAGGCGAAGTGCTACCGACTGTACTCTGCCGGCACTTAAGCCTCTCTTTACCTTATCCCAAAGCACCGGACTGATACGGTATCCCACCACGCGGTCCAAAATTCTTCTGGTCTGCTGCGCATCTACCAGATTCATATCGATATCCCTGGCTTCCTTAATCGAATTCTTTACAGCATTTTTCGTGATTTCGTTAAAGGTAATACGGCTTGTTGTCTTCGGATTCAGTTTTAATGTCTGGAACAAATGCCAGGAAATTGCCTCACCTTCGCGGTCCGGGTCAGTTGCAAGATACACTTTATCTGCTTTTTTTACTTCCTTCCGAAGCTTTGATAAAATATCCCCTTTCCCGCGGATTGTAATATATTTCGGTTCATAATCATTTTCCGGGTCAACTCCGAGCTGGCTTTTTGGAAGATCTCGCACATGTCCGTTGGATGCAACCACCTCGTAATTGTTTCCCAAAAACTTTTTTATTGTTTTTGCCTTTGCAGGAGACTCTACAATCACCAAATACTTTGCCATATTTCTAACTACCTCCACCACTACTAACCTTGTATCACATAATAATTTTTCATTGGCTGTCTGATATAATGTTTCATTTCCATTCCAAAAAGTAAAGCTGACAAATCAGAAATCCGAATCCCGGTTTCTGCCGCAATCTGCTCCACATGTTTGGGATGCAAGCTCAAACAAGCATACACTATTTTTTCCTCGGTTTCAAGTAAAAGCTTTTGATTTTTTTTGAATTTCATTAAAATTTCAAAATTCCCCTCCGTAAAATTATGCAAAATATCCTCCGGTTCCCGCACCAGATAAGCTCCCTCCTGAATCAAACGATTCGTACCATCCGCCAGATGGTCATAGATTCTTCCCGGCACAGCGTAGATTTCTTTTCCTTGCTCAAGTGCATAACTTACCGTAATCAGAGAACCACTTTTTTCCTTTGCTTCTATCACAAACAGAGCATCTGAAAGTCCTGCAATAATGCGGTTCCTCCTTGGAAAATTATAGCTGAGCGGTCTGGTTCCCGGAGGTTCCTCCGAAATCACGCCTCCATAGTTACAAAGCTCATCATATAACCTTTTATATTCATTCGGATAGCAAACATCCACTCCACTTCCAAGCACTGCATAAGAATGCCCCTTTTGCTTTATTGCACTTTGCTGAGCTGCGGCATCAATTCCTCGTGCCATGCCACTAATCACCTGAAGTCCTGCCATGGAAAGACGTTCTCCAAACATTTTTGCAATTTCTTCACCATATACACTGCAGTTTCTTGCTCCGATGATTCCGATGCTTGACATCTCTTCTTTTGGAAGCTTCCCTATATAATATAGTAGAAACGGAGAAAGATATACTTCTTTTAAGCGCTTTGGAAAATCTTTTTCTTCCCTTGAAACAATTGATATTTTCTTATGTTTTAAAACATCAAAATTTCTTTTTGCATTCTCTCTTTGCAGATTGTCCTCCAGGATTCTGCAAAGCTCCCGCTTTCTTTCTTCTTGTCCGTTTAAAACCGCTTCCGAAGGAAACAGTTCTTCTGTATTTCTCCTTTCACCAGCCTCATACCACATCCCCACATCCGAACACAATTCCAAAAGTGCTTCCTTTTCCTTTTGTCCGATTCCTTTCAACATATGAAACCAATGCCAATAAAACTGTCTTTCCATGATTACACCACCCTCCAATGTTTTTTCCCGATATTACAGTACTGATAGGCCTCAATTATATGCTTTTGCATGATTTTCTCACTGTCATCCAAATCAGCAATCGTCCGTGCCAGCTTTAACATCCGGTAATAGCGTCTGGTACTGAAATCATTTTCACTAAATATTTTGTGTAGAACTTCTCTCTCTTTTACTCCCAGTTCACAGAATTCCTCTGTATCCTTTTTCGACATTTCGGCATTCAGCTGAATTTTTCTTCCCGAAAAACGTTCCGCCTGTTTCATTCGTGCCGCTTCCACTTTCTTCCTGATTTCTTCCGAAGTTTCTCCTCTCTCTTTCCTTTCTATTCTTTCGTATGCGACCGGAAATACTTCTATCATCATGTCAATACGGTCAAGAATCGGCTGACTGATTTTTCCGATATACCGCTTAATCTGTACCGCGGAACAATCGCACCGGCTCCTGTCCGGATAATATCCGCACGGACACGGATTCATAGCCGCAACAAGCTGGAATGATGCAGGATAGGTATAGGTAGCCTGAAGTCTTGCCACTGTTACCTCGTGTTCTTCCAGCGGCTGTCTGAGTGTCTCAAGGACATCCGTCCGGAATTCTGTAAACTCATCCATAAACAACACACCATGGTGACAGAGGCTGACAAGCCCCGGCTTAGCAGTTCTGCCGCCACCTAAGAGTGCACTTTCTGTTGTTGCATGATGCGGTGCCTGAAAAGGTCGTTTCCATGTAAACTCCATATCATTTTTTAATTTTCCTGCCACGCTGTAGATGGTCGATAATTCCAGCATTTCATCAAATGACACTTCCGGAAGTATGGAGGGCATGCATTGGGCAAGTGCTGTCTTTCCGCTTCCCGGAGGACCAATCAAAAGCAGGTGATGTCCTCCTGCCGCTGCAATCATGAATGCACGTTTTGCGGCATTCTGTCCGATAATATCAGCAAAATCATTTCCTGAAATTCTGCTTTGGTTTCCTTGATAACGTTTCAGAACCTCCGGGCGCATAGGCTCCTGCGGCTGTTGCTTTTTTCCACCTGTCAAAAAATCCACCACTTCCTGCAGGCTTTCCATTCCATATACCGGTATCTTGTTCTGCAAAGCAGCCTCTCTTACATTTCCTTTCGGAACAACGCAGCATCGAAAGCCTTCCCTTCCTGCAAGGCATGCCATCGGTAAAATCCCCGGCACCTTATTTAATTTTCCGTCAAGACTGAGTTCTCCTGCAAACATACAGTCACTAATCTGTTCTTCCGGAATAAAGCCGAACGCGGCAAGAATTGATATTGCTACAGCAAGATCAAAAGATGTCCCCTCTTTTCTGATATCCGCGGGGGATAAATTAACGGTAATGTGTTTTGGATTCAACCGATAACCTGAATTTTCAATTGCAATCCTGACACGTTCCCTGGCTTCCTTTGCTTCTGATGCAAGTGCTCCTACCATCTGAAACTGCGGAAGTCCATTTCTTACGTCTGTCTCCACTTGGACAGTCACTGCCTCCACTCCGTGGATAACAGCGCTAAACGTTTTGCAAAACATAATAAACTCCTTTCTTGTCTCTCCCAAAACAAGCCAAAAGAGTTTCTTCTTCCTTTCTTTTTCTTATGATATCAAACTCCTCCTCTTCGGTCAAGCGCAAAAAAACGGTTTTGCATATCTTGCCTGCAAAACCGTTTTCCCAATTTCCTTATTTTTTATCTAAAATCTTTTTAATCTCACTCATAAAGGTATTAACATCCTTAAACTCACGATATACGGAAGCAAATCTTACATAGGCTACCGGATCAAGGTCACGAAGCTTATCCATCACCACTTCACCGATAATACTGCTCTGGATTTCTTTTTCTTCCATATTAAATACCGCTGTTTCCACTTCATCCACCAGCGTATTGATCTGATCCACTGAAATCGGACGCTTATGGCAGGAACGAAATACTCCTGCTTCAATTTTGGAGCGGTCATAAGGCTCTCTGTTATTATCCTTCTTTATCACAACAAGCGGTATCGCTTCTACCTTTTCATATGTTGTGAATCGTTTTCCACACTCATCACACTGACGTCTTCTCCGTATCGAACAGCCCTCGTCTGCCGGTCTTGAATCAATCACTCTCGTATTTTCTTTTCCGCAAAACGGACATTTCATAATCAATTCATCTCCTTCTCTTAATTTTCGATATAAATCCAGTCAACTCTTCATAAACATAGTAGTAATCAGCCATCTTAAGGTGACAAACTCTTATGAAAAATGACTGTCCGGATGATTCCATCCGCATATGTAAACTTCGTCAAAAGGAAGTTATTAATCTTCGCGATGGTGAACGCATCGGTTTTGTCGGTGACGTAGAATTCAATTTAAAAACAGGATGCATTGAGTGTCTGATTGTTCCCGGCCCATGTAAAATCTGGGGGATTTTCGGCAGAGAACAGGAATTTATCATCCCCTGGCGCTGCGTTTGCCGCATCGGCTTTGATATCATTCTGGTCGACGTAGACGTCGATGTTGTCTGTCACAAATGCGAATCACCTTTATAACTCCTATGCCTCATCATAACACTGATGTGCATAGGCTCTGGACAGCTGTGCATTCTCCGGAAGAGAATCCTCTAAAAGTACATTAATAAACGGCTTTCTTTTCTTTAATATTCCCATCAGATATGGAATATTCAGCTGTCCTTCTCCAAGGGTTACCGGTCTGGAAATAATTTCCCCGTCTTTTACTATGTAATCCTTCAAATGAATGACATCAATCTCGTTTCCAAACAGCTCAAACGCGCCTTTTATAATGTCCTCATGCTGCTTTTCATTTTGTGCACTGAGCAGGTTTACCGGATCAAGAATTACTCTTAAATTCGGAGAATTAACCGCATCAAGTACTTTCCTTGTGCGCTCAATATCACACATAATGTGCTTATACACCGGTTCAATACCAAAGCAGACTCCCATCTTTTCGGCATACTCCACAATCACTTTTAAATTCTCAATGAAAATATGTAATGCACGCTCTGTATGGTTTTCCGGTGTATACTTATACTCCGTATTCACTGCACCGGTCTCCGTTCCTACCATTCCACATTCCAAGAAAGATGCAAAACGGATGTGATGCAGATACGAGTCCATAATCTGTTTCAGCTGTACCTCATCCGGATTTGCCAGATTCTTATAACAGCCAAGTACAGAAACCTCTACATGATTCTTTTCATATACACGTTTCATATAGGTTGCCATTCCGGAAGTCATCGCCTCACTGCTGACACTAAATTCCGTAATTGCTTTGGCAAGAGCTAACTGTGTACAGCAAAATCCAGCATCGGATATACTCTTTACAAGTTCTTCAAACGGTGCCTTTGGCATATCATGCCCTCTGATACCTAATTGTAATCTGTTCATAGTCCCTTACCTCTTAAAACAGTCCGGTAATACTTCCATCCATCACATCAATACCTTCTGCGGCCGGAACCTTCGGAAGTCCCGGCATTGTCATCATGGTACCTGTAATAGCTACAAGGAAGCCTGCTCCGGCACTGATATATGCCTCTCTGATATTTACGGTAAAGCCTTCCGGTCTTCCTAACTTCTTTGGATCATCCGACAAAGAATACTGATTCTTTGCCATGCAGACAGGAACATTGCCGTATCCGAGTTCTTCAATTTTTGCGATTGCTTTTAATGCCGCTGCATCGTAGGTCACCGCTGCTGCGCCATAAATTTCCTTTGCCACTGTCTCAATTTTTTCACAGAGGCTTAAGTTATCATCATACAGCACATGGAAATTCGACGGTTTCTTTTCTAAAGTATCAAGAATACAGTTTGCAAGCTCAATACCACCTTCGCCACCCTTTTCCCAAACTTCGGATAGTGCAAAGGTACATCCTCTTTCCTCGCAAAATTCTTTTACAAACCGAAGTTCCGCATCGGAATCAGACGTAAAACGATTCAATGTTACCACAACAGGAACACCATATTTCTGTAAATTTTCAATATGCTTTTCTAAGTTTACGATACCTGCCTTTAACGCATCCAGATTTTCTGTAGCCAACTCTGTCTTTGGAATACCACCGTTATATTTTAATGCACGTACGGTTGCCACCAAAACAACAGCATCCGGTGTAAGACCTGCCATACGACATTTAATATCAAAGAACTTTTCTGCACCAAGATCTGCACCAAAGCCAGCCTCTGTAATTACATAATCTGCGAGCTTTAAAGCTGCCTTTGTAGCCCGTACACTGTTACAGCCGTGTGCAATATTGGCAAACGGGCCACCGTGTACCAGTGCCGGTGTATGCTCCAAGGTCTGAATCAGATTTGGTTGCATCGCATCCTTTAACAGTGCTGCCATAGAGCCCACTGCATTCAAATCTCCTGCGGTTACCGGTTCGCCATTATACTTATATGCTACAATAATTTCAGAAAGACGCTTCTTCAAATCCTCCATGTCGGACGCAAGACACAGAATTGCCATGATTTCAGAAGCAACGGTAATTACAAAATGATCTTCACGGACAACGCCGTCCGCTTTTTTCCCCATACCGACAACAATATTTCTGAGTGCTCTGTCATTCATATCAAGACAACGCTTCCAGACAATCTGTTTTGGATCAATCTGTAATGCATTACCCTGAAAAATATGATTGTCAAGCATCGCTGCCAATAAGTTATTCGCTGATGTGATTGCATGAAAGTCTCCGGTGAAATGTAAATTCAGGTCTTCCATCGGAACTACCTGTGCATAGCCACCGCCCGCTGCTCCTCCCTTAATACCAAAACATGGTCCTAAAGATGGTTCTCTGAGCGCAAGTACTGCCTTTTTCCCAAGACAGCCAAACGCTTCCCCGATACCGATGGATGTTGTTGTTTTTCCTTCTCCTGCCGGGGTCGGATTGATTGCAGTAACTAAAATCAGTTTCCCATCCGGTCTGTCTTCCAGACGGTTCATTAAATCTTCCGAGATTTTTGCCTTATACTTTCCGTATAAATCCAAATCCTCTTCGCAAATGTCAAGCAATGCTGCAACCTCTTTAATCGGTTTTAATTCAGCTTCCTGTGCAATCTGAATATCTGTTTTCATCAGCGTCCTCCATTTTGTACCCTGTCGGGTAAATTTTTCTATATCTAGTATAGCAAAGTGTCTTTAAAAACTCAAGTACCGGATATAAAAGCTTCGTACTCTTCCGCCGTCATAAGAATCTTACGCGGCTTTGTACCTTCTTCCGGACCAACTACTCCGGCATCTGCCAGCTGGTCCATAATACGTGCCGCGCGATTGAAACCGATTTTATACTCTCGCTGCAACATACCTATCGATGCCTTATCTCTTTCAATGATAAATCTTCCTGCTTCGGCAAAGTACTCATCTCTTCCGTCATCCGTACCGCCGCCTGATGCATTCTGAGATGCCTCCTGAGTACCGGCTGTTGTAATTTTGGTTGAGATTTCTTCACTGTACATAGCCGGTCCGCCGTTTTGTCCCTTTAAGAATTCTACCACATTCGTAACTTCCCTGTCAGATACAAATGCGCCCTGGATACGAACCGGCTTTGGATAGCCTGACGGATAAAAAAGCATATCGCCTTTACCGAGCAATTTTTCTGCTCCCACTGTGTCCAAAATGGTTCTCGAGTCTATACCGGAGGATACTGCAAATGCTATTCTTGACGGAACATTTGCCTTAATCAGACCAGTAATAACATTAACCGAAGGTCTCTGTGTTGCTAAAATCAGATGGATACCGGCTGCTCTTGCCTTCTGTGCCAGACGACAGATTGCATTTTCTACATCTCCGGAAGCTACCATCATCAAATCTGCAAGCTCATCTACGATAATAACAAGCTGCGGATAATGCGGATACTTGACATCCGATAATCCTTCCCTTGCCACTTCATCAACTCTTTCATTATATCCCTTTAAATCACGGGCATTCAGCTCATAGAACTTTGCATAACGCTCTTCCATTTCAGCCACTGCCCAATTAAGTGCCGCAGAGGCCTTCTTTGGATCTGTTACAACCGGAATCAAAAGGTGCGGAATTCCGTTATAAACACTCAGTTCCACAACCTTAGGGTCAACCATTAAAAGCTTTACCTCATCCGGATGTGCCTTATATAAAATACTCATGATAATCGTATTAATGCACACAGACTTACCGGAACCAGTCGCACCTGCAATCAAAAGATGCGGCATCTTTGCAATATCTGCCACAATACACTGACCGCCGATATCACGACCTACAGTAAAGGCAATATTGGAAGAATGGCCTTCAAATTCCGGTGCTTCAATCAGTTCACGCAGAGTAACCATGGTATTTTCTTTGTTTGGCACTTCAATACCAACCGCTGCCTTACCCGGAATCGGTGCCTCAATACGCACATCTGCAGCTGCAAGATTTAACTTAATATCATCTGCAAGATTCGTAATTCTGCTGACCTTAACCCCCTGCTCCGGCTGAATCTCATATCGGGTAACTGCCGGACCCTTGCTGTAATTTGTAATGGTTACATGTACGCCAAAACTCTCTAAAGTACTTCTTAACTTGTCCGCAGTAGCCTGTAATTCTTCTTCAGAATTTCCGGAGCTCTTTCTCTCCGGTCTGGACAATAATTCAATCGGAGGAAACTGATACTGTGGTACCGGCTCTTCCTTTGCCTCTTCAGCAGCTACCGCAATCTGCGCAATATCTTCTGCTGTTGCCTGATTTGCTTTTCTTTCTTCCTTTGTCAGCTCCCTTGGTTCGGAAGTATCCTTTGTGCCGGACGACATACCGTACGGAGTCTGTTCAAAAATCGTCTTTTCTCGTGTACCGCCTTCCATTCGTCTGCGGTCCGCCAGGGACTGTTCGGAAAAGCTTGGCTCAAATTCTTCACCTCTCGGTTCCGGAATATTTTCATACATTTTCACCGGTGTCGGCGCTGGCTTTCTTGCCGGAGCAATCTCGCGTGGAGCCGTGCTGACGCGGTCAAATTTCTTTTTGAGTTCCTCTTCATAAATACTGTTAACTGCCTCAACATTGTCCTTGGACATATGATAATTCCCGGTATATAACAGTTCCTCTGTCTCGGCATCCAGCTGTTTTACTGTCTGTATTGCCGGCTGTTTTTCTATCTTTTTCCCTGCAGGAGCGGTTCTTGAAAATCCTCCAAAGAAATTCTTGACCGGTTTTTCTTCCGGAACCTCTTCCTCTTGTTCTTGTTCCTCCGCAGGCTTTAATAAAAAGCTCTTTGCCTTGTTTTCTTTGAACTCAAGTTCCTGCTGCTCATAATACTCTTTTTCCTGTTCTGCGCGAAGCCGTCTCGCTTCCTTGTGCTTTTCCAGCTCTTTTCCACTGATTTCCCCCATCAGAGAAAATAACGCTTTTCCGGTTAAAACCATAATGCACAGCAAAGCCAGTGCAACTAAAACCACATAACTTCCGACTTTACCAAATGACGGAACACACAAAAAACATAACACACCGCCTAAAAGTCCACCACCGCTTTTCCCTTCAGCAGACATCTTGTAATAATCGAGCAGCTTCATATCCACAGTTTGCTCAAAAACAAGCTGAATAATTGCCGCAAGAACAGCAAATAACGCCACAGAAGCAATCAGTTTTGGAATATAACGCTTATTTGAACTGCGGTTTGCAAGATAAAATGCAATTCCAAAGAATAGAAAAAACGGAATCACATAAGCAAGTACACCAAATAAACCAAACGTAAATTGATTGATTACTTCACCCACTTTTCCACTCATTTCAAAATTGCTTAAAAACAAAAGGATAGAAATTACAAGTGTAACAAGAAGCACCAATTCATTACTGAACTCCGGAACCAGTTCTTCTCTGGTAACCTCCTCCTGCACCTGCTGTACCTGTTTCTTACTCTTATTTCCTGAATTTTTAGATTCTGCTACTTTCTTTCCTGCTGTTGAATTTTTAGTGCTCTTACTGCCGGTGCTTTTTTTTGCCGTGTTTTTAGCACTTGAATTTCCTTTGCCTGTTGCAGTCTTCTTTACAGAGGTTCCCTTCTTTGCAGCCATGTCTCCCAAACCTTTCCGTCCGTCACGGCAATTATTTTGCCTGTGCTAACGCCTGTTCTAAGTCTTTAATAATATCTTCCACATCTTCAATACCAATGGACATTCTTACCATATTCGGTTCCACTCCAGCAGCTACCAGCTGTTCATCCGATAACTGGCGGTGCGTAGTGCTTGCCGGATGTAATACGCTGGTTCTTGCATCCGCCACATGCACTACAATTGCCGCAAGCTGCAGGCTGTCCATAAACTTCATTGCCGCATCTCTTCCGCCCTTAACACCAAAAGAGATCACACCGCTTGTGCCGTTTGGCATATATTTCTTTGCAAGCTCATAATACTGATTTCCGGCAAGCCCCGGATAATTCACCCATTCTACCTGCTCATTGTCTTCTAACCATTTTGCAACTGTCATTGCATTCTGTGCATGGCGCTCCATTCTAAGATGCAGTGTTTCCATACCCAGATTCAAATAAAATGCATTCTGCGGAGACGGTGTGGAACCCAAATCTCTCATCAACTGCACTCTTGCCTTTGTAATGTATGCTGCCTTTCCGCAGTCTCTGGTGTATACCATGCCATGATAGGACTCATCCGGGGTGGAAAGACCAGGGAACTTACCGTTATCCCATGGGAAATTTCCGCTGTCAACAATCACTCCGCCAAGTGCCGTAGCATGTCCATCCAGATACTTGGATGTGGAATGCATCACAATGTCTGCTCCAAACTCAAACGGACGACAAAGCATCGGTGTAGCAAAGGTATTGTCAATAATCAGCGGAATTCCATTTACATGCGCTACCTTTGCAAATTTTTCAATATCACAAACCACTAAAGAAGGGTTAGAAAGTGTTTCAGAGAAAATTAACTTTGTATTCTCCTTTACTTCCTTTTGTAAATCTTCTTCAGAAATCTCTGTGTCTACAAATGTTACATCAATACCGAACTTCTTTAATGTAACAGAAAACAGGTTAAAGGTGCCGCCATAAATTGCTGCTGTGGAAATCATGTGATCTCCTGCTTCGCAGATGTTTAAAATAGCAATAAGACTCGCTGCCTGTCCTGAGGAAGTGCACATAGCACCAACGCCCCCCTCCAACATTGCAATCTTCTTTTCTACACAGTCTACGGTCGGATTTCCGATACGCGTATAGAAGAAGCCGTTTTCCTCCAAATCAAACAGCTTTCCTACCGTTTCACTGCTATCGTATTTATATGTAGTGCTCTGGCAAATCGGAACCACTCTTGGCTCACCGTTTTTTGGTTCATATCCACCCTGTACACACATGGTATTTCTCTTATAATTCATATCCGTTTCCTCCTATTTTCCCACGATTTTCATCTCTTTTATTCTAATGGATTCTATCGGTATCGTCAACCGATTTTGTCAGGATTTCCAATGCTTTTTTACCTCATTTGCTTCCCCTGAAATTTCTCCGACCAAACAGATACTGCACTTGTCCATATTAAGATACTCTTTGGCAAATTTCTGCATATCCTCTGCCGTTACCTTTGACAGTTTTTCAATGGTTTCCTCTAAAGGCACCACTCTCCCGTGCATCAGTAACGACTTTGCATTTTGTTCCATACGGTTCCTCGCACTTTCACTGCCCATAATCATTTCCGTACGCAGTTGAGTGTATAATGCTTTCAATTCAATTTCTTCAATTCTGCTCTCTGAAAATTCCTTTAAAATCTCCCCAAGCTTTTCATATACCGTCACCGCATTTGAAGGATTCACAATCACATCGATATGAAAAAGACCTGCTGCACGATACAAGCTGGAATAGGAATAAACAGAATACGCCAGTCCCAGTTCTTCACGTATGGTTTGGAACAAACGTGAATTGTTGCTCCCACCAAGCAGGGCATTTACCATTATCTGTACGTGACGCAGATCATCCGTCTCCGGAATCGTTTCAAACGCCAGATTCATGTAAAGCTGCTCCACGTCTTTTTTTCGCTCACAGACGCAACGGTGAAACTTTGGCACTTTTACAAAGGACACCGCATTTTCTGCACTTCCATACTCAGGGATAGAAAGAAAATGCTCTTTTAAACAGGCAACCGTCTCTTCTTCATCAAAATTTCCGGCAACCGAAATTACCATGTTGCTTCCGCAGTAATACTGCCTCATATATGTAAGAATCTGTTCCTTTGTCATCTCTGACACCACAGATTTTTCTCCCGAAATGATATAGCCTAACGGATGGTCTTCCCAGACATGCTTTTGTAATAATTCATGTACCAAATCTTCCGGGGAGTCGTCATACATATCGATTTCCTCCAGAATCACTCCCAGCTCCTTTTTAAGAGGCTCCTCTTCAAACGTGGAATTCTGTAACATATCTCCTAAAAGTTCAATGAGCTTTGGCAAATATTCTGTCAAGGTGACTCCATAAAATGCCGTACACTCTTTTCCTGTAAATGCATTTAACTGGTCACCAATCGCCGAAATTTCATCTGCAAGCTGTTTTGCACTGCGCGACTTTGTCCCTTTAAACAGACAATGCTCAATGACATGGGAAATACCGTTATTCTCTTTTGTTTCATTTACAGAACCCACCTTTACCCAGACACCCAACGATACTGTACGAAGATTTGTCATTGGTTCCATGACCAGCCGGATTCCGTTTTCCAATGTTACAGTTTTTATCATAATTTAAACTTCTCTCGCCTTTTACTGTTTACTTTTATACAAAGAACTGCTGTATACCTTCCATATACAGCAGTCCTCATTATCTTATGTTTCTTACTTTACATCTTTGATGCTAAAAGATACTCTTCCCATCTTGTCCTTGCCAAGGCAAACTGCCTTTACAACATCACCAAGGGTAAGAACATCTTCTACATGGTCAATTCTTTCCTTGGAAATCTTCGAGATGTGTACCATAGCTTCCTTACCAGGAGCAAACTCAAGGAAAGCACCGAAATCCTTGATGCTTACTACCTTACCTGTTAATACCTGGCCTTCTTCAAAGTCAGTAACGATAATCTGGATTAACTCTACTGCCTTCTGCATAGCCTCAGCATCTGTACCGCATACAGAAACTGCACCGTCATCAGTAATATCAATCTTAACGCCTGTCTGCTCGATGATAGCGTTGATTGTCTTACCTCTCTGACCAACCACTTCACCAATCTTAGCCGGATCAATCTGGATCTGGATAATCTTTGGAGCGTATGGTCCAACCTCCGGTCTTGGCTCAGAAATTGCAGGCTTCATACAAGTATCCATAATGAACATTCTTGCTTCACGGCATCTTGCAATCGCACCTTCTACGATTGGTCTGGTTAAACCGTGAATCTTAATATCCATCTGGATTGCTGTGATACCGGCGTCGGTACCTGTTACCTTAAAGTCCATATCACCGAAGAAGTCTTCCAGACCCTGGATATCAGTTAATAAGATATAATCATCATCTGTATCGCCAGTCACAAGACCACAGGAAATACCGGCTACCATCTTCTTAATCGGAACACCTGCAGCCATTAAGGACATACAGGATGCACACGTAGAAGCCATGGAGGTGGAACCGTTGGACTCAAATGTTTCGGATACGGTACGGATAGCGTATGGGAATTCTTCCTCAGAAGGAAGTACCGGAATTAACGCTCTCTCAGCAAGTGCACCGTGACCGATTTCACGACGGCCAGGACCACGGGAAACCTTTGTCTCACCTACAGAATATGCAGGGAAGTTATAGTGATGCATATATCTCTTGGATGTTTCAAACTCATCTAAGCCGTCCAGTCTCTGTGCCTCGGATAACGGTGCCAGAGTGGTTACGTTACAAATCTGTGTCTGACCTCTGGTAAACATTGCAGAACCATGTACTCTAGGTACGATATCTACTTCTGCTGCAAGAGGACGGATCTGTGTGATTGCACGGCCATCCGGACGCTTCTGATCCTTTAAGATCATCTTACGTACGGTCTTCTTTTCATACTGGTAAACTGCCTCATCAATGAGAGGAAGCCACTCTTCGTTTTCAGCAAATGCTTCAGCAAGCTTGTCCTTTAATTCGCGGATTCTATCCTCACGAACCTGCTTCTGCTCTGCAAACATCACCACTTCCATTTCTGCAGGAGGGACGATTTCGCGGATTGCTGCGAATAATTCTTCCGGAATTGCACAGCTGGTGTATGTGTGCTTCTCCTTACCGCACTCAGCAACAATCTTGTCAATGAACTCGATTACCTGCTGGTTTACTGCATGTGCAGCGTAGATAGCTTCAATCATCTTATCTTCCGGAACTTCATTTGCACCGGCTTCAATCATGATAACCTTATCTCTTGTAGATGCTACAGTAAGCTTTAAATCAGAATTTGCATTCTGGGATGCGTTTGGATTGAAAATAAACTCGCCGTTTACCATACCAACCTGTGTGGTAGCACATGGACCATCGAATGGAATGTCGGAAATAGCTACTGCAATAGCAGAACCAAGCATAGCAGTCAGTTCAGGGCTGCACTCAGGATCTACGGACATAACCATGTTGTTGATGGTGACATCATTTCTGTAATCCTTCGGGAATAATGGTCTCATCGGACGGTCAATAACACGGGAAGTAAGGATTGCATTTTCAGATGCCTTACCTTCTCTTCTGGTGAAACCGCCAGGAATCTTACCCACTGCGTATAACTTTTCTTCGTACTCTACGGAAAGAGGGAAGAAATCAATGCCATCTCTTGGCTTTTCGGATGCTGTTGCTGTGGATAATACTGTGGTATCACCGTAGTGCATGAAAGCTGCACCGTTTGCCTGAGCTGCTACTCTGCCAACATCAACTGTTAATGTTCTGCCGGCAAGTTCCATAGAAAAACTCTTGTAACTCATGTTTCTTAATCTCCTTTAAATTTAAGATTTACGGAGCCGCCGAAACAACTGAATAAAACATCCCGTGACCGCAATGTACTATTCAGAAGTCCCGGAACACAAGCCCCGCATATTTGGGCATAGTACGCCCATCATTTCTATTATACACAATTTTTCAAAAAAATCCAGTGTTTTTTATATAGAGATAAGACAATCAAAGTTTGATTACCCAGAAATACAAAACAGAGGTTGTCGGAAGACTCTTTTCATCCTCTTTTCAACCTCTGCCTGATAATAACTAATGAATTTTAATAGTAGAAGCTTACTACCACAAATTCAGGTTCGTCGAAAAACATCTCATTTGATATCATTCTGTAGCGAACTTCTTCAAAAGAAATTTCAAGATTATTTGTTAAAACAATAAATGTCGTATATGCTTCTCCCTCTTGCCCTGAAACGGTTATTTTATACTTGAAGTTATAACCTCTACAGGTATAGGTTCCATCTTCATTTACTGTATACTTACCCGAAGACATTTCTGCATAAGTAGAAGCATATGGGTTTACAGCAGCCGCCATCTCCTTATCGGATAGTTCCGATGCATCTGCCGATGCTCCACACCCACCAAACAGAACTGCAACAAAAAGTAATAATATGCAACAAACCAATTCTTTTTTCATAAATTTTCCTCCGTGTGGACTAATTTGAAGTATATACCTCTATCGATGATGCACCATAAAAACTCTCCATTTCAGAAATCGTTGTTCGATATATTCCCCAATGTCCAAGTTTCGATCTGCAAACCGTTGAACTTTCTGCGATTGCAGAATGTGCAATCTTACCACTGGACCAAAATGTAATTCTATCGTCCGCCTGTAAATTACCTGTCTGAGTATCCAACAATAACCAATAATTTGCATTTTCGTAAATAGGTGAAGGATCATTAATCCAGTAAACATTAGAATACGATTCCGAATACCATGCATAAGAATGACAGTTATATTTACTTGATGCACTCCTAAGTCTATAAAATGAAGGATGCGCACTAGTCACATAATTATCCGTATTAAGAATATCTTCTGCTGTCATCCCTCCTGATATCCATTCATAACAAAGAACATCCTTACCATTTACATTAATAAAAGTCTCCAAAACAAGTGCTTGACAATTCGAACATATTTTATAGTTTGACGATGTAGTTGCAACGGTACATTCTTCTGATGAATGCACAAATTTAGTAGTCAAGTTTTCAGGAATAGCACTTGTAGGAATTGCACCCATTTTTTCATCGATTGCGTCATAAACAAATGTAGAAAATGAGGATTCTTGACACTCTTCATTCATGCTTGAAAACTTAACCTCATACTCTTCAATAAATCGTTCTGCTTGTTTATATGAAAGTAAATCATAATTTAATCCAAGATATATCTCAATAAACACTTCGATATCATAATTTGTATCACAAACATCATGACTCTTAGAAACCTCTTCATAATCAATATCAAGCTCCAAATACTCTGCAATAAGCTCATCATAACAATCCACTCTCGAAAAAAGTTCTTCGAATACTGAGGATTTATTTACAAGATGATTCATTCCATCTGTAAAATTATCATAAGCAAAGATATCCATTAAGAACGGATAGTTTACTGCATAGTCGACAAGTTCTTCTGTAGTAAGACTTTCTGCATATTCTTTCGGCATATCACAAGCCGCTGCTGCTTCAGAATAAGATAATTGACTCCATATTTCAGAATCCACATCGATAGGATATTCTCCAATTTCTGTATTTTCCCAATCGTCCTTGGACACCAAATCATAATTATATTCCATTTCTTCATATGGCTGAACTGTTCCGTCAAACGTTACTATAGATATGTTAGTTGATACTAAGATGGTAATGCATACTATAAAACAAAATATTTTCTTATACATATATAACCTGCTAATCAAAAATATAGACAATACGTCACATGCTTTCACAAACCATTGGAAACACCTCGCAATCGATAAATGAAAAATTTGATTAAAAATGCATTACTTATATTGCTCTTCGTATCCTTGCTTTGTATTTTTTAATACACCTATAATATACCACATTTTACCATAAAGTGCAATCGTTATTAGTATCATAAAGAAGAGGTAAACCCTACGATTTACCTCTAAATTCATTCCTTCTATTCTTTAATATGCCTGAAACAGTTTCATCATTCGGTACAGATAAACATACTTTAATATAAATGTTACAACAAGAAGAATTGCACAACCAAGCATGGCAAGTCCGCCAAGTATCGGCACAATCAAAAGCAAGAACACACTCGCAAAAATACCAATAATACTATAGAGAGACCACTTCCATATTTTATGCCAGTTCTCGCTCAGTTCCAAATCGAATGGTGCTACTACAGCAGCATGTGCCGTATACTCAAAATAAGTTGCAACAAAAGAAATTACCAGAAGCGGAATACTAACCAACAGCATCCAAGCGTTTTCATCCGGAGTCAAAAGCCCCAACAAACCAAATATCGCTCCTATTCCAAGAAGCAAAGCTGGTCTTTTATAAACTGCCTTTTCTTTTGCCATCCGATATAACACACCGGCATATATCATTTCTACCACAGCAGACGCTACGGCAGAAGGAAGCTCAAGCACCGGAAAAATCGCAATTACTCTTTCATGTCCCAGTAATGTAAACAATTCCATTGGAATGAGAAGCCAGAACAAAATCTTTACCCACTTTGCCAATGACTGTGCCGTTACAATGTTTTCTTCCTTTTTCTTTGCTTCCTCTTCTATTGTTTCTATTCTTCGTCTCGCCATGCTTCCTTTATCCAGCCACATACCGCAATTCCGTTTATTCATACAGGTTTCACAGTTTTCATGTCCTTTATCGCGACAACAACGAGCCAGTTTGCAATCCCCATCAATCACTCTGCCCGGTCCCATTTTACATCCGGAACAATTTAATTCTTCTTTATAACTGCAATCCGAACAGTCTTTCCCACAATATGTACCCATCACATCTTCTCCCTTTTCCCGTTTAGCTTAGCGTCAAACTCCGCTTATAATTCCTTTAAAATCTCCTGTTTCTTTTCGTCATACTCTTCTTTCGTAATCAAGCGCTGGTCATAGAGGCTCTGCAACGATCTTAACCGTTCCTCAATGTCATTGTCATCCGACTTTGTCTCATTGCTTTCCGAAGTATACGAATAACTGCGGTATCCGAATCCCGGATGCTCCGTTACCGTAACATCATCGCCGTCATCCTCAATTTCAATCACCTTACTGTCAATTCCCTTATCTGTAAAGCCGTTCCGCCAATGGGAATATGCAATCCAACCGGCCACTGCTGTCCATACAATACCAAACGGTCCGAAAATCGGAATTGCAACAAACAATCCGAATAAACAGAAAATAATACCTACAATAAAACCTGCCTTTGACTGTGTCTTACCCGGTCTTACATGAATTCTTTTTGCCATGTCGTTTTCTCCTTTTTCATCCCTTTAAAATCAGGCTGACCACGAAAAGTCAGCCTGTATTTTTACTTATATACTTTCTTTAAGCGGTTATACTCTTCCTCCGTAATCGGCAGAATACCTCCATGACGTTTTAAGGTCTTGCCCATATCATATTCCGATTCATCCAGAATACGGAATTCGCCGGACAACACATCCTCAGAAATCAGCGGCAGATAACCCTTGCCTTCCGAATACCGGTCTACAAACAAACACCACTTTTTACCGTCCTCCATTGGGAATGCAATCGGTCCTTCCACACCGTACAGATTGTCAAGTACCGGACAATGTACATCCGAGAAATTATCCTTATCCAATGTCTTACCAAAGTCCATGCAGATGTTCTTTGTGGTCTCATCCTTAGAAAAACGCACATAACCTTCCGGAATACGGATAATATCGGTATCAATCACATGCTTATCACGTTCAATGTAAAGCTCGGCTTCCGTATATGTTACAAAATCCTTTGTATAAGATGCAAAAATACGCTGCTTATGCTTTACATTGCCAAGCTGTGTCATGGATGCCCAGAATACAAGAAAAGCTTCCTTTTCTTCATCATAGATAGCTTCCGGCGCCCAGGCGCATCCGCTTTCTTCAATTGCCACCGTACAGTTCCAAGGCTCGCTCCAGTGTACCAGATCCTCTGACTTCCACACAATAATATCCTTACTTCCTTCAAACTGCGCTACTGCCCAGCCTTTTCCGCTTGCAATGCGGCAGTCAGTTGCAATCAGATAAAAGCAGTTATTCTGCTCGTCACGTACCATAAACGGGTCGCGTACTCCTTTTTCTCCGATATCAGATACCAGCACCGGACGGCCTCCGTTTAAGTCATTCCAATGCAATCCGTCCTCACTTAATGAGAAATAAACCTGTTCACCATGCTCACTTTCTCCGATAAAATGAATAAATAAGTACTTATCTCTCTTCATAGTGTCTCTCTTCCTGTCATGTTAATAAGATTTTATTTACGCGCCACGCATCTTCTCCATACGGAGCTTTTCTATTTCTTCTTCAAAGAACTTTTCTTCTTTGTTGTTATTTGCATATGAAACGACCGCTACAATGGCAACCACTCCGGCAACAATATACAGAAATACGGCAAAAAACTGCGTACCCTGATCTCCCCGCGTCATATCATCGGCATACGCTTCAATTCCTCTTGCCAAAACCGCATCATTGCTCAGGCTGTAATTATCCCAGAAAAGATAAATGGTGTCAATGAGATCGTTTACCTCCCAGCTTCCCATGTAAGACACCGCATTTTCACCAATTGCCCAGCTCCACCAGTCCACATTGTCATAGTAGGCCACCAGCACATGGTTTTCATCCTGAAACAATGTATCATAAAGCTGCATGGTATAATCATCGCAAGTAGAAGCTTCTCCGTCATAATCACCTAATGTATAGAAGAACAACGGAATACCGGTCTTTTCATAAAAATACTTGCAGGCCTTCTCTGTCTTTCCACCATTGTATGTAAATCCGTCATCATAAGCATAGCCTGCATTCACTGTTCCTGACAATTCTGCCATCTCATAAGCGTTCTGCTTTGATAGAAAGCTCATCAGCAATCCAAGTGCAAAAATCACCGCTGCAACCGCAAGTATCTTCATGGCTTTCTTTTTTCCATTCACAGCTTCCTGCTGGAATTTCTCTGCCTGACGGATTTTCTGATCCACTGTCATTGGCTGCGGCTCCGAATAAGATGCCGTGCCCTGCATATTTTGTGAAGAATATGTTCCATCGGCATAACCACCGTTGCCACCACCGTTATTTATAATAACCGTTCTTCCATATCTAGGTCCCCAGAACCAAGGTCCAAAAAGGAATCCCCCATAATGATGATGGTGATGATGGTGATAATATGGTCTATGATGCATCGGCCTGTGATGCATCGGTCCATGATGCACCGGTCCATGGTGCATCGAGCCATGATGCGAAGGACCACCAAAGCTTCCGCCCGGTCTGCCGCCGCCACCGCTAAAGCTTCGGCCACCACCGCCTCCTCTTGAAAAACTACCGCCGCCACTGCGGCCTCCACCAGCACGGCCTCCACCGCCGCCTCCTGCTCTTCCCATTTTTCAATCCTCCTTTGTTTTCCGAAGGAAAATACGAGCCCAAACGCGGGCAGAGGACTTTCCTTCTAAAATCTTTATTGCAGTTATCTTCCCACATTTCACATAAAAATGCAATAAGCATGAGATTAAAATATAATTAAATTTTGACTCTTTCTGTAAGATTGGAAATCTGATTAACAATCGTAGCAAAATAGGTCTGGTACAATGAAACAGGAAAGCCTGTACGCAACAAGCTTTCCTGTAAATTATACTATATTCTTCCGCTTCCTACAATCCGGTTATTCTTTTACCGCCCCGACATTGACACCCTTTACAAAGTACTTCTGTAAGAATGGATATGCAATCATAAACGGTAAAATTGCCACCATGATTGATGCATTCTTTAAGGTCTCTGTATTCGCACCGGTTCCAGCTTCCGGAAGATCAGAACTGAAGAACAGGGCTCTTAACTTCATCTGGAAGTTATGGATGCTGGTATTCGTAATATACAACTTATAGTTTGTATAATCATTCCAATAAGATACCGCAAACATCAGACCGATGGATGCAAGCGCTGCCTTTGATAATGGGAGCACAATCTTAATAAAGGTTCCCATCGGAGTACATCCATCAATAGACGCCGATTCAAACAAGCTCTTCGGAATACCCTCAAAGAAGTTTCTCATCAGCACCAGGTTATATACGTTAATTGCCGGCATCAGAATAACAATCCAGAGTGTATTCGTCAGATGAAGCTCCGTCATAACAAGATAAACCGGAATAATACCCGCCTGGAATATCATAGTGAACAGTAAAAGTCCCGCGAGAAAATTTCTACCCGGCATATCAAACTGAATCAGTACATACGCACCGAGTGTGGAAATCAACAATCCGAGACAGGTTCCGCACACTGTCGTCAGAACCGAAATCAGGAATGGCTTTCTCATCGTCTCCGTACTCAAAATAATACGGTAACCTTCTAAAGAAAATTCCTTTGGCCACATTCTAAGACCATAACCGGCCTGTGCATCCAATGAGTCTACCAGCACCTTCCAAAGAGGTACAATGATAAACGCACAAATCAACAGGAAAAGAATAACATTTATGACAGAAAACACTTTATAACGTTCCTTATCCTGATATACCGTAAACGGAATCAACGCCGCACCGATAGAAATACCAACCACCAGGAAATACATAATATCCATGGAAATGCCACTCTCGCCAAAGCCCGCACCTGCAAATGCACCGCCAAGAATCAACAGCACACAGCCTGCAATCGAAAACGCCCGGCGCAGTTTAAAGCACTTCTTTCTTGCTGCCATGACAACAAACACCATAATGCTGGCAAGTGCAAGAACCAGGCATAACAATCCAGCAACCATCATGCCTTGATTTAATTCAGCCACATTAATGCCGAGCTCCCCGCCCATCTGTGTCAGGTTTAATACCTTCGGAAGAGCACACAGTGCAACCAAAAGCGAAGTTCCCGTAAGTCCGGTAGTCAGGGTTTCTACCTTAAACATCGGATACACCAATGCAAGAACTACTATCAGAAGTCCGATACCAACATACATGCAGTTTGCCGGAATACCGTTATTCTTATAGCCTTCCGCACTCCGTTCGGAGTAGCACAATCCACAAATAATAACAGCAAAGAAAACTGCTAACAGATATCCCACACCAAAGGTAGAGGAAACTGCAGAAACAGACTTTGTCATGCTGCCAAAATATGTTTCAAACATCATCTCCTGCTCTTCCACTTCAATCAACGCCTGAAGCTCCGTAAGAATTTTCTGGTTTGCTTTCTTATATTCCTTGGACGAATCAATCTTTCCGTAACCATACTGATCAGCATATGTATAAAGTTCATCCAGCTTTGCCTCTACTGCCGGAATCTCTTCTGCCGGGAATACCTCAGATAAAACCTCTTTAAATTTCAGAATTGGCTGTTTCCACTTGTTAGCAGAACCGTTTGCCACTTCCATTTTAATCTTAAATTCCGGGTATACGTTGTAGAAATTGTTTGATTCTTTTACTACTTTAGTTACACCGGTCTTTTCATCCTGTGCAGTTACCTCTTTTGCCACACTCGTGAGGCTTGTATTAAACAAAAATCCCATAAATAATGTTGTAAACAAAATACAAACTGCCAATACTCTTCTGACACTTACATTGGTACGACGGATTGTCATTACAAAAAGTACCACAACTGCCACCAGAACAAGCACAAGACCAATACATGACATAATAAAAGGAATCTGAAATGCCAGCATCGTGCTTGTGGTAATTACAGAAGAATCAAAAATAAAACCAATAACATCAATTACATTGTAAGCCGCATCGCCGCTGAAACTGAACATGCCGTTTCCTGTACTGAGTGGCAGAAAGAAAGCAACTACCATCAGCACACACAGAATCATTAAGGCAATAGCGGTACGTGAAAATTTTGTGTTCTTTTCCATACTGCAACCTCCTATACGATTCCGCGTCCGCGGATTTTTTTACTGACATAATTACAAACAAGTACGAGCAAACAGCCGACACACGAACGGAAGAAACCAACCGCCGTTGACAGACCAAAGTCCGGTACTACCGCAAAACCGATATCGTAAGTATATGTCTGCAGTACCTGTGCTACATCCGTAACAATATCATTCTTTAAAACGAATACCGATTCAAACAGATTCATAATCTTTGCAAGATTTAAGATTAATACCGTAATAATGGTATTTGCAAGACTAGGGAACGTAATAAAACGCATACGGTCCCATCTGTTTGCACCGTCAATCTGTGCCGCTTCGTAAAGCTCAGGACTGATACCGGATAATGTTGCAAGGAAAATGATAGTTCCCCATCCGGTATCCTTCCAGATATTAATCAGGTAATAAGTAAAACGCCACCAGTCAACCGAAGCCAGAAATTCAATTTCCTCTCCCACCTCAATAATACCGATATTCTTAAGTAAGGTATTTACAAGACCCGAGGAGTACGTGGACAGGATTAACGTAAACACAGAAGCGGTTACCACCCACGACATAAAATGCGGCAGATAAATAATCGTCTGCGTTACCTTCTTAAAATAGATGTTCACCATTTCGTTTAACAAAAGCGAAATGATAACCGCCATAAAGGTATTCAGCAAAAGCTTGATGATACTAAGTTCCAGTGTATTCACAAATGCATTCCAAAATGCAGGCTTAGAAAACAGTGTTTCAAAGTTTTCCAGGCCAATCCATTTAATGTTAAACGCATTGGTATAATGGTAGAACATGTATCTGAGTCCCGATAACGGTAAAATATGAAATACAATCAAAAACGCCAATACCGGCACAAACATGAGATAAAACCAGCGGTAATTATAAAGTCTTACCGACAAAGGCTTTGTACTCACCATGTTCTTCTTCTTTTTCCTCTTCTCCATGAGAATTCTCCCTTTTATTTACCGTTTATTTCCCATTTAAGGAGTTTAAAACAGTCTTAACGTTAGCGCCCTGCTCAGCTTCATACTTTGCATAAGCATCTTCAATTGAAATTGTACCTGCAGCCACCTGGCTTACAAGCTCAATTCTAAGTCTCATAATTTCAGACTGGTATACAGCAATGGTGCTGTTTGCAGCAATAGTCGGAGCATTCTTGCAATTATCAAAGAACATCTGCGCCACTTCTGCCGCTCGTTCATCTACCGCGCCACCGGACACATCCGCACCATCCTTAAACGTTGCATAAGAAAGAATTGGATCAATGTGGCTCTTCATGTACTGGGAATCACCCGTTTCAAGGTCAGCCTTAAAATGGAATTCACCCTCTGCATAATTTAAAATAGTAACCGGCTTTGTACTTAAAATAACTTTTTCAGCCTTTGTACTCCAATGTACGTCTTCTACACCAAAGGTCCAGACAACCTGTCCTTCTCCGCCGTCAAACATCGTACCGAAGAATAACTCAAATGCCTGCTCCGGATTCTTACATGCAGATGTAATAGCCCATACTGTTGGGAATCTCTCAATATACTGTCCCACTTCTTCAATCGGTTCCATGGCAATCAGTTCAGAATCCAGACCGGAATTTGCAAGTCTTTCCGAAAGAGTGGTTGCCCAGGTACCTGCCCAATAGGTAAATACGCCACACTTGTCTGCATAGAACTTATTACGTGCATTTGCTGTATTATTTGTTACAAATTCCTTGTCAATCCAGCCCTTGCTGTAAGCTTCAATCAGTCTTTCCATTGCTTCTTTCATGGAATCCTCTGTAAAACCATCTACCCAGACGCCATCTTCATTCTGATAGAAATCAGGATAAGCATCCTGGAAAAACTCAGGAAGATAGTTTACATAAGGAGCCTCTTCATTAATCAGGCCGGCAGAAGTAAGAGCATAACCATCCGGACTGATTTCTGCAAATGCATCCAGCATTGCCGTATATTCTGCATATGTAGTAGGAACCTTTTCAATTCCTGCCTTCTCTAACCATGATTTCTTTATGTAAGTAACACATCCGTTACCTCTTGCAGGAGCAATACCGTATAATTTTCCATCTACCATACAGTCTGTCACTGCTTTTTCATTTGTAATAACTCCGGAAGCCTTCACTGAGGAGTTTTCCCAAATTTCTGTAATGTCAGCAAGAACACCGCTTGCTGCGTAGGATGCATAATACGTAGATCCAAGAAGCACGATATCCGGCCAGTTATCCGGAGAACCCGCAAAGGTCTGGCTCACGGTGTCATAATAACCGGAATGATCCGGCTTAATAAATTCAATATCCACGCCCATCAGTTTCTCAAGCTCTGCCTCAAAATCGCTACCGGCATGTAACATGTCCGCAAACTGCACGGTGTTATCTACCATAATAGTTAACTTGGTCAGCTCCGGCGATTCTTCTTTTCCACCACCGCCGCCGCATGCAGTAAGTCCTGTGAGCATTGTAGCTGCAAGAACAACAGCCAAAATTTTCTTACCTGTCTTTCTCATGAAATGATACCCTCCATCTTTATTTCGTTTTTATATTTTTTATACAAAATTATATATCTATAGCATACCACATTTTGTATGTTTTGAACAAGATTTAATTTATATTTTTTCGTACTTTTTATCAATTATTTCAAAGAATCCTTTATTTATGCGGTTTTCTGAACTTCATTTTTTTGATTTATAAAATGTAACCGCTTTCATTTTTGGTTTTTTTGAACAAAAAAGTGGTTTTAAGTTGCAATCAAACCACACATTTGGTATAATTTTATCGGTTCTTTTTGCATAAAAAACAGATAATTTATGCAAAAACCGGAGTCGGATTTTGATTAATGTAAACCCTTACATAACGGAAGGGTTCACTATTTTAGGAGGCAGTTATGGCTAGAATATATTATGCGGCAGATTCCACCGTAGCCCAGAACACGTTTTTATCTTATCCGCAGACCGGTATCGGTCAGGCACTTCCACTATATTTAAAAAGGGAACACATCGTACAGAATCACGCCGTGAACGGACGCAGCACAAAGAGTTTCATTGACCAGGGGCGTCTTGCCGCCATTTATAACGATTTACGTGAAGGAGACTTCCTGTTTATCCAGTTTGGGCACAATGATGAAAAACAGGACGACCCTGACCGCTACTGCGCTCCGTTTGATGATTACCAGATAAATTTAGAAAAATATATTAACGTCGCAAGAAACCGTAAGGCACATCCACTTTTGATCACACCTCTCTACCGCAGAAAGTTCGATTCCGAAGGAAACCTTACAGAAGGAACCCACGGTGATTATCCGGAAGCCATGAAACAGCTTGGCAAAAGGCTTTCTGTTCCTGTCATTGATTTGTGTGAACTCAGCCGCAGGCTTTTAATAGAAACCGGTGAAAAAAACAGCAAACAATGGTTCATGAATTTTCCTGCCGGTCTGTACGAAAATTATCCGGACGGCAAGGAAGACAATACACATCTTCGCTATGAAGGTGCCATGAAATTTGCCGGGATTATTGCCGAAGAGCTAAAAAAACTTGGCGGAGTTTATGCAGAACTTCTTTTGGATGAATTTGCAGATAATCCGGCAGATTTGATTGATTGATTGATTATGACAAACGACGGATTATAACTGCACATTGGTTTTAATAAATAATTTTCAGGAGAATGACCTATGAATGATTCCCGTTTATGGCGCTCCGACCTCGGAGACGGTACCTTTCAAAATCCTGTATTATATGCGGATTATTCCGACCCAGATGTCATCCGTGTCGGTGACACCTTTTATATGACAGCCTCCAGCTTTAACTATATTCCGGGACTTCCGATTCTGGTTTCAAAGGATCTTATCAACTGGGAATTAAAAAACTATGCTATCAAGGAAAGCCTTCCTTTTGCTACCTATGATATGCCTGCCCATGCGAAAGGCATCTGGGCTCCAAGTATCCGCTACCACAACGGTGAATTTTACATTTTTGTCGGCATGCCTGATGAGGGAATTTTCATGTTAAAAACCAAAGACCCACTTGGTGACTGGTCTGCTCCTCATCTTCTGCTTTCCGGCAAAGGCTACATTGATCCATGTCCTTTTTGGGACGAAGACGGTACCGCTTATGTCATTCACGCTTATGCCAAAAGCCGCATCGGCTTTAAAAGCATTTTGGGCATTTTCCCGATGAGTACCGATGGTACAAGCTGCCTTGGAGACGACACCTTTCTTTATGACGGTTCGACCGAAAATCCGACGATTGAAGGACCAAAAATATATAAAAGAAACGGCTATTACTATATTTTCGCCCCTGCAGGTGGCGTAAAAACCGGTTGGCAGGTTGCCCTCCGTTCTAAAACCATTTACGGACCATATGAAGCAAAAACCGTAATGCAGCAGGGAGCTTCCGACATTAACGGACCTCATCAGGGCGGTCTCGTCGATACTCCTTCCGGTGAAGAATGGTTTCTGCACTTTCAGGACGCCGGTGTTTACGGAAGAATTTCGCATCTTCAGCCCGTGATTTGGGAAAACGACTGGCCTGTCATCGGAAAAGACATCGACAATACCGGTTGTGGAGAACCACAGCTGATTTATAAAAAACCTGCCGGATGCCCAAATGTTTTACCGACTTATCTTTTTGCCTCGGATGATTTTTCCGGAACATCGCTTGGTTTGCAGTGGCAATGGCTTGGCAACCCCAAAAAAGAGTTTTACACTCTGACCGAACGAAAAGGCGCCCTACGGCTTTACAGTATAAATCCAACGAACGAGGCTTCTCCTCTTCTTTGGAACTGTGCGAATGTCCTGACGCAAAAAATAATCTGCCCTTCGTTTACGGCTGATTTTTTCTTGGATATTTCCGGGCTCAAAGAAAACGAACGTGCCGGTGTTCTCATGATTGGAAAGGAATACACTGCTCTGTTCTTTGAGCGAACAGACGACTCCCTTCATCTGCGTTATCTGGCATCAGAAACAGATGATACCGGACAAAAGCAGGAACACATCCTCTATTCTATGAATGTAGAATGCAGGGTGGAATCTGCAATTTTGCGTATCGCCTTTGATAAAACCAGAATCTGTCATATGTCATTTTGTTTGAATAATCAACTGGATTTTTCAGAAATACCGTTTGACTCCAATCCAAAGGGCCATACCTGGACCGGGGCAAAAACCGGAATATTTTCTACAGCATTAGACCCATGTATTCATGCGGGTTATGCAGATTTTCTCAAAGTAAATGTCACTCTTCTTCCTTAAAGAAGAGAATGCAAAAGCTCTGCGGTTTCTTCCTCTTACCGCAGAGCCTATTTTGTGTTCTATCCTTACTACTCTTATAGATTATTCTTCTGTAAAACTATCAATGTCATCCAGAATCAGTCGGTCTCCTTCCTGTCCGGAAACCTCCACCTGTCTTAATGTCAATTTCTCCACATTTTTTGCAAAGAAGCCTAATTTTTTCGTTTTTCCTGCTCCGTCCATCATCGCAGGCACACCTTCCATCGCCTCATCTGCATAAGAAATCTCTACATTTTCAAAAACGACTTCCTTTATCTTCTCTTCCGGAAGACCATACATATAGGCAGCTGCCGCATGACAGTTGGTAGCCTTGATGTCCTTAAATTTCATTTTCCCGATATAAGGTGTTCTGTCATCTACCGGATGATATTCTTTGGACTGCACGTATTCACTATGTCCGTCCGGGTCACAAAAATAAAACTCATTGATGACAATCGGAGTCATCACATGATCCATTTCAATGTTTTCAAATAAAATACCGTCAATAATGGCATCCTTACCGCGACCGCGCCTTGTCTTGATACGAAGTCCGCGATCCGTATGCAGGAATTTACAATCTTTGACCGTTACATTACGTACACCGCCTGCCATTTCACTTCCGATGGTAATGGAACCATGACCATCCCTCATACAGCACTGACGAATCATCAGATTCTTTGACGGTGTTTTATACTTTGCACCCATATAAATCTTTCCGGATTTGATGGCAATACAATCATCTCCCAGCGAAAAATATACACCGATAATTTCTACATCCTCGCAGGATTCCGGGTCCAAACCATCCGTATTCGGTGAATTTGCCGGATTCAGTACAACTAAATCAATGAATTTTAAATGATTTGAAAAATACGGATGCAGATTCCAGGACGGGCTGTTCTGGAACTTTACGCCATGAAGCGTCACATTCTCACAATGATTTAAAAAAACAAGTCTTGGACGGAAAGCAATCGTTCGATTTTTCGGATCTTTCCACCAGTTGTCGTGAGAAGCACAGCCGTCAATCGTACCTTGTCCGGTAATCAGGACATTGGATACATTAATTCCTGTAATAATCCCAGAAAAACAATCCAGTGGATTGCCTTCCCATGTACCGAGATTGTACTGCTCCATCTCATCATAACTCGTGATAAAGCCCGGCAAAATCGGGAATTTCGTACGGTCTGTTGACGCATACAGTGTTGCCCCTCTGTCTAAATCCAAAATCAAATCACTTTTTAAGAACAATGTCGTAATCCGATAATCTCCTGCCGGAATCCATACTCGTCCGCCTTTTGGGCATGCATTGATGGCACATTGGATAAACAGCGTATCATCATTTACATTGTCGCCTTTTGCACCAAATTCCCGAACATTTAACGTAACAAATTCATTTTCTGTGTAAACCGTCACAATCTCCGACTCCGCTTCGGCAAATTTAACCTGGATTTCATAAGCCGTTGCCGGTTTTAAATCAAATATTGATACTACAATCTTGTTATTTCGCAGTGTTCTTACACCATTGACATATACGTCATACTCTTCTTCCGAAGTATAACATCCCTTGTCTTTTATCTCTAACACAAGGCTTCTGGCAGTTTTTAAGATGACATCAAATTTTACTTTGTCCATAAGATTCTCCCTTTCTCTCCCTGCATTATACTACGAAACTGTCCACTTAACCGGAGTACTTCCTGATACGCCTTCGGATATGTCTGTTTTTCAGCAAGCACGGCTACAAATGCATCCTCGTATTTTTCTGTTAAAAAAGCTTTATAAAAACATCCTTTTGCAAGCGCATAATAAACCATGTCCGATTTTTGGCCGGCAACTGCCGGGTACTGTTCCCAAAGGAGCGTTCTCACTGTCTGATAATGCTCAAAAATCTGTTCTGACATCTGCTCCAATACTTCAGCAAGCATTACAAAAATCAGTTCACTGTCCGGATAAGAAATCACTGCCTGACGGCACTGTTCCACCAATTCATTATAATTCCTGTCCGTTTCCGTTTTTATCTTTGCAAATTTCGGCAAAACCTCTGCTAACAGTGTTTCCTGTGGCATAGTTTCCGAAATAAACAAACCCTTTTCATCTTTACCCTTTATGCCATATTCCAGCAACAACTTCTCTATCATCTCCGGCCTATCCTCCTCTTTCTCCTGAAACTACGAACAAACATCCACACAGACAAAAATAAAACAAGGATTCCTCGTAACATATAGCAGGAATAACTTTCTGAACTACATTCCGGCGCTGCGACTTTGACGCGGAGCAGCAAGGAATATAGTTCCGAGTTATTCCCTTCGATACACTACGCAGGAATCCTTTTCATATTTCAGTTCATTTTTTCTACTTAACGGAGGTCGCCCATAGCAACGCCGTCCATATCATCAAACGCCTGATTTTCACCAACCATGCCCCAGATAAAGGTGTAGGCTCTGGTACCACAGCCGGAATGAATGGACCAGCTTGGAGAAATCACAGCCTGCTCATTCTTCATTACAATGTGTCTTGTCTCTGTAGGCTCACCCATGTAATGGAATACAAGTGCATCGTCCTTCATATCAAAGTATAAATATACTTCCATTCTTCTGTCATGTGTATGACATGGCATGGTGTTCCAAACACTGCCTTCTTCTAACTTTGTCATACCCATAACAAGCTGGCAGCTCTCTACCTGGCCCGGTAAGATATACTTACAAATGGTTCTGTGATTGGAATCTGCAAGATTACCAAGTTCCACCTTGTTGCAATCCTTTACGATAACAACACCGTCAGCAGGTGTACCTTCCGGCTTAATAAGCACTGTAGGATATGTCTTATGAGCAGGTGCACTGTTTAAATAAAACTTTGCAGGATTTGCTGCATCCACACTTGCAAAGGAAATGTCCTTAGATCCCATACCGATGTACATGCCTTCTTTGTAATTTACTTCATATTCTCTGCCGTCAATGGTAATCACACCGGCACCACCGATATTGATAACGCCCATTTCACGTCTCTCAAGGAAATAGTCTGCTCTGAGTTCATCGCCTGCGGTAAGGACAAGCTTTCCTGCGACAGGAACTGCAGAACCGGTAATAATTCTGTCGATATGGCTGTATACCAGCTTTATCTCATCTGCATGGAATAAATCATCGATTAAAAACTCCTCACGAAGTCTGTCTGTTGTATAGTGCTTTACATCTCTTGGGGATGCTGCTGTTCTAAGTTCCATATGTATTACCTCTTTCTAATTTATGTTTTATGTAAGTTTGAGCCATGGACAAGCCACAGCTCAAACGTGATACTCTATTCAATTGCAACTTATCTCTGTACTCTGCCGGAGCCGTCGCCACCAACTAAGCCTTCTACATCGCTTCTGGAAACGAGGTTAAAATCACCAGGGATGGTATGCTTTAATGCGGAAGCCGCTACACCAAATTCAAGCGCATCCTTAAAATTCTTTCCATCAAGGAAACCACAAATGGTACCACCTGCGAAGGAGTCACCGCCGCCTACACGGTCAACGATTGGACATACTCTGTATTCTCTGGAATGATAGAATTCCTTAGTATCTCTGGAGTAGATACATGCAGACCAGCCGTTATCGGAGGCACTGTGGCTTACTCTTAAGGAGCTGATTACGTATTCGAAGTTGAACTTTTCAACCATCTGCTCGAAAATGCTCTTGTAACCTGCAAGCTCTAATTCACCGCTGGTTACATCTGTGTTACCCGGCTTGAAGCCAAGTACCTTTTCCGCATCCTCTTCGTTACCGATACAAACGTCAACATACTGCATTAAGTTTGTCATAACCTTCTGAGCCTTTTCAGAAGACCATAATTTCTTACGGAAGTTTAAGTCAACGGAAACCTTAACGCCTGCCTTCTTTGCTGCCTTTAATGCTACTTCTGTAAGCTCTGCTGCTGCATCGGATACCGCAGGAGTGATACCTGTGAAGTGGAACCAGTCAGCACCTTCAAAAATCTTATCAAAATCAAAATCTTCTGCTGTTGCAGTAGAAATAGAGGAATGTGCTCTGTCATATACTACATTGGATGCTCTCATGGAAGCACCTGTCTCAAGGAAGTAGATACCAAGTCTCTCACCGCCGTATGCGATGTTATTTGTAGCAACGTTCATCTTTCTTAACGCTGCCACAGCACACTCACCGATAGGGTTCTTTGGAACCTTTGTTACAAATTCTGCATCGTGTCCGTAATTTGCTAAAGAAACTGCTACGTTCGCTTCACCACCGCCATAGCATACATCAAATTCATCCGCCTGAATGAACTTTTCATTGCCCGGAGTGGATAATCTTAACATAATTTCGCCCATTGTTACTACTTTTGCCATTTTTTTAATCTCCTTTTGAAAATAATTTAAATAAAATCGCTATTTCTATAGTACTACATCTTGTCCAAAAATTCTAGTACTAAATCTATGATTTCTTGATAACTTGTTCTGTATCCTAACTACAGTGTTACACCCTGTTTAAAGATTGCCATGTCATGGAACCCGGCCTCTTCTGCTTTTACCTTCTTACCGGAAGCAACCTCCATTACATAGTCAAATAACTTTTCAGCAAGAACATCCATTGTTTCATCTTCTACGAGTACTCCGCAGTTAAAATCAATCCAGTTATTTTTCTTATTCGCAAGAGGCGAATTCGTGGAAATCTTTACCGTCGGTACCGGAGACGCAAACGGAGTGCCGCGTCCTGTAGTGAAAAGAACAATGTGTGCCCCGGACGCTGCAAGCGCCGTTGCCGCAACCAGATCATTTCCCGGTGCGCTTAAGAGATTCAATCCCTTAGTCACAACCGGTGCCCCGTAAGCAAGTACATCCATTACCGGTGCTTTGCCGGATTTTTGTGTACATCCGAGCGACTTGTCTTCCAATGTGGAAATACCACCCTTTTTATTTCCCGGAGAAGGATTTTCATAAATTGTCTGGTTATGACGCATAAAATATTCTTTAAAATCATTAATCATCGTAACCGTCTTATCAAACAACTCTGTTGATGCACACCGGTCCATCAGAAGTGTTTCTGCACCAAACATTTCAGGCACTTCGGTCAGAATAGTTGTCCCCCCCTGTGCAATCAAAAGGTCTGAAAACGCTCCCACTGTAGGATTTGCCGTAATACCGGAAAGTCCGTCCGAACCGCCACACTTCATGCCGATGATCAATTCCTTTGCATCGATTGGTTCTCTCTCAAAACCGGATGCATAGGCAACCAGTTCATCAAGAAGTACAGCCGCTGCCTCAAATTCATCCTCTACATCCTGACACTGCAAAAACTTTACACGGTTTTCATCATAAGCACCGATGTATTCTTTCAGAACCGGAATATTACTGTTTTCGCAACCAAGTCCGAGCACAAGCACGCCACCTGCGTTTGGATGATTGATTAAATCTGCAAGCACCGTTCTTGTATTCTCCTGATCATCTCCCATCTGGGAACAGCCGTAAGGATGAGGAAATGCAATCACATCCTCTACCGAACCATGACATTTGAGTTTCCCTGCTGTTGCAATTGCCGTAGCAACGTTATTGACACAACCAACCGTTGGGATTACCCAGATTTCATTTCTGACTCCCACCTTACCGTTTGGTCTTCTAAAACCCATAAACGATTTCTTTGCCGTCTGCTTTAATGTTTCTTTTTCCACCGGATGGTACTCATACTCCAGCAACTCCCCAAGATTTGTCTTGATATTCTGGGTATGTACATGGGAACCTGCCGGCACAAACATCGTCGTATGTCCGATTGGATTTCCGTATTTAATTACGTTTTCTCCCTCCGGAATATCACAAAGCGTTACCTTATGGCCACGCATGATATCTTCTTTTACAACAACCTCATGATTCTTTGTCCGGATAATCATGCCTGCCTTTAAATCCGTCAATGCAACCGCAACGTTATCTTTTTCATTGATAATAATATATTCCTGCATTATGCATTCACCTTCTTAATCGCCTCACGCATACCAAGCGTGCGGATATCATCTACGTAACCTGCTACCTTTTCTGTAAGTCCTGCATACTCTGTCAGATCCCTGCCAAAGATTGCAGTGTTGCTGAGGTATGCCTTTGTAAAGGTAATACTGTCTTCTGCGGAATGTGCTGCAAAAAATTCAAGTGCTGCCGCATCATCCAAAATCTTGTACTCTTCACCGTTTCTGTGACCGATAAGTGCACTGTCCTTAATTTCGGAGCCGGTATAAAAGCTCATCAGTGCAGCAAGCGAAAATGCCAGATGAGACGGAATCTCCCCTGTCTTTTCAATGTAACCGGTCAAGGACGGCATACAACGGGATTTCCATTTGGATGTGGAATTTAAGGAAATGGACATTAACGCATGCTTAATGTATGGATTCTCAAATCTCTCAATCACTGCATTGGCAAAAGCAACCAATTCCTCTTTTGGAAGAGTCAGTGTCGGAATAATTTCATCAAACACGGTGGTCATCATAAACTTACGCACATCTGCATCTTCCATGGATTCCTTAACAAAATCATTTCCTGCCAGATAAGAAGCAAGAACAAAGGAAGTATGTGCACCGTTTAAGATACGTACCTTTCTCTCTCTGTAAGGCTTCTGATTATCGGTAAAGATAACAGGAAGCCCCGCCTTATGAAGCGGCAGTTCTTCTGAAATGTCCTTATCACTTTCAATTACCCAGAGTGCAAATACCTCTGCGGTATCGACAAGATTGTCCCGATATCCAAGCTTTTCCCAGATGCTTTCTGCCTCTTCTCTCGGATAACCGGTAACAATACGGTCTACCAGCGTGCTACAGAAAATACAGTTATTTTCCACCCAGGATATAAAGCCTTCACCTAAGTTCCAGAGTTCTGCAAACTTAAGCACACAATTCTTTAAATTCCCACCATTATTTTCAATCAGCTCACACGGAATCAGAACAAGTCCCTTATCCGATGCTCCGTTAAAATGCAGGTATCTTTCGTACATGAACTTGGTCAGCTTACCAGGATATGTTTTTGGAGGAAGTGCATGAAAATCATCCGACTCATCATAAACAATACCTGCTTCTGTTGTGTTGGAAACAACAAAACGAAGGGTTTCACACTTTGCATACTCCGCATATTTTTCATACTCTTCGATGCAGTCTACAGCATCAGAAACGCTGGTAATAACACGTGTCTCCACCTTTTCTTTTCCATCTTCTATACCGCGCAGCACAACCGTATACTGGTTTTCCTGCTCATGAAACATATTTAAATTACCGTAAGCAATCGGCTTTACAATGGCAACACTGCCATCAAACACACCCTTTTCATTTGCTACATCTACCATGTAGTCTACAAAACCTCTAAGGAAATTACCTTCACCAAACTGAAGGATTTTTACCGGACGGTCTACCGCACCTGAAATCGATTTGTTTAACAATTCCATCTTTCGCTTCTCCTTTGATTTGTTTCTATTCTTACACCCTGATGCCACTAAACATGTAAGCATTTACATGTTTTATTTTACAATTTCATAAGCTCATTGTCAATGTATTTTTCTCTTGAAAAGTTCTTGTAAATAAGACGGTTTCATTGTATAATTGATTTTATGAAACAATATTGATTTATGCACTTGAAAGCAGTTTTCGTTCTTTTTTTGAAAATTCTTTCATTATATTTTCAGATTTACAAACGGAGAAAACAGGTATGAATATCTATGATGTATCACAAAAAGCAGGTGTGTCCATTGCTACGGTTTCCCGTGTTTTAAACGGAAATCCAAATGTCAGTGAGACCACACGCCAGAAAGTTTTAACCGTCATGCGGGATATCGGCTATACTCCAAATGTGTTTGCCAGAGGGCTCGGACTTAATACCATGCATACGATTGGTATTATGTGCGCGGACTCTTCTGACCCATTCCTTGCAAACGCCGTTTATTATCTGGAGCAGAATTTAAGAAAAAACGGATACGATTCTTTCCTCTGCTGCACCGGCTATGATCTTGTAAACAAGCAAAAATATCTCCAGCTGCTTTTGAGTAAGCGTGTCGATGCCATTATCCTTGTCGGCTCCAGTTTTCTGGAAGCCACAAAAAAAGACAATGCTTACATTCTTGAGGCAGCGGAAAACATTCCGATTATGGTTATCAACGGCTACATCAGTCATCCGAATATTTTCTGTACCTTGTGCGATGACTATCAGGCGGTATACGATGTTACCAACCACTTATCCGAGCAGGGACGCGAAAACATTCTTTATCTTTATACTTCCCGCTCCTATAGCGGTCTGCAGAAACTGTCCGGCTATAAAAACAGCATTCAGTCAAACAATCTTTTGCTTCGCGAAGAGCTGATGATTGCCTGTCCGAATGACATTCCGGGTACGCGTGACATTTTAGTGGAGGCCTACGAAAAAGGTCTTCGTTTTGATGCTGTTGTTGCTTCAGAAGACCAGCTTGCGGTTGCTGCAACGAAATTTGCAAAACAGAAACAACTTTCTGTTCCGGACGAGCTTTCCATTGTCGGATACAACAACTCCATTTTATCCAGTTGTACCGACCCGGAAATCACCTCCATTGACAATCATGTGGAAACACTCTGCATGACTACAATTTCCACGCTGATGCGTGTGCTTGACGGAAATGACGTTCCGAACAAAACCACCATTTCCAATGACATTATAATTCGTGAAACCACGAATTTTTAAAACATTATATTTATGAGGAGGATTACTTATGAAACCTTTTATGGATGACGACTTTTTATTGTCCAACGAAACAGCAAAGACTTTGTATCACAACTACGCAAAGCAGGTTCCGGTTATTGACTACCACTGTCATATCAATCCGCAGGAAATTGCTGAAGACCGTCAGTTTGATACCATTACCCAGGTTTGGCTTGGCGGTGACCATTACAAGTGGCGCCAGATGCGTACCAACGGTGTAGATGAAAAATTCATTACCGGAAACGCTTCTGATTACGAAAAGTTTGAAAAGTGGGCTGCTACCTTACAAAGAGCAATCGGCAATCCTCTTTATCATTGGAGTCACCTGGAGTTACAGCGTTATTTTGATTATAAGAAACCACTTTCCCCTGCAACTGCACCGGAAGTTTGGGAAATCTGTAACAAAAAGCTCGCTGAGCCTTCCATGTCGGTACGTAACTTAATCCGTCAGTCTAACGTTGAGACCATCTGTACAACAGACGATCCTATCGATTCCCTGGAATGGCACAAAAAGATTGCAGAGGATGAAACCTTTGAAGTAAAGGTACTTCCTGCATGGCGTCCGGATAAGGCTATGAATCTGGAAAAGCCGGAATATCTTGACTATCTTGCAAAATTAGAAGCTGTCAGCGGTGTAAAGATTAATTCCTTTGCAGCTCTTTGTGAAGCCTTAAAGATTCGTATGGAATTCTTTGCTTCCATGGGTTGTTCGGTTTCTGACCATGCGCTTGAATATGTTATGTACAAGCCTGCAACCGCAGAAGAAATTGAAGCGATTTTTGCCAAGCGTCTTGCCGGCACTACTCCTTCCCCAATGGAAGAATTACAGTTTAAGACCGCATTCATGTGCTTCGTAGGTAAGGAATACCACAGATTAAACTGGGTAATGCAGTTACATTACGGCACAAAGCGTGATAATAACATATTCCGTTACAACCAGCTTGGTCCGGATACCGGCTTTGACTGTATTAACACTTATGGTTCTTCTGCTGAAATGGCGGCATTCTTAAATTCCTTAAATGCTACCGACCAGTTACCAAAGACCATTATCTACTCCTTAAATCCTACTGACAATGCAGCTATCGGCACAGTCCTTGGCTGTTTCCAGGATTCCTCCTGTGTCGGAAAGATTCAGCAGGGTTCTGCTTGGTGGTTCAATGACCACAAGACCGGTATGACCGAGCAGATGACCTCTTTGGCAAACTTAAGCTTATTATCCAACTTTGTTGGTATGCTTACCGACTCCAGAAGCTTTTTATCTTACACAAGACACGAGTATTTCCGTCGTATTCTTTGTAATTTAATCGGCACCTGGGTAGAAAACGGCGAATATCCAAACGACATCGAGTTCTTAGGCAAGATGGTACAGGATATCTCCTACTATAATACAAAGAATTACTTTGGTTTCTAAGCGTTACTGCGCAAAGAAAAATTAGGAACGGAAAAAGTGCGATGCACTTTAAAAAAGGCAGGTAGTGCCTCTGGACAAACTCGTTTGTCCGAGAGCACCATCTGCCTTTTTAAAATCGCGTCCTGCGGACGCTTTCCGTTCCTAATTTTTCCTTTACATAGTCACCCAACCTCCATGAGCAAAATACAAGTTGCAACGCAACGGCTGACGGCGCAACCGGCAGATTTTGCGAATGCCCTCTTCAATGAAAAAAATAACACTTGCTTAATCTGTGTCCATGTTATAAAATAGAAAAAATGCCTGAACACAAAACGGCAGAACGGAGGATAATCTTATGAAACACTTAATCAGTCCACAGGATTTAAGTCTTACCGAATTAGATCAGCTCCTTACTTTAGCTGATGATATCGCCAATCACCCTAAAAAATATTCCGAATGTTGTCACGGAAAAAAATTAGCGACTTTATTTTATGAACCAAGTACTCGTACCCGTCTCAGTTTTGAAGCTGCAATGCTCAATATGGGAGGTAGTGTCCTTGGTTTTTCTTCTGCCGATTCTTCCAGTGCCGCAAAGGGTGAAAGTGTTGCCGATACTATCCGCGTAGTTTCCGGATATGCAGACATCTGTGCAATGCGCCATCCAAAGGAAGGTGCCCCATATGTTGCATCTATGCATGCAACGATTCCGGTCATCAATGCCGGTGACGGTGGTCATAACCATCCTACCCAAACTCTGACCGACTTACTTACAATTAAATCTTTAAAAGGTCACCTGGACAATCTTACCATTGGTTGTTGCGGTGACTTAAAATTCGGCCGTACCGTACATTCATTAATCAATGCCATGGTACAGTTTCCTAATGTTAAGTTCGTTTTCATTTCTCCGGAAGAACTTCGCATTCCAACCTATTTAAGAGAAGAAACCTTAGACGCCAACCACATCGATTATAAAGAAGTCCGTGTTTTAGAAGATGTTATGCCGGAACTGGACATTCTCTATATGACAAGAGTACAAAAGGAACGCTTCTTCAACGAAGAAGACTATATCCGTTTGAAAGACTCCTTTATTTTAGACAATGCAAAAATGAAGCTTGCAAAAGAAGACATGCTGGTGCTCCACCCTCTTCCTCGTGTGAATGAAATTTCCACAGAAGTTGATGACGATCCACGTGCTGTTTACTTTAAGCAGGCCCAATACGGCGTTTATGTCCGCATGGCACTGATTATGACTCTGCTTGGCATAGAGCAGCCAAACGAATAAGGAGGGAAAACACATGTTAAATATCGGTGGATTAAATGAAGGAATTGTTATGGACCACATCCAGGCAGGTGGTGCGATGGACATTTACAATTATCTCAATTTAGAAAAGCTGGATTGCAGCGTAGCTATTATTAAAAATGCAAAAAGCAATAAGATGGGCCGAAAAGATATCATTAAGATTGATCAGATTATTGATATTGATTTTAATATGCTGGCTGTATTAGAGCCTCATATGACCATCAACTATATCCGTGACGGTGTGCGTGTGGAGAAGAAACATGTAACGCTTCCGGAACACATTTACGGCATTATCAAATGTAAAAACCCTCGTTGCATCACTTCCATCGAACAGGAATTGCCGCACAGATTCAAACTGACCAACCCGGAAAAGGGTCTGTACCGTTGTGAATATTGCGAACAGTCCTTCAAAAAACCTCATAACAAGTAAAAAACTGCCCCTGCAAAACTGCAGGGGCAATGCTTATTTATTCCGTTTTTTCTTCTTTCGCTTCCGTTTCCGGATTTCCGTAATTATTATTGTAATAAGAGACACTCTGTGTCTGCTGTGGTTCTACCCACGTTTTTATTACCGATAATTCGTGTCTTCCGATTGAAACAACCACAAAAACATAACCAATTACTGTGTTAATTACCAACTCAGATACCGCATCATATGTCACCAGATAATCCGGGAAGAATTTCAACGCCTGTACAAAACTGTAAAATCCGGGCATGTTCTTATTCATCTCCTGATAATACCCCCAGACGCTTCCAAGATAAGTAGACGGAATTACGAGAATCAAACTCATCACCACACTCAGAATCCAGCCAAACCGGTCACCTTTTTTTGCCAGGAGCTTATATCCGGTATACGCAAACATTACCATCAAAACACCAATCCAGCCGGAAATCCATCCCAGCGCGCCTAAGGATGCCCATAAAAGCATGCCCATTGTCGCACCAATCAATGCGCCAAAAATTCCTGCCATACGATTTGGTTTCGGTTCCGGCTCATACCTATGTGCTCTTTTTTCTTCCGGCGTCTCTTCTTTTGCCACATTCATCTTTGACATACCGAACGTCAGTAAAACCACACCGATAACCAATCCATACACGGTAAAATTAAAGTTTTTAAATGCATCGTTTCCCTTGCCCGGACAGATAAAATAATTACCGAAATACTCTGCGAAATTCTCTGATGTTACATATTCTCCGCCATAAATCTCATTATAGGTTTCCATCACAATCTTCTGCAACTCCGGTTCAAACGGCTGACTGTATCCGGTAACCGTTTGAACTGCCGGTATATTTTCATCCGTACCGTAATATGTCCAGTCTATATATTCCTGATATTCCGCAACCTTATCCTCAGTAAGTGCAATTATCATCGGATAAAACGCTGCATCAAACGCAATGTAGTAATACAGGTTCGTATAATACTCCTGCTCCGCTACATAATCCGTCATACACTGAATTTCAATGTATGAATACTCCTCTGCTCCCTCTGCATAAAACAGATGCACCGGCTCTGACTTTTCTTCCGAAACTCTTCCGACCCCCATCAGAATCATTCCGGCAACCGATACAACAATAAGTAATCCCCCTAGTGCCGCCACCAGACGGAATATTCCTTTACTTCCCTTTCTTTCGTCCATTACTGCCCCTCCTTAGAGTAATTTATTTATAAACTTTCGTTTTATAAATCCTCACTTAACGTACAATCACTTCTCCGTTTACTTCCATCACCGGATCATCCCAGATCACTTCTCCTATGCTGTCGGCAATAATTTTACCGGAACGCGGATTTTTCACAGAAACGATATGTCCGTTGATTTCCGCCTCTACATCCGAATATTCAAACGACAAGTCGGTATCTTCCATCGTACAGTTCACAAGTTTCAGTCCCTTGCAATAACAAAGCGGCTGCGTTCCGATAATTTTACAGTTCACTAATGTCAGATTTTCTGAAAACCAAGCAAGATACTCTCCCTTTAAGACGGAATTCTTTACCGTAATATTCTTTCCGTGCCAGAACGCATCTTTGGTATCCAGATAGGAATCCTCAATGGTCATGTTTTCTACATACTGAAAGGAATATTTTCCGCACATCGTCAGATGGTCAATCGTAATATCCTTACTTTCAAACAAAAAGTATTCTGACTCCATTTCCGAACGGCTGATGGACAATTTTTTCGTTCTCCAGCCAAATTCCGGAGACTTTGCCGTGCTGTCTTCAATCTTGATATTTTCACATTCCCGGAGTGCCTTTATGCCGCCCATTGTAGTATTTTTTATCACACCGTCATAAGAATACCAGATGGCAGCCCGGGTCAACTCATCCATGGATATGTTGTCCAGTTCAAATCCTCTGACATGCCAGAACGGATAACGGAGCGAAAACTCACAATCATGCACATAAATATTTCTGGCTTCCTTTAAGACAGACTCTCCGTCTGCCGGTCCTGCAAACGTACAAAAAGCAACCTCTGCCTCCTTTAAATTATATAAGGCACGTTCTTCGTCAAATGTCTGATGTTTTATTATTTGTCCCATTTCTATTTCCTTTTCTCCTGTGGATTTCATTCCATTTTATTCTAGCATATTTTCTGATAATGTTCAATTCGCTTTACCTATAAAGTAAAAAAAGAGCAAACCGTGCGAGTCTGCTCTTTTCATGTTTGTTTGTGTTTGTGGGTTTTAATCTTAAATTACTGATTTACTAACTACTTTCTTAAGCCTAATCTTTCGATTAACTTACGATAACCTTCAAGATCTGTCTTCTTAAGGTATGCGAGTAAGCCACGTCTCTGACCTACCATCTTAAGGAGACCACGTCTGGAGTGATGATCCTTCTGGTTGTTCTTCAGGTGAGCTGTCAACTCATTGATTCTCTCTGTTAAAAGAGCAATCTGAACTTCTGGAGAACCAGTGTCGTTAGGTGTTCTTCCGTAAGCTGCAATAATTTCCTGCTTCTTTTCCTTGCTAATCATGATATTTACCTCCTGTTTTTATAATAATCGCCCGAAACCAAGGACCGGTCTGAAATAATCCAGGAGTAAATCCGTGTCCTGAGCTACGGCTATCCGCCAATGCAAATTCGCACCAGCCTTTTTATATTACCACACAATCATAGATTTGTAAACAAAAACTTTACTTTATTTTTCTCTTATTCTTTTCTCTTCCTTTTTTATGAACATTTTTATTTATTTTACTTTTTTTTAATATTTTCAACACAGATTAAACACAAATCCATTGTATGATATAGCTATATCAGATGAAACACCTTGTTTCATTTGATATTCTCTCCCCTACTTATTTACTTTTTTAGATTTTTCATAACTCCCCCTCGAAAGGCAGCCAACTCCCTATTGGCTGCCTTTCTCCTTTGCGTTAATTGTGCAGTTTATGACTGCCTATAAAAGAATGAGAAAGCAATAAGCCGTGACAGTGTGGTGCTGCGTTTTTTATAGAAACTGTATGGACGTAAAAAAAAGAATGCCAAGGTTGGCACTCCTTTTTTTAGTATTACACATTACACTCGCTTCATATACTCACCAGTTCTGGTGTCAATCTGAATTCTGTCACCCTGTTCTACGAACAAAGGAACATATACAGTAGCACCTGTCTCAACAACAGCAGGCTTAGAAGCACCTGTAGCTGTATCGCCCTTAAAACCCGGCTCCGTATCTGTAATCTCAAGTTCTACGAATAATGGCGGTTCAATTGCGAATACTTCCTTGTTGTGGGAAAGCATCTTAACCATTTCATTTTCCTTAACGAACTTTAAGGAATCACCAATCTGATCCTCAGTCATGGCAATCTGATCATAGGTTTCTGTGTTCATGAAATGGAACATCTCACCATCACTGTATAAGTACTGCATATCAGCTCTTTCGATGTGAGCTGCCGGGAACTTTTCAGTAGGACGGAATGTCTTTTCAGTAACGCCACCGTTCTTGATGTTCTTCATCTTTGTTCTTACGAACGCTGCACCCTTACCAGGCTTAACATGCTGGAACTCGATAATCTGAACAACGTTTCCTTCAATTTCTAATGTGAGACCATTTCTAAAATCGCCTGCAGAAATCATTAAATAATCCTCCTTATAACAACCTTATGATTGTGTACATAATTTTTCTTAGGATAGTGTACCCTAAAATACTAAATTTTTCAACCATTTTTTACAACTCAATCAATTCTTTTGCGGAATGTGCCAGATTTTCATATCCATCCTCTGTAATTACAACCATATCTTCAATACGCACACCGCCAAAATCCGGGATATAAATGCCCGGTTCCACCGTCATAATCATGCCCGCTTCCACTACATCTTCTTCAATCAATGAAAATCTCGGATCTTCATGAATCTCCAGACCTACACTGTGTCCAAGGCCATGACCAAAATATCCCTCATAACCGGCACCATAAATAATGTCTCTGGCTACCTTGTCATATTCTTTTCCTTTTAATCCCGGCTTTAACATATCCAATACAGAAAGCTGTGCTTTTAATACAGTGGAGTAAATTTCTTTCTGTTTCTTATCCGCCTTACCAACAACAACCGTTCTTGTCATATCAGAACAGTATCCTTTATAGACGCATCCAAAATCCATTGTCACAAAATCGCCCTTTTCGATTTGATACTCACCCGGTTCTGCATGTGGCTTAGAGGAATTCACTCCCGCCGCTACAATCGTTTCAAAACTAAGTTTTTCAGCACCGTTTAATTTCATAATGTACTCGAGCTTTGCCGCAATTTCAATTTCTGTCACACCCGGGCGGATATGATGCAGCACCTCTTCAAATGCAATGTCACCGATATGCTCTGCCTGACGCAAACAGTCGATTTCTTCCTTGGTCTTGATTCGTCTTAATGCTGCAAGCTCGCCACCAAGCGCAACCAGCTCATTGACAATCAATCTCTCCTTTAAGGAAACATATTCACTGTAGGAAACTCTCTTTGACTCAAATCCGAGTGTCTGAAGTTTTTCCATTTCTGTCACTGTATTAATTTCTTTGCAATAATCCCTGTTTGCATCTACTTCCACCACCATATAATCCGGAGCCTGTGCCTTTGCAGCGATTGTATAACGGGAATCGGTAAACAGATACTTGTTCTTTTTCGTCACAAGAAGATAGCCTGTCCCACCGGTAAAACCACTGAAATATCTCATATTAAAGGCGTCGGATATTAAAATCGCATCCAGACCTTTCTTTTCCAATAAATTAATCATTTTTGAATAACGAAGCTTCATAGTAATGTCTCCTCTTACTTTATATACTCTTTCATAGCATCAATCGCAAGAAAATACCCCTGTAGACCAAGTCCTAAAATTTCTCCGGTACAAACAGGAGTAATCACAGACGTATGACGGAACTCTTCTCTTTTATATACGTTCGAAATGTGTACCTCAATCTTTGGCACCTCAATGGATGCAAGCGCGTCCCGGATAGCAATACTGTAATGCGCATACGCTCCCGGATTAATAATAATTCCATCCACCTTATCATGATACGCCTGCTGAATGCGGTCGATAATGGCACCCTCGCTGTTATCCTGATAGCATTCTAAGTCAATCCCGTCTTCCAACCCCTTTTGTTTTAACCGTTCTACAAGTGTCTCATACGACTCCGCGCCATAAATTCCTTTTTCCCTGATACCAAGAAAATTCAAATTAGGTCCGTTGATAATTAACAGCTTCATATGCTTACCTCTTTTCCTTCAGTATATTTTCCAACAGGCAAATAATTTCATAAAATGATTTTCCGTCTGTCTCTATAATTTCATCCGCTGCCGATTCATATACCGGTCCACGGACTGCAAGCATGGTTTTAATCCTTTCCTCCAGATTCCCTTGTGCCAGAAGCGGCCGCTTTGTATCTCCGGATAACCTTCCGGTCAGTGTTTCTACACTACACTTTAAATACACCACGGTACCAAGCTCCTTTAACAGTTTTACATTCTCTTCCCGCATCGGAAGACCACCGCCGGTTGCAATCACCATACCTTTCGGCTCGCAAAGCAGTTTTCTTACCGTTTCTGTTTCAAGGCTCCTAAAATATGCCTCTCCTTTTTCTGCAAACAGTTCCGAAATGGTACAATCCACTTCTTTTTCAATCACTTCATCCGTATCCAGGAACAGGTACTCAAATGCTCTTGCAGCTTTTGTCCCAATCGTACTCTTTCCGCATCCCATGTAGCCGATGAGAATGAGATTCTTGTTCTTCTTTGGTTTCATATTATTTTCCTTCTTCCGGTTTTCCGGACCGTTTCTGGCTTCTCATGTAAAAATAGAGAATCGGCTTTTCCAGACAACGTTTTAACACAATCTGGATTTCCTCATGCTTATCAATCGGTTCTACCAGATATGACTCGATCCCGGTTCTTTTTGCGCCCCAGACATCCGTAAAAAGCTGATCCCCGACAAATATGGTTGTTTTTTCCTCTGTACCAAGCGTTTCCATTGCCCGCTGATAACCGGAGCGTTTGGGCTTTCCTGCCTTATAAACATACTCAACCTGCATTTCTTCATTGAACATTTTTACTCTGGCTTCTTTATTATTAGAAATCAGACAGACTTTAAAACCGATTTCTTTTAAGTGGCTCATCAGTGCCACTGCTCTCTTAGTTGCCGGTTTTCCATGCTCCACGAGCGTGTTATCGATGTCAAACAGAAGTCCTCGGATTCCTTTTTTATATAATTCTTCATATGGAATTTCGTATGCGGATTTTACATAATGATCCGGATAAAATGTCTGTAACATAATGCACTCCCATCCTAAGCCTTTTCAACTAGTTTAGCACAATCTTTCCTCTCTTTCAATACTTCCGATTGTTAATGCATTAACGATTTTTCTACTTGTACAAACGAAAAATACTTGTTATAATGCTTTATGTAAATACTTACATATTGGAGGAAATTTCTCTGCCCGCATAACGGGGCGGTCATTTTGCTCCGCAAAACAAGGAGGATTATATGAGCTACTTAGATCAGTTTTCCCTCGAAGGAAAGATTGCTTTAGTTACCGGTGCTTCTTACGGTATCGGTTTTGCGATTGCCAGCGCTTATGCCAAGGCAGGTGCTACTATCGTATTTAATGACATCAAGCAGGAGCTTGTGGACAAAGGACTTGCCGCTTATGAAGAACTCGGCATCAAGGCTCACGGTTATGTTTGTGACGTTACAAACGAAGAACAGGTTACCGCTATGATTGCCCGGATTGAAAAGGAAGTTGGCGTGATTGACATCTTAGTTAATAACGCCGGCATCATTAAGCGTATTCCAATGCACGAAATGACCGCTGCTGAATTCAGACAGGTCATCGATGTTGACTTAAATGCTCCTTTCATCATGTCCAAGGCAGTAATCCCTAGTATGATTAAAAAAGGTCACGGAAAGATTATCAACATCTGTTCCATGATGAGTGAGCTTGGTCGTGAGACCGTATCCGCTTATGCAGCAGCCAAGGGTGGCTTAAAGATGCTCACAAAGAACATCTGCTCTGAGTACGGTAAGTACAACATCCAGTGTAACGGTATCGGACCGGGTTACATTGCTACTCCTCAGACAGCACCGTTACGTGAGACCCAGCCGGACGGCTCCAGACATCCGTTTGACCAGTTCATTATCGCTAAGACTCCTCAGGAGCGTTGGGGTAATCCGGAAGACTTATCCGGCCCTGCTGTATTCTTAGCTTCCGATGCTTCCAACTTCGTAAACGGACATATCCTTTACGTAGACGGCGGTATTTTGGCTTACATCGGCAAGCAGCCGTAACTTTCATGTGACTGACTACAATAAAAAAACATTCCACGGCAGTGACCCTCATAGGAATCTGCCGTGGAATATTTTTTTGTTTGTTCTTTTTATATTTCATGAGAAAATTAAGCTTAACAGAAGCCATGACTACATGTTATACTGTGAAAAAAGCTACAGTTTAGGAGAATAACGCATGTACACAATCGCCATTATTGATGATGATATCCATATCGGAACAATGTTAGAGGAATTGCTTATAAAAGAAAACTACCGGGTGCTTCGTGCCTATTCGGGAACGGAAGCTCTTTATCTTCTGTCCGAACAGAAACCTGATTTGATTTTACTTGATTTGATGCTTCCGGGACTTTCCGGTGAAGAGGTATTGGAGCGCATTCACGGCATTCCTGTCATCGTCCTGAGCGCAAAAATTGATGTGGACAGCAAGGTAAATGTTCTGCTCTCCGGTGCCTCCGATTATCTGACCAAGCCGTTTGACACAAAGGAGCTGTTGGCAAGAATTACGGTGCAGCTGCGCAAAGCAGAAAAAGGACAGAATACAGAAACCCTCTCTTCCGGTCTTTTAACCCTGCATCCTACTTCCCACGAAGTGACCTATGATCACACTCCACTCCGCCTTACCAAAACCGAATATGCCATTTTAAAGCTTCTGATAAAAAACCCAAATCAGGTGATCGCAAAATCTGTAATCTTAGACCGGATTGCAGCTGACACACCGGATTGTACGGAGGATTCCTTAAAGCAGCACATCAGCAATTTACGCCGTAAGCTGCGTGAGGTCAGCGGCAGGGACGGCGTAGAAGCCATCTGGGGTATCGGCTACAAGCTATCCATAGAATAATCTTTACAAAATCTTTACCCTTTTCTTTACTGCCCTCTTTACCTTTCTTATATAAGATGCAGATAAGAAAAACAACAGGAGGACTTCTATGGACTATATTTTAATTACTTCCGCTCTTGCCAAAAAATACGGAAGAGCACACGCCCTTAAGGATGTCAGTATGCACATTCCAAAGGGCTCTATTTATGGTTTTGTCGGACGGAACGGCTCCGGTAAAACCACCCTGATTCGCCTGATTACCGGGCTTCAGGAGCCAACGGATGGCGACTACTCTCTCTATGGCATTCCCTATAAAGATAAAGAGGTGACACGTGCCCGCCGCCGGGTAGGTGCCGTTGTAGAAACACCTGCCATCTATTTGAACTTATCCGCTGAGGATAATTTAAAGCAGCAATGTCTGACTCTCGGTATTCCGTCCTATGACGATATTCCACGTCTTTTAAAGCTAGTCGGTCTGGAAAACACTGGCAAAAAAACAGCAAAGAAATTTTCGCTCGGTATGAAGCAGCGTCTGGGCATTGCCATTGCCTTAGTCGGAAACCCGGATTTCATTATTTTGGATGAGCCGACCAACGGTCTGGACCCACAGGGTATCATTGACATGCGCGAGCTCATTCTAAGGCTGAACAGGGATTTGCAGATTACGTTTTTAATTTCCAGCCATATTTTAGACGAACTTTCCAAGCTTGCCACACACTACGGATTTATTGACAACGGAACATTGATTAAAGAAATCAGCGCCAATGAACTGGAAGCCGAATGCCGGACCTCCATACGTCTTAAGGTGAGCAATATTAACGCACTCTCTCAGGTACTTGATGAATTATCTGTAGAATACGAAATAATCTCTGAGGATACTGCCAAGCTATACGAAAAAGTGAACCTTTCCCAACTGGTAGTTGCACTCGCAGAGAAAAACTGCGAGCTTCTCTCCTCTCATGAACAGGAAGAAAGCTTGGAGAATTATTTCATCAATCTGGTGGGAGGTGGCACACATGAATAAGCTGTTGCGTGCAGGGGTTCGAAGATATGTAAGAGATCCTCTCTTTTATGTTTTGTTTGTTGTTACGATTTTCGGAGCTATCAAGTGTGGTCAGGAGGCAAGATTCCATTATTTTGATGACCTTTGGGTTAATGTTATGTTCTGGTCGCATGCCATTCTGCTTTCTTTTGCCATAGGAAGAGAATACGGAGACGGCATATTCCGTAATAAGGTCATTTCCGGTCACTCCAAAGCATCTGTTTTCTTTTCGGAACTGCTCCTTGGGTTTGGCATCTGCACCACTATGTTTATGCTGTTCAGTGTTATTTTTGCCTGCTTTAACAACTATATTTTCCCGGTGGTGCCGGCCGATGTACTCCTAAGAATCTATATCGATTTCCTTTTGGTACATCTGATTATGATTGCTCTCTATGTCACCGTTAGCTGCCTCATTCCTTTCCGGACAGTTGTGCTATTGGTAAATATCCTATTAGCCTTGGGAATCACCTTCCTTGCCTATCATCTTGAGGACTCATTGGCTGAAAGAGAATTTGAATATACCTATGATTACATTTTTGAAACATGGGAGGATGCAAATGGCAATACACACACCAGCTATGTGAGAGACGATTCCTCCGGACGATTGGTGGAAAATCCAAGATATATCGGCGGTTGGAAACGAACGCTTTATCAAACCGTTTACTATGTTTTACCATTTGGTCATGTCACAGAAAACCTTTCTCTTATCAATAGTAATTTTGGCTATGAAAGCTATGACACCACCGTCCCTGACTGGAGCTACGAGACCTCTAACCGAGCTATTTTCAAAATAACCGAAGCAGAGAACAAAGCACTCACCTTACGCTTACCATATTCTGTTTTTGTACTGACATTTGTAATATCCTTGGGTTTCCTCGGATTCCGAAAAAAAGAATTAAAATAAGGAGAATTTATTATGCTTCCATGGATTCTGTGCGGACTGCTCGTCACAGCACTGATTGTCTGCATTATAAAATTATATATGGTAAAACGTTCTTTGGACGACATCTGCACAGAATTCCATACGCTTCTGTCCGAGGATACCAATGTCTTACTTTCGGTTTCCTCGGGAGATACTCATGTAAGAAGGCTTGCAATTACAATCAACGAAGAGCTGTCAAAGCTTCGCAGACTCCAGCGTAATTATCAGAAGGGGGACCGTGCATTAAAGGAAAGCATCACAAACATTTCCCACGATTTGCGCACTCCGCTCACTGCCATCTGCGGCTATCTGGATTTGCTGGAGCAACAGGAGCATTCCGAGGATGTCCGCCGGTATCTGGCACAGATTCGCAACCGCTCCGAAGCACTAAAACAGCTGACTGAGGAATTTTTCCGCTATTCGATTGTTTCCTCTCATACAGAGCTTACCTTAACCGAGATGGACTTAAAAGGCGCCTTGGAAGAAGCCCTTGTTTCCTTTTACGCCACTTTTTTGCAACAGGGAATCACACCTGTGATTGAACTTCCCGACACTCCGGTATTACGGAAGCTTGATTCCGAGGCTTTAACCCGGATTTTTAATAACATCATCAGCAACGCCATCCGATATGGCGACGGAGATTTTACCGTCACCTTAACGGAGGATGGCAGCATCCGCTTTGTCAATACAGCAAAATCACTTTCTACGGTTGAAGTCGGTAAGCTGTTTGACCGCTTCTATACGGTAGATTCATCGAGAAAATCGACCGGACTGGGACTTTCCATTGCAAAGCTTCTGACAGAGCGTATGCACGGAACCATTTCGGCAAGCTACGAGAATGAAAGTTTATGCATCTTTATAAACTTTCCCGAATAGAAATAAAAACATTCCACGGCAGTGACTCTCATCGGAATCTGCCGGGAATGTTTTTTATTTTCTCTTATTTTTTCTTATGCACGTTTCTTATGGTTTTCTTCTTTTTCGGAGGCTCTGACTTGCCAGTCGATTTTGCTCCTGACTTTACACCATTCTTAACGTTTTGAGCTGATTTCTTTCCTCCTGTGCTACGTGTTCCGGTCAACTTGCCAGTATTCTTTCCGCCACTCTTACCGCTCTGTGCGGATGCATAACCGCCTCTGCCCTCCTTCGGGCGAATCAGGCAGCGTTTGTCATAGCCAATTAAATCTTCTCTTCCGGCAAGCTTTAATGCTTCCAGCACCAAATCATAGTTCTTTGGATTGCGGTACTGGATTAAGGCTCTCTGCATTGCCTTCTCATGCGGAGACTTCGGTGTATATACCTCTTTCATCGTACGCGGGTCAAGACCGGTGTAATACATACAGGTCGAAATGGTCGAAGGCGTCGGATAGAAATCCTGTACCTGCTCCGGCATATAGCCAAGATCACGCAGGTATTCTGCCAGCTTGACCGCCTCTTTAATCGTCGAGCCCGGATGGGACGACATCAGGTAAGGCACCACATACTGCTCTTTTCCAAGTTTTGCATTGGTCTGCTTATACTTCTTAATAAATGCCTCATAAACAGAGTTTTCCGGCTTGCCCATCATGGAAAGCACTTCGTCACAAATATGCTCCGGCGCCACCTTCAACTGACCGCTGATGTGATGCTCACAAAGCTCCTTAAAAAAGGTATCATTCTTATCCGCCATCAGATAGTCAAACCGGATACCGGAACGGATAAATACCTTCTTTACCTTTGGAAGCGCTCTGAGCTTTTTTAGAAGTGCAAGGTAATCTGAATGGTCTACCTCTAAGTTCTGACAAGGCTTTGGGAACAAGCACTGCTTGTTTGGGCAGACGCCCTTTGTCAGCTGTTTTTTACATGCCGGGGCACGAAAATTAGCCGTCGGGCCGCCGACATCGTTGATATATCCCTTAAAATCAGGATCCCATTGGAACGCCTCGGCTTCTTTTACAATCGACTCATGGCTTCTCGTCTGGATAATTCTTCCCTGATGGAAGGTGAGCGCACAAAAGCTACAGCCGCCGAAACAGCCACGGTTGCTGACTAAACTAAACTTTAACTCCTGAATAATCGGAATACCACCCTGTTCTTCGTAGCTTGGGTGATAGTTTCTCATATACGGAAGTGCATAAATCCGGTCCATCTCTGCCTGTGTGAGCGGCTTTGCCGGAGGATTCTGCACCACATATTCATTATCTGCATACTTTTCTACCAGACGCTTTCCGGAAAACGCATCCGTATTGCAGTACTGCGTATAAAAGCTCTGCGCAAATACTTTTTTATCCTTTAATATCTCATCAAACGACGGAAGGGCAAGCGCATCGTACACCGATTCCAGCGAATTGGTCTTATATACCGTTCCGTCCACATAGGTAATATCCTTTACCGCAATCCCTGAATTTAGGGCATCCGCTATCTCTACAATCGACTTCTCTCCCATACCATAGGAAATCAAATCCGCCTGGGAATCAAGAAGTATCGAACGCTTTACCTTATCACTCCAGTAATCGTAATGACCGAGACGACGAAGCGACGCTTCAATACCACCCACGATAATCGGCACTTGTTTATATACCTTACGGATCAGATTACTATATACAATCGTTGCTCTGTCCGGACGCTTTCCTATCTCACCACCCGGTGTGTACGCATCCGTTTGACGGCGCTTTTTAGCGACGGTATAGTGATTGACCATCGTATCCATATTTCCGGCACAGACAAGGAATCCAAGACGCGGTGCGCCTAAAATCTGAATGCTCCTTTCATCTTTCCAGTCCGGCTGTGAAATGATACCGACACGGTAGCCGTGACTTTCTAACACCCTGCTGATAATCGCAGGTCCGAACGAGGTGTGATCTACATAAGCATCCCCGATGACATAGACAAAGTCACACTGCTCCCATCCGCGTTTTTCCATATCCTCTTTGCAAATCGGTAAAAAATCTCTCATGCTTCCACCTTTTCTCCTACAATGTTGTTGACCCAGACACCCTTCTTTAACAGAATAAATCCAATTACGGATTTTATGATCTCACTTGCCTGACACATGATATAAATCGGTTCAATCGGAAGTGAGGTAAACCGGCTTAAACAAAAGGCAAGCGGAATCGATACCACCCACACAAAGCCGCTGTCAAACAGGAACGTAATGCCTGTCTTTCCTCCGGAACGAAGGGTAAAATAGGCGGCATGCAAAAACGCATGCTGTGGCATAAAGGAAGCCGCAATAATGATAAATTCCTTTGCATAGTTCTTCACCGCAGGTTCTGTATTGTAAAGCTCCGGGAACAACGGTGCAAGGACAATTGCAGCCCCGGCAATCAAAATGCAGCTTGCTACAGAAAACGCAATCAGCTTCCTGCAATCAACAGTACCATCTTATAAAATTTCTTATCACCGATAAATTTCTTTAAAAACTGCATGGTTCTGCCCTTTCTCCTCTTGTCCCCTTCGCTATAAACCAAACCACCTGGCATTTTGTCACTTTAAAGCGTTGCGTTTTAAAGCAACACAGTGTTGACAAACTCCCTTTTATCTATTAAAATAGAAAACGGTCAAATGCTATTATATGAAATTTGAAATAAAATAACAAGTAAGAAGGGCAAAAAAGTATGATTATTGTAATGAAACCGGGGGCTTGTGAGGCTTCCGTAAAAGAAGTTGTTGATAAAGTCCGAAGTGCCGGATTGGATGTGCATATTTCCGAAGGTAAAGCGGTCACTATTATCGGTATTGTCGGCGATAAAACCTTGGTTGCCGGAAAAAATTTAGAATTGATTGACGGCGTTGAAAAAATCATGTCCGTTACAGAGAGTTATAAGCTCTCTAACCGTAAATTCCATCCGGACTCTTCCATTATTAAGGTTGGCAATCATGTAGAAATCGGCGGAAACCAGATGGTTGTCATGTCCGGTCCGTGTGCCGTGGAATCAGAGGAGCAGGTGATGGCTACTGCACATGCTATTAAGGCCAGCGGCGCCCACATTTTACGTGGCGGAGCATACAAGCCACGTACTTCCCCGTATTCCTTCCAGGGCCTTGAAGAGGATGGTCTTAAGCTTATGAAGCAGGCAAGAGATGCGACCGGTCTTCCGGTAGTCTGTGAGGTTACCAGCCAGAAGGCCATTGAAACAGCGGTAAATTATGTGGATATGCTCCAGATTGGTGCCAGGAATATGCAAAACTTCTATCTTTTAAAGGAAGCCGGAAAGACAAAACTTCCGGTACTTTTAAAGCGTGGCTTATCTGCTACCATTGATGAGTGGCTGAACGCCGCAGAATATATTATGGCAGAAGGTAATGAAAATGTTATATTGTGTGAACGCGGTATCCGTACTTTTGAAACCGCTACCAGAAATACACTTGATTTAAGTGCTGTTTCCGTAATTAAGGAAAAAAGTCATCTTCCTATCATTGTCGATCCTAGTCATGCCACCGGAGTAAAGGCTTATGTTGCACCTCTTGCAAAGGCTGCGGTAGCGTGTGGCTGTGACGGTCTGATGATTGAAACACATCCGGACCCATCCCGTGCGCTCTCCGACGGTCCACAGTCTCTGACCTTTGACCAGTTTGACACATTGATGAATGAATTAAAACCGTTTGCTGCACTTGTCGGCAAGCAGCTGTGAAAGGAGCCTTAAGGCTATGACAAAACGATATGGTTTTATCGGATTTGGTTTAATTGGCGGTTCCATTGCGCGTGCAATGAAAGAATGGGAAGAAAAACCGGTTTTAACCGCCTTCCAGTACAGCACTACTCCTTCCCGCTCGCTGACGCTGGCTCTTGCTGACGGAGTTCTTGATTCTGTTACTACAGACCTCGCAGAGCTTGCTGCATGCGACATGATTTTCTTATGTGCACCGGTACAGAAAAACATCGACTATCTGACAAAATTAAAAGATTTGATTTCTCCATCCTGCATCTTAACCGATGTCGGCAGTGTCAAAGGAAATATTCATGAGGAAGTCAAGGCTCTCGGTCTGGAAGCTCAGTTTATCGGCGGTCATCCGATGACAGGTTCCGAAAAAACCGGGTATGAAAATTCCAGTGTCCTTTTGATGGAGAATGCCTATTATATTTTAACTCCGACAGAAAAAATCTCTTCCGAAGCATTAGAAGAGTACCGTCTATTGGTGACAAAGCTCGGCTCCATCCCGATTGTCCTTGATCCAAAAGAGCATGACCGGATTACAGCTGCAATCAGCCATGTTCCACATATTATTGCTGCACAGTTAGTCAACCTGATTCAGCATGCCGGTCCACTGGAACCAAAGATGAAACAGCTTGCTGCCGGTGGTTTTAAAGACATCACTCGAATTGCCTCCTCTTCTCCTGAAATTTGGGAAAGCATCTGTCTGTCAAACAAAGAAAGCATCTGTGACATGCTGACCGCTTATCAAAATTCCCTGGAGGATGCAAAACAGATGATTCTAGCGGATAATAAAGACGCTCTGTATCACATGTTTGACATCGCAGGCAGTTACCGCGATGCCATCCCGGCAAAAGCAAAGGGCGTATTGATTACCCCATATGAAATCTTTGCTGACATTAAGGATGAAACCGGTGCCATTGCCACTCTTGCCACTATGCTTTCTGTGCAGGGTGTCAGCATCAAAAATATCGGTATTATCCATAACCGTGAGTTTGAACAGGGTGTGCTTCATATTGAATTTTATGATGAACACTCAAAAACCAAGGCCCAGCACGTACTGGAAACCCACGGCTACCATATTTATATTCGCGAATAAAAAAGTGGTTGGTATGTGCTACCAACCCTCTTTTATTATCAGTATTTGTTTTTATTTTTCCAAATAATTTTTTAACCGTTGCGCCGCCTTCATCATATCCTTTGGGCGCTCTTCTGCCATTTCATAAAGCACATCCAAAAGTGCTGCATGCACTTCTTCTTTTTCTTCTGCATCCGGCTCTTCCTCAACAAATACCCGGTACATCATACAGATATCCTCTTCTGTTAAATCATCATAATTCACTTCGAGATAATCAGTAATGGAATTGATATCTTCCTTTGCAAACTCCATCATGTCATCATACTGCTCTCTTGTCATGTCATAATCCTCCAATCTTTTTTCGCTTTTTGTGAATTATATAATCAACATCGCATCCCCAAATGAGAAGAAGCGGTATCTTTCCTTAACTGCTTCATTATATGCAGCCAAAACGTGTTCTCTTCCTGCCAATGCAGAAACCAGCATAAGAAGTGTGGACTCCGGCAGATGAAAATTAGTAATCAGACCATCCAACACCTTAAATTGATAGCCCGGATAGATGAAAATACTGGTATCCTCTTCTTTTGCTTCTACCAAGCCTTCTTCCGTTGCAGCAGACTCCACAGTACGACAGCTCGTAGTTCCGACACAGATGACTCTGCCTCCGTTTTTCTTGGTATCGTTAATCTTCTTTGCTTCTTCCGGAAGCACCTGATAAGATTCTGTGTGCATATGGTGATCTAAAATGTTGTCCTCCTTTACCGGACGGAATGTACCAAGCCCCACATGAAGTGTTACATTGGCAATGGTAATGCCTCTCTTTTCCACTTCCGCCAGCAATTCCTTCGTAAAATGAAGTCCGGCTGTCGGTGCCGCTGCAGATCCTTCATGCTTTGCATACACGGTCTGATAACGGCTTTTATCCTGTAACTTATGTGTAATGTACGGAGGTAACGGCATCTGACCAAGCTGATCCAAGATTTCCTCAAAAATCCCTTCGTAATGAAACTGTACCAGACGGTTCCCCTCTTCTACAATGTCAAGCACCTCTGCCGTCAGCAAACCGTCCCCAAAAGAGATCCTCGTGCCCGGTTTTGCCTTTTTCCCCGGCTTTACAAGAGTTTCCCAGATATCGTTTTCCCTTCTCTTTAACAGCAGAAGTTCAATCTGTGCGCCCTTTGCCTCCGGTACATTTTTTTGTTCCTCCGGCAAAATCCTTTCCCCGATTAAACGCGCCGGAATTACCTTCGTATTATTAATAACCAGACAATCCCCCTGCTTTAAATAGTCTAAAATATTGGTAAATGTCTGATGCTTCACTTCTCCACTTATTTTATCCAGAACCAAAAGCCTCGAGGAAGAACGATCAGCAAGCGGATCCTGTGCAATCAGCTCCTCCGGCAAATCAAAATAAAAATCCTGTTTTTTCATATAAACGACTCCTCGTAAAATGTATTCTTTGCATCTTCTACTCGCATTGTAACCTATTTTGCTCTAATATTCCATACCTATTTTTACTTTACTTTTTTTAGAAAAGCTTATATTTTTTCATCGTATCAGCGTACTAAAGCAATAATAACATGCCGTATCAAAGCTTCTCTTGGCTCCGTCCAGGTGTGTGCTGCCATCACCGGTTCCGGTGGATTGACTCTTGCAAAACATCTTGATAACGTACACTCTTCTGCTTACGAGCGGGTTGTCTTTACACTTCCGGGAATTCCGGAAAAATCCCCGTGGCATTATTCACGATTTTCAAATACAAGGCACTCGGAAAAAGCAAATCCTCTTCAAAGAAAGCAGCCGTTTGCCTGTCTGCCAAACCACGTTGTCGGAAAAGGTGTTATTTCTGTTATATTTTTCTTTATTTACGAGCAAGTCATTAGTACTTTTTAATAATGTTATTAATTTTTTTATTTTTATATTCCTTTCATTTTTGAAATAAAAGTGATATAATGCTCTGCAAGAGGAGCTTATGAAATAATTTTTTTATCTAAAGGAGAGATTACTTATGAAGAATTTAAAGAAATTTGTTGCTCTTATTATGATTACCGCATTATTCTGCATGTCCTTAGTTGCATGCGGCAATAAGATTTCCGGAACCTACTCCGCTACCGGTGATTTATTTGGTGTTGCTGGCTCTACCACTACATACAAGTTCTCCGGAAGCAAGGTAACTGTTAGTGTTTCCGCAAGTGTTTTAGGTTTTGAAAAGAATGATTCTTTTGAAGGTACATACGAATTAGTAGAAGAAGATGGAAAAAATTACATTGTATTTACCTTTGGTGATGAGGATGCCGGTTCTTACAGCGGCAAGTTTTCTTTCGCTGAGACCGAAAATGGCATTAAGATTTCCGGCGTAGAATACAAGAAGCAGTAATTTAAGACTTTATCTCCTCTTTATAATCACTACGAGGCTACATCTGATATGAGAACCATCAGATGCAGCCTCTTATTCTTTCTCTTATTCTTTCTCTTATTCTTTCTCTTATTCCGTCATCATGCGTTCTGCTAAAATGCCGGCCCATTCTTCAAGTGAAAGCTCTATGTTCTCCTTCCCAGTGGTATAGAATCTTGCAAATAAAACTTTATTGTCTTTCTGAAGAATAATACTCGGAAAGTGCAGAATAGAGTTATAAGCATACACAGTATCCATACCTTCTATCTTAAGTGTCAGCAGTTCAAAATCATCCTCTTGTTTCCCTTTGATGAAATGTTCCCTTGCCATACGCTTTGCAATCCACGGAAACCGTGCTTCATGATAAATAATCTCCAACCCACCGGAAAGCTTTCTTCCATCCGGATGGGTAATGGTTGCCACTTCATCCCATTCATAGTTGACCGGAGCCAGTACATCGCTCCACTCCCGGACAGTATTCATATTACCGTACGACATATTAATCAGATTTCTTGTACCTCCCGGCAAGAAATCTGCCATCGTGGCAAACGGCGGATTACCGGTATATTCCTTCTGCGAAACCTGTCCTGTGTAGCTGTAAAGATTTAATACAACCCATAGAAATGTCACAACCGCCGCAATGGAAAGCACCACTCCCGTAACACTGGTGAAATGATGTTTCCAGGAGTTTTTCCTCCAATCTGCATCGGCATCGTAAGAAACTCCTGCCAACATTTGCTTTCGCAGCTTCAGAAGCTTTATGGCACGCACAGTTGTCACAACAATGGACCACAATAAAGAAAACACCAGGAACAAATAAACCCATGTTCCAATATATACCATAGACAAAAACAGTTTCGAGCCAAATACTAACAAAAAATAAATCAGACAAAGCGGAAGGGACACCAGCAAATATTCCCACTGCCGTTTCCTCATTGATTTCATAGCAAGCGCCTGTACCTCTTTATCGGTATGCAACTCTCTAGCTTCCATGTCCGTAGTACGGTAAATATAGAATTCGCCCCGCTTCACCACATATTCCCAACCGAATTCCTTGCTAAGTTCAATCTCCTCCACATCCGGTTCTCCGTTATCAGAAGACCAGAAGCTGGTATTTTTATTTGCCGGAAGACAGCGATACTTTATCCGCTGTGGCGCTGTCTTTTCAAAGGTTGCTATTCCCCAAAAAAATCCATCGTTCTGTAACATCAGCCCCTGTTCTGCCATATCAGACAACCACCGTTCGGTTCCGGATACATTATATTCCGGACACGGTATCAGACGATGTACCAATTTCGGTTCTTTGTTTTCTCCCATATAACGCTTACCTCCTTATTCCTGCTTTGCCGCCTCTGCATCCTGCACACAACGTTTCAGCCGCTCTACCTCCTGCTCATATGCCGTCAGGCCGGTATCGGTAATCCGGTAGGTACGTTTCCGTCCCTCTACTTCGATTTCCTTAATCCACTTCTCCTTCTCAAACTTTCCGAGAATGGTATATAGAGTAGCAGGACCAAGCAGCACTCTGCCACTCGTTCTCTTCTCTACATAATCTGCCACATCAATTCCGCACATCGGTCGCTTTGCAAACGCCATCAGTACATAAAACATAGATTCCGTTAATATTTCCATCGCTTTTTTTGGCATATTCGCACTCCGCTTTCATAATATCGTTATTTGATATCGTTTAATGATATTATATAACGATATTGCACTCATGTCAATTCTTTTCCTATAGCAAAAAAAACAGACTGTTCCATTTTTTCACAGTCTGTCTATCACTATTTGTAATTATGAATGGTAATCCCACTCATATCAATTTTTGGTGCATACAGCTCAAAAAAAGCCCCTGCATCTTTACAAAAGCAAACAATAACAACCAGAATGACAACCAATACAATACCATACGCTACATTCCGCCACATTGCCCGATCTTTCAAAACCAACGACGTATTGGCCATATAATCCCACAAAAGGGGCTCTCCCTCTTCCGCCTGTTCATACATCTCTTTCATTCGGTACCATTCCTGATGGCGTACCGGGTATTCCTCATTCACCATAAAAACAGCGTGTCTTGTCCTGTACCACGCCAAATCCTTCGGAATTCTTCCACCCAAATCATAGGTGACGGAAAGTCCCAGCAAATACTTTCCCGGCGTCGTCCCGAACCAGTGCAAAAAGAAGGTCTCAAAGAGCAACGCCAATATCCAAGATCCGATGCCTAAAATTCCCATCAAAACCAAGACCGAAAAGCTCTCAGACGAAAATGATGTCAGCCTATGCAAACCAAAAACACTCAAAAGCCACAGGACACTATAAATTGCATAATCTAACACACGGGCAAACAACCGCCGAAACGGAGCACATACTTTTTCCCGGTCTTCCCTGATATAATCATCACGGATTCCGGTCTCCTGTGACCATTCTTCCAGCAATTTGATATAGCGCGCTGTATCCAGCGTGATATACTCTGCATTTTCCCTTCGCATCACTTCACAAACACGCTGGTTTTTCTTTAATTCCAATTGTTCTGCTTTCATTCTGCCTACATCCTAAGGTATCAAGTCACTTTACAGTCAAGTACTTTTTCAAAAATCACAATAGCAAGACTATGTTATCTTCAACGATCTTAAATATGTCTTCTGCCCCGGCATAATACGGTAACTCTCGATTGCCTTTTGAATTGTCTTGTTGTGCGTCCACACCTCTAACCGATGTTCTGTCAGAAACGGTAAGATAGTCTCGTACTGTTTTGCCAGCGCCGTCGCAAAATACCATGCCACTGCCATGTTTACATAATATTCTTCTGACCGGATTGCTGCCACCAGTTCCGGCTGACAAAGATGGAATTCCTCTTCCAAATAAAACTTCATCAACATATTAATTCCAAACCGTATAGTATAACTTTCCCTTTGAAAACCGGGCAAAAAACACCGGTTACAGCCTCTTACGCGTCCAACGTCTTAAAAATCATTTCCCAGACCGCCTCATCCTGTTCTGTCATCTTATCCCAATCATAGGATGCGATAAAAGCTTTCTTCTGTTCTTCTGTTTTCAACTGCTTTTTCTTCATCATTTTTTGATAAGTTACAAAAAAAGCATCCTTATACTCCACCGCATCCTTGGTATAGTTTGGGTTATGCCCCTTACCGTCCAGTTCCACAAAAGATATATTCTCTTTCTCCGCCAAAGCCTCTCTCATTACAGCAAACTGCTTTTCAAAGCTCACTACCTTATCATCTTTGGAATGCAATATCAGTACTTTTGCATCCGTATTCTTTAAAGCGGAAACAGCATCGCTGTCTATCATCTCCGGATTAGCTGCCTTCTCCTGCTCATATAAACGCTTTGCAACTCCGGACAAAATTCCGCCAAAAAGCTGATTCAGCATGCGCGGCACCGAAATAAATCCCGACATGGCAACAATATGCGTCACCTCCGGATGAAGTGCCGCAATATTTAATGTTGAGAATCCTCCCCAACTGTGTCCCACTACCGAAATCTCTGTATTTTTATGTACCTCTTCTCGCAGCGCATTCAAGGCATCATTTAAATCAATCAAAGACTGCAAAAATCCACCGGTCGTTTCTCCTCCGGACTCCATACAGCCGGTATGATCATAAGCAAACACCCGGTATCCGTGTCTGGCAATCCGCTCAATTTCCTTCATATATCCCCTGTGTCCGGAACCCATGCCGTGCTCGAACACAATGAGTCTCTCCTGTACACAATTTTCGTAGTAATAAAAATACCCCTGCATTTTATGTCCCTTAGAGGAAGTAAACGCAAACGGTTCCTGATGCAATCCCTTAAAATCGGACGCAGAAAAATAAAAGATACTGCCATCTTCATCTGCACGGCAATAAACAGAATTTCGATATACTTTCTCCATTAATTTAAACAACATATCAGACACCTCGTTTCATTTTTTTCTACTCTTATTATATTTTTTACCAAATACCCTGTCAACTGTCCTTTTTTCGTTTATTTTAGTAACTTTCTATAGCTTTATAAACATTTCTCGTGTTATAATAATTTTACAAAACTTATATGCATAAAAAAGATTATGAAATGGAGGACGAACTCATGTTAGGTAATGTAATCGTTGGTCAGTCCGGTGGTCCTACCGCCGTTATCAATGCCAGTCTTGCGGGTGTTTATAAAACAGCAAAAGACTTAGGCGCCCCAAAGGTATATGGCATGCGTTTCGGCATCCAGGGCTTCTTAGAAAAAAACATCGTTGATATGGATGACAAAATTCGCTCTGAGTTAGACATCGAACTCTTAAAACGTACCCCGTCTGCTTATCTTGGTTCCTGCCGTTTTAAATTGCCGGAAATTCTGGATAACAGAGAGCTTTATGAAAAGATTTTTTCCATTTTTGAGGAATATCAGATTACCGCATTCTTTTATATCGGCGGTAATGATTCCATGGACACGATAAAGAAGCTTTCTGACTATGCTGCGCTAATCAGTAGTCCAATCCGCTTTGTCGGTGTTCCAAAGACTATTGACAATGATCTTGCTGTCACAGACCACACCCCTGGTTTTGGCAGTGCAGCCAAATACATTGCTTCTGTTACAAAAGAACTGATTCGTGACGGACTGGTTTATGACATTAATCTTGTTACCATTATTGAAATCATGGGACGAAATGCCGGCTGGCTGACCAGTGCCGCTGCTCTTGCAAAATGTGAGGACTGCGAAGGTGCCGATTTGATTTATCTTCCGGAAACCGTTTTTGATATTGATGCATTCCTTACAAAAGTGGAAGAAAAAATGAAAACAAAGAAGGCAATTGTTGTAGCCGTATCCGAAGGTATCAAAACTGCTGATGGCAAATACGTCTTTGAACATGGTACGCACTCGGATTACGTAGATGCTTTTGGTCACAAACAATTAAGCGGTACTGCCGCTTACCTTGCCGGTCTGTGTCGTGAAAAATTTGGTTGTAAAGCCCGTGCAATTGAACTTGCCACCTTACAGCGTTGTGCCGGTCATCTTACCTCCCGTGTCGATATCACGGAAGCCTATCAGGTAGGCGGAACCGCTGTTACTGCTGCTTCAAACGGTGAAACAGGAAAGATGGTTATTTTAAAGCGGGTATCCACAGACCCATACATTTGTACAACAGACCTTTACGATGTTCATATGATTGCAAACATCGAAAAGAAAGTGCCTTTAGAATGGATTACAGAAGACGGTACCAGTGTCAGTGCTGAACTAATCAGCTATATTCGCCCGCTCATTCAGGCAGAACTGACACCTATCATGATTACCGGTCAGCCAAGACACATTGTGATTGACATCGACCATCTCCGTTAAAATTAAATTCATACTTTTTACAAAAAGCGTGCACACTAATCGCCAGGAGGTGATAGTGTGCATTCTTTATGGTCTGAAACCAGTAATCTTCCATCCTTTGCACCTTTAACAAAAAGTATCAAGACTGATGTTCTGATTATAGGCGGCGGAATTACCGGGATTCTCTGCGCCTACTACTTAAAACAGGCCGGTGTTCCTTATGTCCTTGTAGAAGCCGATTCCATCTGCAATGGGATCACCAAAAATACCACCGCAAAAATCACGTCGCAACATGGCTTACTTTATACCAAACTCTTTAAAAGCAGTCCGCAAAAAGCAAAGCTTTATCTGGATGCCAATGAAGCTGCCTTAGATGAATACCGCAGACTATGTAAAATTGTTTCCTGCGATTTTCAGGAAAAACCGTCCTATGTCTATTCTCTGACCAAAAAACAAAAGCTAGAAGAGGAAATACGTGTTCTGCAACAGCTTGGATATCCTGCCGAGTATGTCACAGACCTCCCTCTTCCTTTTCCTACCGCTGGAGCTGTCTGCTTTCCGCATCAAGCCCAGTTTCATCCGCTAAAATTTATTGCCGGTATCGCAGGCAACCTTTCTATTTTTGAACATACCAAGGTTCAGGAGCTTATCGGAACAACTGCCATTACCAACCATGGTCGTATTCTTGCAGATAAGATCATCATTGCAACACATTTTCCTTTTTTAAACAAACACGGCAGCTATTTTTTAAAGCTATACCAGCATCGTTCCTATGTACTTGCACTGGAAAATGCAGTACCGCTTCCCGGCATGTATATTGATGAAGCCGAAACCGGTCTCTCCTTTCGCAACTACCATAATTATCTTTTATTGGGCGGAGGCAGTCATCGCACAGGGAAACAGGGAGGCGGCTGGGACGAACTCACTGCGTTTGCTAACAAACACTATCCAAATGCAAGGCTTGCTTACCGCTTTGCCACACAGGACTGCATGAGTCTGGATGCAATTCCTTATATCGGTCCCTACTCCGGTCGGACCAAAGGACTCTATGTTGCAACCGGTTATAATAAATGGGGTATGACCTCTGCGATGGTTGCTGCGTCCTTACTGCGAGACTATATATTAGAAAAGGACAATCCCTACCGCAAGGTGTTTTCTCCTTCCCGCTCACTTTTCCATCGTCAGCTATTTGTCAACGCATGGGAAACGACAACAAATCTGCTGTTACCGTCTCAGAAACGTTGTCCACACCTGGGCTGCGCCCTGAAATGGAATGTAGAAGAACGTACTTGGGACTGCCCGTGTCATGGCTCCCGTTTCCGTGAAAATGGTCAGTTAATTGACAATCCGGCAACCGACGATCTGAGTTCATAAAATTTTCATACTTTTTTGAGATTTCTTTTATAAAATCGTTGATTTTATGGATTACTTTCGATAAACTAATCTTGGTCAGATCATTTTTATGAATTATGACACCACATACGGAAAGGTACCAATGATATGAATAAGACTACAATTATCTTTACTCTGCTAAAACCGGTGGCAAAACTAATTGTCCGTATCAAATTTAACTACAAATACACAGTAAACAATCCTCTTTCAGAGCCCTACATTGTGCTCTCAAACCACGTAACAGACTTTGACCCGATTCTCCTTGGTCTGGCTTTTCAACAACCGATGCGTTTTGTCGCAAGCGAACACGTTGCTCGATGGGGATTTCTCTATCAACTCTTGAAATTCTGTTTCGACCCGATTTTACGTTATAAAGGTTCCCTTGCACCAAGCACCATAAGAGAGATGTTCCAGACCATAAAAAAAGGACAAAATGTCTGTATCTTTGCAGAAGGTATCCGTTCCTGGGATGGTCTCTCCTGTCCTATTCTTCCTTCTACCGGAAAGATGGTCAAGAGTGCACGTTGCGGAATGATTACGCACAAACTTACCGGTGGATATTTTGCCAGTCCCGGATGGAGCGAATCCACCCGTTACGGTGAAATAAACAGTACCGTCGTTGGTGTTTATACAAAGGAAGAAATGTCAAAAATGACGGCAGAAGAAATCAATGCCATCATTGTACGTGATTTATTTGAGGATGCTTATGCCCGTCAGCTCTCTGAGCCAAAGAGATACAAAAGCAAAAAGACTGCCGAAGGTCTGGAAAATCTGCTGTTCCTTTGTCCGGAATGTGGTGCCATAGACACCATTCATACCCACGGAATCAAAGTAACTTGCTCTTCCTGCGGACATAGCTTTACATACAACGAATATGGCATGTTAGATGGCACAAAATTTTCTACCGTCAGAGAACTTGCTGCATGGCAGAAAAATGAAGTTATAAAGCTTTCCGAACAAGATATCTGCTTTACATGTCCGGAAAGCAGATTGCAGACCGTTGAAAATCACATTGAGACCGTTGTCACTTCCGGACCGGTCACTCTCTCCCGCTCCGGACTTTCCTGCGGTGATATTACGATTCCACTAACCGATATCGTAGATATGGCTCTTCACGGCAGACGGAATCTGGTTTTCTCCACTCCGGATTACTATTATGAATTACGTCCGGCAAAAGGCTTAAACGGATTAAAACTTTTATGGCTCTACCAGTGCTATAAAGAACAAAAAGAACAACAGATAAGTGAGGTATAAATTTTTATGGATTTTTCATCAGCAAATACAGCATTATGGGGTTGGATGATACAGATTGGCGTTATTGCCGGTGTTATCCTCCTGGCAAATGTCCTTCGCAGAAAGCTTCTCTTTGTACAAAAGAGTCTCTTGCCGACCGCCGTGATTGCAGGTTTTATCCTGTTACTGGTTCGTATCAGTGGAATTATTTATATTGACTCTGTATTTTTAGAGCAGTTGACCTATCATATGCTGGCACTTGGTTTTATCGCCATGTCGCTTCGCACGCCGGAAAAGAATGAGGGTTCTGCCCCGTTTGTCGGCTTAAAAAGCGGTGCTTTAATCGTCAGCACTTATCTTGTACAGGCAATTACAGGTCTTGTAATCTCTGTTCTTCTCGGACTTACGATTATGCCGGAGTTGTTTAAAGCAAGTGGTATTCTGCTTCCAATGGCATACGGTCAGGGTCCCGGACAGGCAAACAACGTCGGTTCCACCTACGAAGCCCTCGGCATGGCAGGTGGCAGAAGCTTTGGTCTGTCGCTTGCAGCAGCCGGTTACCTTTGTGCCTGCATTGTCGGTGTTATTTTCTTAAATATATTTAATAAAAAAGGCCGCTTACATAAAATAGAAGAAAAAGAATCAGTTTCCGGCTCCGTTACAGTAGATACCTTTCAGGCGCATGATGAAATTCCTGTAGCAGAATCCATTGATAAATTCAGCATTCAGTTTACTTTAGTGGCATTAGTTTACCTGCTCACTTACCTTGTTACCGATGGAATCACAGCTCTTCTTGCAATGATTTCCCCGGGCCTTGCATCCACTGTTTCCACCCTGCTTTGGGGCTTTAACTTCATTATCGGCTCTGCTCTTGCCATTCTGGTACGTGTGGCATTTAAGAACCTCCGTCGTTTTAAGGTGATGAGTCATCAGTATCAGAACAATTATCTCTTAAGCCGTATGTCCGGTCTTGCATTCGACTTGATGATTGTTGCAGGTATTGCAAGTATTAACATCGACGATTTATCCGGTTACTGGGTACCATTTATTGCAATGGCGATTGCAGGCGGTATTATTACCTACTTCTTTTTACTTTATATGAGCAAAAAACTCTATAAAGGATATGAAAACGAAGGCTTTTTCTCTATGTACGGCATGTTGACCGGTACGTTAAGCTCCGGCATCCTGCTTCTTAGAGAAATCGATCCCGAGTTAAAGACTCCGGCAGCAAACAACTTAGTCATCGGAAGTTCCTTTGGTATTATTTTTGGTGCACCGATGCTTGTACTTGTCAGCCTTGCCGGTGAAAGTGACATAATGACTTACGTCACCTTTGTGTTGTGTATTATCTATCTCGCAATATTGCTGCTCATTATTTTCAAGGTTGGAAAAAAACGAAAAAAATAAACGTTAAGGGAGTGTCAAATGAACCATGACACTCCCTCATTTTTATTCTTACATTATACTTCCAGTCCCAATTCTTCCGGCTGAAATCTCGGACATACATTTTCCAACGATGTAATAACCGAGGCAGCCAGTGTCGACCCGATTTCAATTGCCTCCGGCAGCGTCTTTCCATAGGTAAGCCCGATGGCAACACCGGAACAGAACGCATCTCCGGCTCCTGTTGTGTCCTTTACCCGCACCTTCCTTGCCGGACATACCCCGCTGTTTCCGTTCAAATCCGCATATACTGCACCTCTTCCGCCCATTGTCACTACCATAGCAGGAATTTTGGCGCGAACCACTTTTTCTCGTATAATCTCAGAAAGCGCTTCCGGTTCTTTTTCCGAATAATCATCCAAAAATAACATTCCTGCCTCCTGCTCGTTGCAGATGAAACAGTCAAAGCGTTGGAAGAAATCTCTCCGTTCCATCGCAATGCTCATATTGGAAATCACACCATAGGTTTTGGTCTGATGCTTTTCTGCCAGCTCAATTACTTTCTTTACAATAGCCTTGTCCAAATCCACTTCAAGCACAATGGAATCTGCCTGTGCAAAAATCTCATCTCCCTTTTCCTCGAGCAACTCCAATAACGGCATCATATCCGGACGCTTAGAAATAGAACCTGCCACGTCACCATTGCTGTCAAACACTGCAAGCCACGTACCCATACCATCCGGTCTGGTCAGCACATAATCGGTATTCACCTTGTGATTCTTTAATTTTTCTACCACAGCACTTCCCATCGGGGTGTCATCCACAATTCCAAGAAATGTTGGTCTGAGCTCTACATTTGCAATATCCTCTACTACATTTCGTGCCACACCACCATGCACATACTCAATCTTTCCGGCGTTTCTTCCGTTTGGAATATACGTATCCAACGGAAAACCCTTGATGTCTACAAATGTTGCTCCCATAACCACAATGCCCATTGTTCTTTCCTCCTGTGCTTATCTTTCACACAGTATAGCATGCTTTTCTGTTATTTTGCAACCTGCTCCCTGCTTCTTACAAAATTCGCAATCAATTCCGCACACGCATCCTTTCCAATAGAAGCATCCAGACAGAGCTCATAATTATGCGGATCTCCCCAGTTCTTTCCGGAAATGTTACGGTAATACGCTGCTCTGGCTTCATCCGAATGACGAACATTATTTGCCGCTGTTCCATGTTCTCTTGCAATGGTAATGATGGCACCCGCATAAGATGGTTTAATCACCGTTTCCACCACCTCTTCTACATCTGTAGATTTTTCAAGTTTCTTAAAGAAAGGAACTGTCAAAATCAGAATCACAACAACCGCAACCAAATCCGCAAGCGGTGCTGCAAACAAAATACCGTTGATTCCCGTCCCTGGTTCTGTCTTTTCCAAAAGCATCGGCAAAAGAATCGCAAGCGGCGTAAAACATACAATATCACGAATCAGCGAAGCTACCACTGCCTTCACCGATTGGCCGATGGACTGAAAAAATACTGCTGTCATCTTAACAAGACAGGTAATTGTCATCAGAGACAGGTAAATACGGAAGGTCTTTACAGCAAACTCCTGATACAGTGCATCTCCCGAACCGAAAATTCCGATGACCACCTGTGGGCAAAGTTCAAATATCAGTGTTGCGACCACTCCAACTACAATCGTAGAACACAGTACAATCTTATAAGTTTCACGTACTCTGTCCATTCTCTTGGCACCATAGTTGTAACCAAAGATTGGCTGACCACCAAGTACAATACCGGTTACGATGTTACATACCACAGTATAAACCTTGGTCTGTATACTGAACACCGAAATCGGAATATCCGGACCATATTTGGATAGCTGTCCATAGGCAAATAGCGTCATATTACAAACAAGCGACAACACTACAATCGAAATCTGTGTTACAAACGTAGCCGCGCCCAAGCCAATGGTATTTCTTAGAATCGGCATGTCCGGGATAAAACTGCAGCGTGTCAGTTTAAAATTCTTTGGCTTAAAAAAGTACGCAGCACACACGGCAAACGATGCCACCTGTCCGATGGCTGTCGCCCAGGCAGCGCCCGCAATTCCCCACTTTAAACCAAAAATAAACACCGGATCCAGAATAATATTGATAATCGCACCGGTTAACATGGCAATCATCGCAAAGGTCGGACTGCCATCTGCACGAATCATGCTGTTCATCACGTTTAAAAGCAAATAAAACGGGAAGAATGCAGCTACAATTCGAAAGTACTCCACTGCCATGGAGATTGTCTGCTCAGATGCTCCAAACAGCTGCATCAAAGGAGTTGCAAAAATCTCACAAATCATCGTCAATATAATACTAATGAGTACAGTTACCGTAATACCTGTTCCGACGCATTTATGCGCACTGTCCGTATCCTTACGTCCTGAGCAAATACTCAAATAGGACGCTGCACCGTCTCCCACACACCATGCAAATGCATTGGCAATACAAATGACCGGAAAAGAAACCCCTGTAGCTGCATTACCAAGATAGCCAAGCTCACTGTTACCGATAAAAATCTGGTCCACAATATTATAAAGTGCGCTGATTAACAGTCCCATGACACATGGCACTGAAAATTTCAGCAACAGCTTTGATATTTTCTCCGTCTCCAAAATTCTGTTATTTTCCTGTGTTTCCATAGGTCCTCCTATTCTATCTCACCGGTATTTAAGCATAAAAATACCGCAATAATTTTACCCATCTTACGACTTATAGCAAAACTATTACGGTAGTTTGTAGAAACATTCATCCAATTATGAACCTATATAAGTATCTATATTATTTTCCCTGCGAAATTATAGCATACCTTTTTCTCATAATCAAGCACAACTTTCCACCTTATAATTCTCTGCCTGCGACTGAAACAGCTTATAGTAAAGACTCTCTGTCTTCTTCATCAGATTTTCATGTGTGTCAAAGTCTGCCACGGTTCCTCCGTCAATAATCAAAATCTTATCACAGAATACAGAAGAGGACATACGGTGCGAAATATAGATTGCTGTCTTCTCTTCTACCAGACCATTAAATTTCTCATAAATTTCTGCTTCCGCAATCGGATCGAGTGCACTGGCAGGCTCATCTAAGATGACCATAGATGCATCCTTATAAAGTGCTCTGGCAATCGCCACTTTCTGTCCCTGTCCTCCGGAAAACTCAACGCCTTCTGCATCATAGTCTTTTCCGAAACGGCTTTGAATACCGTTTGGCAGTTCGTTCACCTTTTCCCTTAAGCCCACTTCATCTACCAGACGCTCTATTTTCTCCGTAGAAGCATTCTTTTCCTGACAGGAAATGTTCTCAGCAATCGAAAAGTTAAAGAGCCGGTAATCCTGGAATACTGCGGAAATTGTATTCATATAGGACATATATTCATAGTCATAAATGTTTTTACCGTTGACTAAAATCTCACCGCTGTCTGCCTGGTACATGCGGCAGATCAGCTTCACAAGCGTAGACTTTCCGGCACCATTCAGTCCCACAATAGAAATCTTTTCTCCCTTATGAATTTCAAACGAAACATTTTTTAATACCGGCTTTTCTGCGTTCGGATACGTAAAAGTAACGTTCCTAAATTCCACCGTTTCCACCTCGCCCGAAAACGGTTCTTTTCCGGTCTGCTTGGTTTCTTCTGCCAAAGACATAAACTCCATATATGGATCAAGCCAGCTTAAAAACTGAATCATGTTCACAACGCTGTTGCCCAGATTCAGCGCCAGATTGGAAAAATTGATTACGGTATTTACATACATCGTCAAAGCACCTATCGTTAACTTCGGACCCAAAACATCGCTGATGGTACGGATTCCTACATAAGCATAGGAAAAAGCCGTCACAAACTCATTCACCGCGCCCATCTGCCCCATGGCTTTTCCTGTCTTTACCTGCATCTGCTCAAATACATCACAGGTGTCATTGGAAAACTTCAAAATCCTTCCGGTAATCATTTCAGACATGCCATACAGACGGATATCCTTCTGCACCTCTTTATCCGTCGCCAGACTCAGATAATAACCAAATCTACGGTTAATCGGTATAATCTCCTGCATCACCTGCATCTGATATTTGGACACCCCGCTGTAAATCAACAGACTAAGCGCAATACCAATCACCAACACCACAATCAGCACCGGTCCAAGTGTCGCAAGAATGACCAGCATTCCCACTATGGTCATTGTCTGACCAAGCACCTGGAATATGATTTCAACCATATTGGCTATTGCATTCTGATTCTGGATGGAAAACACGGCACGTTCTTTTAAATCGAGGTAGGTCGGGTTCTCCAGATACGAATATTCCAGATTCATAATCTTTTCTGACATCAGTCTTAGCATGCCATTGCTTGTTTTCTCCTGATACACCTGTGTAAATCTTTGAATCAGATTTTCCAGCAAATTCATTCCCACATTGTTTAACACAATCAGTCCCGCATACAAAATCAACTGTCCTGCTTCCCTTCCACCGGTCAGCTCATTGATTAAGTACATCGGCAGAATAATATTAAGCAAAGTTTTTGTCATATTTAAAACTGCCTTTAGAAACAATAAAAGGATGTTGGCCGGAGAAACCGACCATGCCAATTTAATAAAATGAAATAACTTTTTCATGTTAGTTTTCTCCTCCTTCCTGTTCCTCCTGATAATATTTTCCCTGAATCATAAACATCTCGTAATACTTACCCTTCTGCTCCATCAGTTCCTCGTGATTTCCATACTCACTAAGACCATCTGCATCAAACAGCGCAATTTTGTCACAGAATCTCGTACTTGCCAGACGATGCGATATGTATACGGCCGTTTTTCCTTCCACAAGGCTGCTGAAATTCTCATAAATCTCTGCTTCTGCAAGGGCATCCAACGCCGCCGTCGGCTCATCCATAATGACCATCGCAGCATCCTTATATAAGCCTCTGGCAATGGATAATTTCTGTCGCTCACCGCCGGAAAAATCTGTACCGTTTTCATCAATGACCTTTAACATCATCTGATCCAGACCATTTTCAAAGCTTTCGACTTTTTTCAGTAAACCAACCTTATCAAGAGCAGTCTTTACACGCTTATCATCGACCGCTTCCGAAGCCCCTGCCACGTTCTCACGAAGCGAAAATGCAAGCACATTAACCTCCTGGAACACCGCAGAATACAGGTTGTAAAGCTCGCTCTTTTTCATTGTTGTAATATCTACACCATTCACATAAATATGTCCTTCTGTCGGAGCGAATAAGCCGGTCATCAGCTTTACCAAGGTTGATTTTCCGGCTCCGTTGACACCAACAATTGCAAGACGTTCTCCTGAGTGAATGGTAAAGTTTAAATCCGTAACTATATTCTTTTCCGTTCCCGGATACCGGAATGTCACATGGTCAAATACGACTTCCAGTGTCTTTCCCTCTCCGTCTGTTCCAAACACATCCTGAGCCGTCTTTTCGCCTTCCTCTACCAAAGGTGCATCTAAGAAGCGGTAGAAATCATGGACATATTCTCCTTCATTCCAGATGAACGCTAAATCCTTTCCAAAATCAAGCATCAGTGCCATCAGTGAAACTACCAGTGCCGTATACATGGTAAAGGAGCTGACCGGCATTCCTGCCACAACCTCCTGCACCAGAATACCGTAGGTCAAAACATTGCTGATAAGCAGTGTCACAATCCCAAGCAGCCCATAGGCAAATTCACGGTTCTTAATCTTAGAAAACAGTCTCAAATGCGCATTAATCTCTTCCTGATAATTCTTCATAATGCGGTCACGCAAATTAAAAATACGAATGTCCTTACCATAGGAAAAATCCTGTGTGGTCTTCTGATAATACCTAATGCGCCGCCATGCCTTTGACATCTCTTCTTTTTTCGAATACTCGTAATCGTGTGTCATCTCTGATGTCCATAGAATCACCAGCACATGCACTACTAAAGACAGTAACAGCAATGGACTTAAGGTTCCTGCCAGAATTACCATTCCAATCAGTGTCAAAAACTTTGCCCCGATTAAATATAGTTTGTTATACAGACCTTCAATTCCATTATGATTACTGTTTCCGGCATTCATACCCTTCTGATATTCTTCAAAGAATGCTGCATTTTCATGATGACAGTAATCCATCGTCTGCAAACGATTGCTCATTTCACCCAAATAAAGCAGTCGGATTCGCATATTTCTGGTACTGATATAGGCATCCAGCCATTTGATCAGCATGACCAGAACTCCGGCTACCATAAAATATCCTGCCATTGCTACAATCAGATTCCGTATAGCATTTTCTCCACCCTGTTCTAAAATACCGATTGCAATTTTCGGCAGAAACACGCTAAGAAACGGATAAATGGCTGCAACAACTGTATACACCGCAATCCTTCCATACTGTTTTCTGTCCTGCTCCCACATGTGCTTTAACATCCGTTTGATAACGGCAAACACGTTGTATGACTTTTTCGGTTTCATAATGTTGTTCTCCTTTACATAAAAATAACTTTTCACTACGCTACAGTATAAACGTATCATAGTGAAAAGTCACGCGCTCTTGGAAATCATAATGGCATTCTAATCCGTTTCTAATTGTCCAGCATATTCTCTATAAAAATTCCATACCCTTTTGTCGGATCACTGATTAACACATGTGTCACTGCCCCTATCAGCTTGCCGTTCTGAATAATCGGTGAACCACTCATTCCCTGCACAATCCCACCGGTTTTGGCAAGCAGTTCTTCATCCGTAATCCGGATGACAAGCCCTTTATTATCATTTGTTCTGCCAAGTTCTATTTTTTCAATCTCTATTTCATACTCCCGGACTGCCGAGTCCACCTGACAGAGAATCGTCGCTGCACCTAACTCAATTTCCTGCTTTAACCCAATCGGGATGCTCTCTGCCCCATCTAATACCCCAAGCTTTACCTGACCATAAATCCCCTTGGAACAATTTATTGTAATCTGTCCTATCTGACTGATGCCGGACTGACGAATAATACCAATAATTTCCCCCGGTGACCCGCTTTTCCCTTTTACCACACTCAGCACTTCCGCATCATACAGCTTTCCTCCGGAAATCTGCATCAAAAGTCCGGTATCAATGTCGGTAATTCCATGTCCCAGCGCACCAAACTGTCCGTTTGTTGTCATATAAGTAATGGTACCGATACCCTGTGCATCTGTCCGGATCCACGTTCCAATCCGGTATTCCCCCGAAACATCCTGCACCGGTTGAATTTTTACATTCATTCTTTTGCCATCTCTTTTGATGGTAAGTAACAGTTCATTTTCATCAATTGCATTCAAAAGCATATTTCGTGTCACATCATAATTTCCGTTTATCCCAACAATATAGTCTCCGCTCTTTAAGATTCCCTTGGCAGGTTCTGCTTCCGAACCATCCTTTCGTGTGACAACCCCTGTTCCCAAAACAAGAATTCCGTCCGTCTCTATCTGAAGTCCGATTACCGAACCTCCCGGAATTACCTCGATTTCTTCGATGACTTCCAATGAAATCTCTTTAATGGGAATCAGACCGAATAATTTAAGCACAACATCATATTCTCCCAACTCATTTGAACTGAGTGAAAACGGCTGGGATAAATCAATGCAAATTTTCTCTTCCGAGAGTGGTTCCTGATTAATATACAATACAGAAGCCGCCTCTTCATCAAAAATACTTGCCTCTATTGGAAAGGAAAAGTCAAACTGTTCCTCTTCACCAACCAGAAGCTTTATCTTAGAAGGTATATTGATTTTCATCCAATAATGTCCATAAGCAAACATAATAGCAAGCACAAAGACAAACGCTGCATATAGGCAGATTCTTTGCTTTTTCCTAACTTCTGATTTTCTCATACTTCATCCTCATTTCCTGCGAAATTTCTTTTTTAGTATGAGTGCAATCAAAAAAAATACACCTTAAAATTCTTCCCAATTCTAAGGTGTACTTATTATAATTAATTCAATATTTTTTTATTTGATCCGCCAATTGCTTCATTTCCTTTGCATTGCAAAGCACTGCATCAGTAATCTCTGCTCCGCCAAGCATTCTGGCAAGCTCTGTATACGTCTCCTGTTTTGAAAGCTCCGAAATATCCGTCTGTGTTCTGCCGTTTACTACAGATTTTTCAATCAGGAAATGAGCATCTGCCATAGCCGCAATCTGAGACAGATGCGTAATGCAGAGAATTTGATGATTTCCCGCAATCTGTACCAGCTTTTCCGACACCTTCTGTGCTGTTCTGCCACTGATTCCGGTATCAATTTCGTCAAAAATCAAAGTAGGTATTTCATCCTTGTCTGCAAGCACAGATTTCATGGCAAGCATAATTCTGGACAATTCACCACCGGAAGCCACTTTAGTCAGTGGTTTTAATAATTCTCCTGCGTTCAATGAAATCATGAACTCACAAGAATCAAAACCATGCGCCGTAAACTGCGTCAGCCTCTCAAACGGCATTTCAAACTGCACATCCGAAAAATTCAAATCTTGCAATGCCTGACGCATGGATGCTGTCATTTTCCTTGCATAATTTTTCCGCACCGCTGAAATCTGCTCACACAAAGTAAGACATTCCTGTTCTGCCCGTGCATACTCCTTACGGAGTCTTTCCACATAAGCATCATAATCATTGTATTTTTCCAGCTTTTCCGCACATTCCTCTTGATATGCCAAAATACTTTCAATGGAGTTTCCGTATTTTCCTTTTAACTGATTAATGATGTCAAGACGCTCTCCCACCTCGTGATAGCGTTCTCCGGAATCCTCCATATCCGAAAGATAATCCGTCGCTCTGGCATTAAACTCCGTAAGCAGATCCTGTGCACTGTTTAACACCGACTCAAGCTCCTGCAGATTAATATCATATTCCGACACCTTTGAAATCTGACGCAGTGCTCTTGAAATCTGTTCTTCCGCATTCTCTCCGTCAGCATCTTTTGTAAATTTAAGACCTGCTGCAACAGCCTCCACAATCTGTCTGCTGTTTGCGAGCACCTTATACTCTTCTTCCAGCTCTGTATCCTCGCCCGGACGAAGTCTGGCTCCCTCAATCTCCTCTGCTGCAAAGGTCAGATAGGAAATTTCGCGGTTTTTCTCGCCCTCATCCAGAGACGCCCTCTCCAGTTCATCTTTTGCTTTTTTCCACAGCTTATATGCCGCCTCCAGTTGCGCAAGAGGTGCTGCCACCTCTTCCTGCGCAAAGCGGTCTAAAAATTTCAGATGCGATGCCTTTTGCAATAAAGAGTGATGCTCCTGCTGACCGTGAATGTCAATCAGCTCTCCTGCCACTTCTTTTAAAATTGCTGCGGTTACCGTCTCTCCGTTAATCTTACAAATTGACTTTCCGTTTGCCATAATCTTTCTGGAAAGAACCAACATTCCTTCCTCCGGAAAGATATCACGCTCTGCAAGAGAATCTGTCAAAGAATCAGATAATCCATCAAACGTCAGCTCCACCAGTGCATAATCTGCACCCTGCCTTATGATATCCTTTGATACCTTTGCACCGATTGCCGCATTTACCGAATCGATCAGAATCGATTTTCCGGCACCGGTTTCGCCGGTCATAATATTCAAATGCTCACGGAAATCTACTTCCGTTTCGTCAATTATTGCAAAATTTTTTACATGAAGACTTTGTAACACGAAAAAGCATAGCTCCTTTCCTATTTCTTTTTATTACTTGTAACAACCACCTTACACTTAATTGTTCTTCCGTTTATTGTCGCCGTAACGTACGTTGTACCTACTCTTCTTGCCGTAACCACACCGTTTTTAACTTCACAGATTGAAGTATCTTCTACATCCCAGCGGACAGTAGATGTTGCACCATCTACCGTAAGTTTGGAATACTGTGTGTAAATCGGCATTTCAAGATATTCACGACTCAGTCCAAGTACAGTAACCGCAATCGTGGCTGTCTTTCCGGAAGAAGTCATTACGGTAATGGTAGCGTTACCGGTCTGATGTGCCGTAATAGTTCCGTCTGCTGTAACAGAAGCAATTGCCTCATTATTAGAGGACCATGTCACGGTATCCGTTGACTTCACCGGCTTAATGGAAATCGTCACCTGCTTCTTTTCTCCAGGCAACATTACCAATTCCTTATCAGAAACCGTCACACCCGTTGACGCAACCGGTTCAATTACAGTTACATAGCAAAGCGCAAACTTACCGCTGTTATCCCTCGCATCTGCACGAATTAATGTCTTACCGGGCTCTAACCCCGTTACCAGACCATCTTCATCGACCATCGCTACGGAATCGTCCGAGGAAGAGAAAATTGCGGTTGTATACGTTGCATTGGATGGTTTAATTGTTGTCTTTAATGCAAAAGTTTCACCCTGAATAATGGTAATGGACGTATAATTTAATTTAAGCGAAGTAACCTCGCGGACAACACGCACTTCACAGGTTGCATATGCACCGTACCCATCTGCGGCTTCTGCTGTAATGGTTGCATAACCGTAATTCACACCGTAAATCTTACCATTCTCATCTACCGTACAGATGTCCTCATCCGAAGAACTCCAGATAATGCCGATATCCGTTGCTGTCCCATGATTGGAAATGGTTGCTTCCAGTGTGTATGACTTTCCAAGGCCAAGACGATATGTTTCCGGAGAAACTGTAATCTCAACAACCGGCTCCTCTACGCGAACCAGACAATAAGAACGATATCCACCGTCTACTGTCTCACAGATAATCACTGCCGTACCACCCGAAATACCGGTTACCTCACCGATTGCATTGACTTCTGCAATGTCCTCATCGCTACTTTTCCAGGTAACCTCACGGTTTGTTGCATTTGCCGGCTTAAATACCGGCTCTAACGTAAAGGTTTCGCCTACATCAATGGTAATATCCGATGGGTCCAATTCCATGGAAATCACCGGTTCTAATACAGTTACCGTACAATAAGAAGTAACACCGCTGTCTGTCTTTACAAGTACAACTGCGGTACCCTCTGCTCTTGCCGTAATACGGCCGGTAGAAGAAACGGTAACTACCTTTGTATTTAAACTCTGCCAGGTGAGGGACTTTTCTGTGCTGGTCGCCGGAGCAATCGTCACTTCCATATCAAAGTACTCGCCCGCATTCATTGTAATATCGGTATAATTCATCTTAACGCTGACAGCCTTCTGCTTTACAACAACCGTGCAAATGTCGTAATAAGAACCGTCCACCGTCATAATCATAATCTGTGTGGTACCAGGTTTCTTTGCCGTTAACATACCGGTGTCATCTACCGCAACCACGCCTGTATTGAATGAAATCCATTCCACCTCCAGATTACTTGCATTGGTCGGATAAACCATATATGTCAATCTGTGGGATTCTCCTGTGTACATTTCAATCGAATCCTCATCCAACTGCACATTAGTCACTGCCTTTAAAATAGTCAGGTTACAGTATGCAATCAGCGCCGGATTATCTTCCGACTGAACTACGATTGTCACCTTACCGGAAGACTTAAATGTAACTTTACCGTTCTGGTCAACCGTTGCCACCTTGCCGTCTGTAGTAGACCAGATTAACTTTGTATTGGTTGTATTGGCAGGTGTCAAGGTTGCATATAACTGATATGTTTTCTGCGATAAATTCTGTGTCACAGTGGTCTCAGACAGCTTAATACCTTCTGCCTGCTGGTTTACAGTCACCTTACAATAACCAACTACGATATTTTCTGCATTGATCGCAGTAAGCACTGCAACCCCGCCCGCTTTACCCTGAATCGTTGCGGAAAGGTCCGTAGAATCTACGACTTCAAATACACTTGTGTCGGAGGAAATCCAGGTAAGTACGGTTCCTGAGATACCGGATGGACTCACGGTTGCTTTAATGGTTTCATATTCTCCGATGGCAAGTGTTGTTGCAGAAGGATTCAAAGTAACCTTCGTCACTGCCGGCTGAATATAAATATTACATACCGCAGACTTCACAACACCGTCAATCGTCTGACTTGCAATAATCTGCACCGGACGTGTCGAACCGGTTGCTTTTACTGCTGTAACAAGGCCGGTACTGTCTACCGTTGCATAGGAGGAATCCGAAGAAGTCCAGGTAATCGGAGCAGTACGGTCTGTTACATCCGCGGTCAGCTGATATGTTGCACCGGTATACATCGACATGGAAGTTGTGTTCAAAGCAATACCGTCAATTACCTTAACTGTATAGATAACCTGCTTATCCACATTGTCGGTCGAGGTATCGTCTCTGTCATAAATACCGGAATTGCTCGATTTATCGTAGGACATTAAAATCTCTGCTGTTCCTTTGTTCAGTGCAGTAATAAGACCCGTCTTACGATCAATTCCCGCAATAAATTCATCATCCTTTTCAAGATAATTAAAGGTAAACAAATACTGGAACAGATGCTCCGGAACATTGGAATTATTTAAAATACTGTACGTATCTCCCACATTCATATAAATGGTAGTATCCGCTAAGGAAAGATTTACAACAACATTATAAGTTACCACTGCCCATGTGGCATCGTACGTTTCCGTTGCATATCCCTTAACAACATAGGTACCTGCCTTCACATCCGTAAAGTTCAGATTACCGCTCTGCTCACTGATGGCATAAGTAAGTAATGTAGTATCGCTTGGCTTAATCAGTGTTTCTTTTCCTGTTGCATCTACAGAATATACTTTCCAGGTCATGTTGGAAGCCGGATTACCGTTCGAATATATCGTAAAATACGGATTGTCCACTACCATATTAACCGTCTGGCCAAAAGAGTCGTATGCAGATGGATTTGCAGGAGGAAGAGGTGCCTGTGTGGCAACACTACCAACCGGAACTACTACTACCTCAAAGGTAGTCACATCTGCTTTACTCTGTCCATCATTGGTATCCGTGGTAACCGTTACTGTTGTATGACCGGCACCAAGCACCGTAACCATACCGGAACCATCTACCATGATGACACCATCCTTGGAAAACTTCCATGTCAGGTCTGCATCTTCAATTTTTGTATCATCAACATATTTTAAACTTAACTGATACTCTTTTTCATTCTTCTGGTTCAAAACAAGAACACGGCGGTCACCATTTAGGTCAACTGCCTTCCAATGCTCCGTATCATCTTCCACAAGTCTTAATTCCACATGGATCAGACAAGTGATAATGGTACTGGTGCCTGCATCCGGATCATTGATAACTGCAGTCACCTGTGCATAACCCGGACCTTCTCTGCGAAGGGTTCTGGCATACTGTGACTGATTTGGGTCAGAAGAGTCGTATGGATCAACCGATACAACGGATTCATTACCGGAATAAATATTTACGGTAACGTTAGAATTAAATTCCATCGGTACGTTATTTTCATCCACCTTACTTACGAACAGGGTAGTAGTCGCCGTCGTAAGATTAACCGTTGAATTGGATTCCACGATATTATTGGTCGCACTATCCGGCTGAATAAAGACATAACGCTCCTTCCCGGCAGCTTCTGCGACTCTTGTTCCTTCCTCCACCATCGTCCAATCAGAGACAGAAATCCGCGCTTCTCCACCGCCCATATAAATATTTCCGGCAAGCATACATGCTGCCAAAAGAAAACTGATTCTTCTCTTCCAATTTTTCTTTCTCATACTATCACTCCTGTTATTTATCATAATCCATAATAAGTTACAAACTAATCCTTATACTATATATCGGATGAAGCAGGCGAATGCTTTAGTCTGAAATACAAAATAAAGTAGGAATTAATATAAAATAATTGCACGTAAAATGATAAAAACGCTAACATTTTCACTACACTTTCATGTCAGCGTTTTTACATCAATTTTCTTCCAAAAACTTTTGATACATTTCCTCCACCCGTTTCAAATCACTTGGATGCAAATCTCCAATCTTAAATATAAAGCTTTCTGGCGAAAGTAACATTACCTTTGAAACCCTTGCCGTAGAAGCCAATCTCAAATTTGCTTCGTGATAATACAAAATCGGTGTGTCATAAGGATCTTCTCCTCTTGGTGCATGTTTTGTAATCTTTACAGATAAAACCCCTAATTTGTCTTCGTCCAATACAATTACCGGGCGATTAATTGTCTTTGAAAAACTCCTTTGTTATACATTTAAATACCTTTCTCCTCCTTCATTTGTTGAAACAACTCATCCCATTCCGTTTCTCCTACCCATTCATCATCTCTTGAAATAACCGCTCTACCTTTTTCATCCCGTTTAGTATTATTCATCGCCATCTGATATGCCTTCAGTCTATCAAATTCCGAGGTCAATCTCGGCTGAAATGGTAATGCACGTTCTCTCACTGCTTGTTTCGCAGCAAGTGTAAAAAAAGTAGTCAAATCCATCCCAAGTTCTGACATCAACTCCTGTAATTGAGCTTTTAATTCTTCATCAATTCTCATAGTAATATTTGTCGTTGCCATTTTCCCATCACTCCCTTTTGTGTCTATCATCATATCACGCCAGACCAACATTGTCAATACATCATTCGTGCACTGTAATTACACCCGCGAATAATTCACAAAAAAACCGCCTTCCCTTAAGAAACCATGATTCTCATGCCCCTGCTGGAAAGGCGGTCTAACTTCATTCTGTTTTATTTCTCACTCATCCCAGTTGTGGTAAACTTCCTGAACATCGTCATCCTCATCAAGAAGATCTAAAATCTTATTCATGCTCTTGATGTCCTGTTCATCAGTAAGTGTGCCCCAGGTCTGAGGAATCATGGTAACTTCTGCGGATACGGTAGCAATCTTTGCTGTCTCAAGTGCTTCAAATACTGCCGAGAATGCCTCCGGCTCTGTGATGATTTCGTAGCTGTCTTCTTCCTCAGCAAAATCTTCTGCGCCTGCGTCCAATGCCAACATCATCAGGTCATCTGCGTCCATGGAGCATTCTTCCTTGTCGATGATAATCTGACCCTTTTTATCAAACATGAAGGATACACAGCCCTGTGTTCCGACATTTCCGTTACCCTTTGTGAATGCGTTTCTTACATTTGCAGCTGTTCTGTTCTTATTATCAGTCAAGGCATCTACAATAATAGCAATACCATTTGGACCATAGCCTTCGTAGGATACAAATTCATAGTTTACGTTGTTACCCTCACCGGCAGCTTTCTTAATACTGCGGTCAATGGTATCGTTTGGCATGTTGTTTGCCTTAGCCTTTGCTACGATATCCTTTAACTTGCTGTTGTTGTTTGGATCCGGTCCGCCTTCTTTTACGGCTACCGCAATTTCACGACCAAGTCTGGTAAAGATTTTACCCTTTGCTGCGTCGTTCTTTTCCTTTTTATGCTTAATATTTGCAAATTTAGAATGTCCGGACATGATTTTCTCTCCTGTTCTTAATTAAACTATTTTTCCAACTGATGATTTTACCACAGTTTATATTACTTGTCAAAGACTCTTTCTTTTCTTTATTTCCCGTATACCAGTCCGGAGATCTCCTCCATCACATGCTCTGTATCTGCTTCCGTGCGGATAGCGCACATAATTGTGTCATCACCGGCAATACAGCCGACCAGGTTCTCAATCTCCAGGGAATCAAGTGCAGCAGCGGCGGCCATGGCCATACCGGAAACAGTCTTAATCACAAGGATATTCTGTGCTTTATCCATGGAAACAAAAGCATCTTTTAATACACGAACCAGACGTTCATTCATTCCGGCGCTGTGATGACTGCCGCTCTGAATCACCGCATATTTCTGGCGGCCGTTCTCTGCCTGTACCTTGGTCAGTTTCAGCTCCCTGATATCTCTCGAAACCGTTGCCTGTGTCACAGCAAAACCAGCCTGCGTCAGATATTCTGCCAGTTCCTCCTGTGTTTCCACCTGATATTTCTTTACAATTTCAATTATTTTATTCTGTCTGCTGCTTTTCACCTTTTATACCTCTCCTAGCGTTCAATTCTGCCAAGCTTGGAACGAAGTACCTCAAAGAAACTCCGCTCATCCAGTCTGACCAGTTGTGTTGTGTATTGTGACTTCCGGATTACCAGCGTTTCACCCGCCTTTAGATTCGTTGCTTCCCTGCCGTCATAGGTCGCTGTCACTTCCACATCCTGTGTTCTCTTATCCTGAATTACTTCCAGAGTAATCTCATCCTCTGCTGAAACAATCACAGGTCTTGAAGAAAGGGAATGTGGGCAAAGCGGTGTAATCATAATGAGTTCTGCCTCCGGCTTTACAATAGCACCACCGGCAGACATATTATACCCGGTCGAACCCGTTGGTGTGGAAATCAAAAGTCCGTCTCCAGCAATCACATCCAGCAGGGCACCGTTTACATAGACAGCCACATTTATCAGTCTACTGACACCGCTTCTGGTAATAGCGACCTCATTCAGCACTGTATCACTGTACTCACCTTTCTGCAAGATGTCCAGCATCATTCTGGTTTCCACCTGGAAATCACCCTGGCACAGCCGCTCCAGACTCTTTTCCGACTCGCTCACCTCTGCCCCGGTCAGATACCCCAGAGTTCCGGTATTAATACCAAGCATCGGAACAGTAAGTTCTTTTAACCGGTTCGCAGCACGAATCATGGTTCCGTCTCCGCCAAGCACAATCACACACTCGGTCTTACGCGGCACCGGAGCAAATTCGTCCTTATCCACTATCGATTCCATTCGGACACAGAACTGCTTTCCGTGTGCTACTAAAAACTCCTGCACTTTTTTGGTCAGTTCTAATCCTTCATCCCGGTCTTTGTTTACTATGATGCAGAAATTGTCCATGTCTTTCCTACCCGTCACAATCTTATATTTATACATTTTCTTGAATATCTTAGCATGATTTATTCAAAAAAACAAGCTATTTATCTAAATCACCATGTGCATTGCCAACCACATCCGGCATGTTTAAAAGAATTCTCTGCAAGGCTTCCTCGCGCACCTGCGTATCCTCCCCGGCATTCTTTCTCGCATATAATAAATATTCAATATTGCCTTCCGGTCCCTTAATCGGGGAATAGTCAAGGCGAATGAGTTCAAATCCTGTACCGCAGGCAAATGTAGTTACTTCCACGATTACCTCTTCGTGCACCTTGCGGTCTCTGACCACACCCTTCTTTCCTACCTTTTCCCTGCCTGCTTCAAACTGAGGCTTAATCAGACAAACAATTTCTGCTCCGTCAGCCATCAGTTCATACACCGGTCCAAGCACCTTGGAAAGTGAAATAAATGCAACATCAATGGAAACAAATTCCACAAGCTGCCCGATGTCCTCCGGTGTCACATAGCGGATGTTTGTCTTTTCCATCGATACTACTCTTTCATCCGTACGAAGCTTCCATGCCAGCTGGTTTGTTCCGACATCAATGGCAAATACCTTTACTGCACCGTTCTGTAACATACAGTCCGTAAACCCGCCGGTCGAAGACCCTACATCCATACAGGTCTTCCCCTCTAAATTCACACCGAATTCATCGACCGCTTTTTCCAGCTTAAACCCACCGCGGCTGACGTATTTCATGGCAAGTCCCTTTACTTCAATCTGTACCGTTTCCTCAAAGCTGCTTCCTGCCTTATCCTCACGCACACCGTCCACAAAGACATTGCCTGCCATAATGTATGCTTTTGCTTTTTCTCTTGATTCTGCCAGATTACGTTTTACCAGCAGTACATCCAGTCGTTCCTTCACCTTAGTGACCATACCTTTCCATGATTTTTCTAAATAATGCGTCTTCATCCAGTCCATACGCATTCTTTAGCACGCGTGCCTCTCCGTGCTCAATAAAACAGTTATCCAAAGCACCGACAACCAGCGGTGTTTCTATCTCATTTTCTTTTAACAGAGCGGCAACACGTTCCCCGAAGCCACCCCTTGCTACATTTTCCTCCAACGTCACAAGCATCTTATGACTTCTTGCAAGAGAAAGTATCGTCTCTTCATCCATTGGCGCTACAAATCTTGCATTTGTCACTCCTGCATAGATTTCCTGTTCCATCAGACGGATTCTTAAAGAAACTGCCTCATCCGCCGTGCTTCCGACAGCAACAATTGCAATATCATGTCCTTCTGCCAGAGTTTCTGCCTTTCCATAGCTGATTTCCTCTGCCTCCATGGCTTCTGCCTCACCAGCCGTTCCTCTCGGATAGCGGATTGCCACCGGAAAATCACAATCAGCTGCAAAAAACAGCATTTTCTTCAATTCCTTTGTGTTCTTTGGCGCCATCACCGTCAGATTCGGAATGTGGGACAAATACGATAAATCAAAGACTCCCTGATGGGTTTCTCCGTCCTTTCCTACAATACCCGCACGGTCAATCGCAAACGTCACCGGAAGATTTCCGATACAGACATCGTGCAATATCTGGTCATAGGCACGCTGTAAGAAGGTCGAATATACCGCAACCACCGGATGATATCCGCTTGCCGCCATTCCCGCAGCAAATGTTACCGCATGCTCCTCCGCAATTCCAACATCAAAAAACCGTTCCGGATACTTCTTTGCAAACGCATGAAGCCCAGTACCGGATGGCATGGCTGCCGTAATTGCCACCAGCTTGTCCTTCTTCTCGCCAAGCTCCAGCATCGCATCTCGGAATGCCTTTGTATAAGTGATTCCCTCCGCTTTTTTAAGAATCTCCCCTGTCTTTAACGCAAACGGCTCTACCCCGTGGAACTTGCCCGGATCTGCCTCTGCGTGGTCATAGCCTTTCCCCTTTTTCGTCACAACATGGATGAGCACCGCCTTCTGCATTTTAGACGCAGACTCCAGTGCGCGGGTCATCTGGGCAATATCATGTCCGTCAATCGGACCGATATACGTAATTCCCATATCCTCAAAATACATACCGCCAATCATGAGGTGTTTTAAGGAATCCTTGGACTGCTTTAACTTTTTGACCAGCTTTTCACCGGCCACAGATTTACTTAATGTCTCTTCTAACGAGCCCTTAAAGCCCGTATATGCCGTATTGGTACGGATTTTGGCAAGATAGTTTGCCATGCCGCCGACATTTTCAGAAATCGACATCGTATTGTCGTTTAACACAATAATCAAATTGCTTCTTAGCTTTCCGATGTTATTGAGTGCTTCAAACGCCATACCGCCACCCAGTGCACCATCGCCAATGACAGCAACTACCTTTTCATTTGTGCCGGATAACTCTCGCGCACTTACCATACCATTTGCAACGGAGAGCGAAGTGGAACTGTGTCCGGTATCAAAGGCGTCACAGTCGCTTTCCTTTCTCTTTGGAAAACCGCTCATGCCCTGATATTCACGGAGATGCTCAAAGCCTTCCTGTCTGCCGGTCAGTATCTTGTGCACATACGCCTGATGTCCCACATCCCAGATTAACTTATCCTTTGGGAAATCCAGAAACAGATGTAACGCCATCGTAAGCTCCACCGCACCAAGATTGGACGCCAGATGTCCTCCTGTTGCAGATACCTTATGCAACAGAAAATGACGGATTTCCTTTGCCAGTCTGGTATACTGGGACGGGCTGATATTCTTTATGTCATTCGGTTGTTTGATTCGATCAAGTACTCCTGCCATATCCTGCTCCCATTAATAATCTCTTACTGTTAAATACACGATGAGTTCCTTCAAGAACTCTGTACAGGACAGCTTTTCTGCCAGCTGCAATGCTTCCGCAGAAAGCTCCTTTACCTTTTCCTTTGCCACCTCAATGCCGTGTAATGTTACAAAGGTAGTCTTTTCATTCTTTTCATCACTTCCGACCGGTTTTCCAAGCTTTTCCTCATCTCCGGTCAGATCAAGAATATCGTCCTGAATCTGGAATGCCATACCAATACAGGATGCCATCCAAACGATATCATTAAATAATCTGTCATCTGCACCGCCTAAGATTGCTCCGACTAACATAGCGGATTCCAAAAGCGCGCAGGTCTTTAACTCGTAGATAAATGAAATCTCTTCCGTACCAAGCGGCTGTCCTGTCTTTTCGACATCTACCACCTGACCGCCAATCATACCAAAGACACCGGCCTTTGTAGCAAACACCTTTAATGCCTTTGCCACGCGCAGATCCCACTCTTCATCTGTAATGGAAAATGCCTTGCATGCCGTTTCAAAGGAATAGTTAAGAAGTGCATCTCCTGCCAGGATTCCCATTGCCGCACCGTACTTTGCATGTGTAGTCAGCTGGCCCCTGCGGTACCTATCATTGTCCATATCCGGCAAATCATCATGCACCAGAGAATACGTATGAAGCATCTCCATTGCAGCCAAAAACGGCTCAATGCGCTCTTCTTCTGCCTCTTCGTCGGCAAAACTGCGGAACATTTCTAACATCAGAATCGGGCGGATTCTCTTTCCGCCGATGGTAACACTGTACTGCATTGCCTCAAGCACTGTCTTCTGACGTCCTTCTACAGCCGGAAGATACGCATTTAATACACTATTGATATACTCCTGACGTTCCTTTAACGCTTCTTTAAACTTAGTCGCCAATTCCGTTTTCCTCCAGTATCATCAATTCTTTTTCTACCTTGCCAATGGCCTGATTGCACTCAAGCAAAAGGTCCATGCCTTTTTTATATAACGAGAAGGCTTCTTCCAGGGAAACTTCCGGCTGATTTAATGCCTCCATCACCTGCTCCAGCTCTTCCATGGACTGTTCCAGTTTCCGTTCTTTTTTCAGTTCTGTATCCTGTTTCTTTCCTGCCATACAAGCCTCCATTATGCTCTCTTTGTCACACCCTGCACCACCGCATGGATGGTGCCGTCTGTTACATCTACGTTTAACACATCCCCCGTTGCTACCTGAGATGTCTTTTTAATCATTTTTCCGCTTTTATCCGTCACAAAAGCAAACCCGGCTTCCAGTCTTCCCATCGGAGACAAACCTTCCAGTCTCTGTGCTAAAAGTGCCACTTTCTGCCGCTTCTGCACCAGCTTTTCCCGCATTTTTGCAGAAATCCTTTCTCCCAGCTCATCCACACGGATACGCTTCTGCTTTAACTGATATTCCGGATGCACTTGACGAAGCTTTAGCTCTTTTTGCGAAAGCAACATACGTTTTGTCTCTATTTTGGAAAGCACCGACTGCACCAGTTCCCCATGAATACCGGCAAGTGTCTGCTCCAAACGCCTTACATCATAGACTGCAAGCTCTGCCGCCGCAGACGGTGTCGGAGCCCGAAGGTCCGATACAAAATCTGCAATTGTCGTGTCTGTTTCATGTCCCACCGCAGAAATCACAGGGGTCTGACATGCAAAAATTGCCCGTGCCACCTTTTCTTCATTAAACGCCCACAAATCCTCAATGGAACCGCCACCTCTGCCAACAATGATGGTATCCACCTTGCCATCCAATGCTTTTATACCGCGTACCACCGTGTCTGCAGCGCCATCTCCCTGCACCTTTGCCGGATACAAAACGAGCTGTACATACGGGTTTCTTCGCCCGGCAATCTGCATGATATCCTGCAAAGCCGCACCGGTAGAAGCCGTTACAATACCGACTCTTTTTGCATAAACCGGAATCTCTTTTTTATACTCCGGCAAAAAGAGTCCTTCCGCACCGAGCTTTTTCTTTAAATATTCGAATTCTTCATACAGACGTCCTACACCGTCCAAGCGGATTTCGTCTGCATATAACTGATATTTTCCATCCCTTTCATAGACACTTACGCTTCCGAACACAATGACGCTTTGTCCGTCCTCCATCCGAAAAGAAATGCCGGCTTTACGACCGGCAAATAATACACATGCAATTTGTGCTGAACCGTCCTTTAACGTAAAATATACATGACCGGACGTATGATATTTGCAGTTGGAAATCTCTCCTTTGACGTAAATATGATTCAAAAGAGAGTTTCCGGCAAACATACTTTTTACATAAGTGTTAATCTGGGAAACAGAATAAATTTCTGCCATACCATTTCCCTCATTTTACTTTTCTACAAGCTTTGCAAGCACTCCGTTGACAAAACCTGCGGAAGAATCATTTCCATACTTCTTTGCAAGCTCTACCGCCTCATTGATGGCAACCTTTTCAGGAACATCCTCATCATAACGCATTTCATATACCGCGATACGCAGAATCGTAAGCTCTGCTTTTCCCATACGGTTTAATCTCCAGCCGCTTGCTGCATCCGAAAGAATCATGTCAATCGTACCCTCCGCTGCTACAATGGCATCCAGCTTTTTCTTGATTGGTTCAAAGTTCTCATTATTTTCCAATTCTCTCTGTTCCTGATACATTTCCACCTGCTCCGCAAGCTCTGCAGCATCATGGAAATCCTTGCAAAACAGTAATTTAAACAGGTGTTCTCTTTCCTCACGCTTTGTCATGTTCTCTCTCCATCTCTATAAAGCATCTAAACTTCTTGTAAAAATCACAACAATAGAAAACCCACTTTCATGGGCTTTCTATTGTATTTGTTTCTCTATTCCGTTACCTCTGTCTCTACTCCGACAATATTGATATTTACGCCGGATACCTTTAAGCCTGCCATGTTTTCAATAGCGGACTTGATACGGTCCTGTACCGCCTTGCAAACCTTTGGAATGCTGTAGCCATACTTCATAATCACAGATAAATCCACATGAACACTGGTGCCTTCCTCCTCAAAACGGATGGTCACACCCTTGGTCAGGTTCTTCATGCCAAGCTTTCCAACCAGCTCATTTGTCAGATTTCCCTGCATAGATGCAATACCCTCAATTTCTGTTGCAGCAAGACCTGCGATAGTAGCAATCACATCCCCTGCAATCTTTACCTCGGATGTAAATCCCTTTTCTTCTTCATAAGTGGTTACGTTTTCTGCTTCCATTGTCATAGTATATCCTCCTAAACATCATGGTGCATAAATCACCACGGTAAATTCTTGTCTTTTGTTTATTATACCAAACTCTCCACGTTTTGCAAACTCTTTCTTATATTTTTTTTATGTAATCAATCCTCCTGAATGGCTGCCGTAATGGTAATGTCCTTTGGCTCAAAGCCGGTTTTTCTCGTTACGATATCCTCAATCTGTGCAATCTGGCGATCCGTTATGCTTGCAGCATTAATCACAACATCCACTTCATTGTCCACGATATTTACAATCGGATCAGCAAAGCCCTTTGCCTCCAGAAGCAGTTCTGCAGCATTTTCCTTCTCCGCAATATTCGTCAGGTTCACCAGCGTTTCCACTGCAATCTGCTTTTGTTCATCACTTAAGGATGCATTATCAATAATCTGCATCAGGGTTTCCTTGCTCTGTGCACGGCGCTGTTCCCTGACCAGCTTTGCATTGGATGAAAAATTGCTATGCAGAGTTGTACTTACCATAACAGCTTCACCAATCTGGTAATTATCACCGGTTTCCTCCGAATTATCCGCACTCTGCGACGTATTTTCCTGGTTATTCCCTACTAAAATCGTAACCTCACCACTACCGTCTTTATTTGTACCGTCTGCCTGATTTCCTTCTGCCACACCGGTTCCGTCCTTTGTGCCGTCTGCATCACTGAAATAGACGTTATCGTTTCCACTTTGCTGTGCCTCATCCCCCGGATTCGAAAACTGTAAATACCCCGCAGCCGCAATCATCAGTGCCAAAGCCGTAATAATAATCTGGTTCTTTTTAAAAAGTTGTTTCATCCATCCTCCATTTCTGCCCGTCGGCATATTATTTCATTTTCATTATTTTAATTTTATGCGCAGGAATATCAAATAGTACCTGTACTGCATTCAAAATGTCATAATCCACGCTTCCGGTTCCACTTCCTTCGGCAATCACTACCACGCCCACCACCTGCGGATAATTTTCCGAAAGCAGATACGGTTCCGTTCCGGAAAATACCGTTTCCAATTCGTTACTTTCCTCATAGGTTATCCGGCTTCCTCCGGCACTGTCTGTCTCTGTAGTTTCTTTCTTTTCCTCTGTCCCATCCTTTAAAACATTCTTTTCCTCTGTGGAGCTTACCGTAATCATTACTTTTACCTTCCCTACGTGTTCCACATTGGACAACAATTCTTCCACCCGTTCTTCCATCCGTTCTGCATAGGTTTTTTCAGACTCCGCTGCTGTTTCTCCTGTCTGTACATTCTGCCCTCCTGACCCATTACTCTCTGCATTTTCATCCTCCTTCTGCGTTGGAAACACAATAATCAGGAAACAGATTCCTACCAAAAGAAGCATCCCCCACTCCCTGATTCCAAACTTTCCAAGCTTCTCTTTTATTTTCTCCATCCAGTCCTTCTTCAATGCACCGCCTCCTTTATCTCAACCTCAACCCTGCTTTCTTCTACACGATAAAATTCTGCCAGAGTCTCACACAAATACACCTCCATCGGTGAAACATTCGGTTCTTTCTCCTTTTCCTCTTCCAAACTGATTTTATCTATAGGCACTACGGTCGGAATCCGAATGCTTCCACTCTCCTTCTCCGCGCGGTATTGTCCGCATACATATAAATATAACAGCGTACCATCTTCTCCTATATCCATTTCTGTATAGGAAAGGTCAATTTCATGACTGTTTAAAATCTTCTCTACCTGTAATGCAAGCGACTCTTTATAACTGTTCAAAACGCTCTGCGTCTGTTCTCCCTGCACAGAATAGATTTCCTCCAGCACCCGCTCCGAGCCGAGTGCATAGTCAAACGATTGTAAGGAGGTGGTAAAACGTTCCCACAGATTCTGCGCATCTGCAAGCGGTCTTAACAGTTGTAAAATCAATATCACACCTGCTACCCATCGGGCAAATTTATAATATTTTGTCTCTGAAATCATCTCAAGCAGTAGCCCGGCGATTACCAGAAACATTGCAAATCCTTTCATCCAATCCAACATTTATACTGTAATCCTCGTCATCACAACCAACAAAAGCAAAAATAAAATCATTCCCATGGCGAGGGTCTGAAGCAAAAGCTTCTGAGCCGTCCCCGCATGAAATAAAAACTGTTCTGTCTGTTCCTGCAAAACCGGCTCTGTTACCGCTCCGACCAGCCGGTACATCAGATACTGAAGACCAAGATGACAAAGTGGCAGCAGTCCTATCAGAAACAGCAGACAGACTCCTCCGATTCCAATCGCATTTTTTAGTACAAGCCCTGCACCCATTACTGTTTCCCATGCTCCGCTGACCAGATTTCCAACCCCCGGAATTGCCGATGCCGATTTTACCACTGCGCTTTTCTTTACCTGGTCAATAGCAGGCATCAGAATTCCTTGTACTGCACCAAAAGCAAGTACCACACCAAGCAGGGTCTTTTGAATCCACGAAAACACACTGACAATCAGATTCAATAATCTTGTAAAAATCGGTTCCTTCTGCATACAGGAGGCAAACGAAAGAAGCAGATACACCTGGCTGAGCGGAAGCAGCACAAATGTTGTCAGATACTCAAAAACCATAATAAGAAACGCCGTACCCTGATAATATCCTGCCGCTGTCAAACTTCCTGTCACGAAGGCAATACTGACACAGTAGGTTGGAAGCAGCACCGACGTAAACTTGCAAATGCTTTCCAAGCCTTCCTTTGCCACACTGAGCGAGCTTTTAAATCCACTTGTAATATAAAGAGCAATCAGTATGTAAACGCATAAATAACCCATCTGGGAGGCTCCGTTTTTTCCGAATGCCTTGGAAAGGTTTGAAAACAGGGCAGAAAACAGAATAAGAAACAGAAGCTTTGCCCCCTGCTCAAACGGAAAGGTTATGCTCTCAAGGAGCCATTCAAAAAGCTCCGGCAAAAATGTCTTCCAGCCGTCCCCCGATGTAATTCCTTCAAAAAATTCCCCAACAGAAAACGGAATCTGCTTTGGCAAAAGCCGTTCCACCGTTTCCTGCAACTCCGAATAATCCAACTGTAATTCTTCCATGCAATTTCCTCACTAGACCAGCGTTGCCATCATTTCAAACAATGCCAGAACAATCGGCATTCCGATTGTTAAAATTGTCAGTTTCCCAACCAGTTCAATCTGACCTGCCACAGCAGAATACCCGGCATCCCGGCAAAGTGCGGAAGCAAATTCGGAAAGATATGTTACTCCTATCATCTTTATCATCAGCGTTATGTACTCCATATCCACTGTAAGTACGCGCTCCAACCGGTTTAAGCTTCCGCTGATTCCTTCTAACAGCTGCACCGCAATCCATGCAATCAAAATACTTCCGGTGAAAGAAACAAACAGACCAAATTCTGCCCTGCCCTGTTTCATCGCCATGGCAATCACAATGGTAAGTATCCCAAGCAACGCTGTTTTTAACATGCACCGCACTTCCTTTCTGAGTTTTTTCATTCCCTGTGTCAGAGTTGAAACAGCTCCTGAATGGTTTCAAACAATTCTGCCACATACGGAATAATCCAGAATAACACTAAAATCAGCCCGGCAAGACTCGTCAGATATGCCTGATCCTCCCGGCCCGAATGCTTCAACACCTGGTTCAGCACCGATACCAAAATACCGACTGCCGCAATTTTAAAAATCATCTGTATGGTCATACTGTTTTCCCTCCGTCACGCTGCCAGTATCAGTAAAAAAATGCCCCCAAGCATCCCCATCATCCGGTACAAATATGCCTTGTCTTTCCCTGTACCACGTATCTGCGCCATTTCTTCTTCCAAACGTGCAAAATAAAATTCCAATGCATTTTTCCTTACCATGCTGTCTGCCTGTGCAAAATAAATTCCGATTTCTGAAAATTCTTCCTTCTGTTCTTTTTTAAGAGGCGCATTTTTCATTGTTCGCTCCGCCTGCTTCTGCCAAACAGTAATCAAGCTGTTCCCTTCCTTCTTTTCCAACTCTTTGCCGGTATTTTGAAAGAAGTCGCTCATTCTCCCTTTATGCTTTGTTCCTGTCATACGCATTGCCTCAGGAAGCGGCATCTGATGATATTCCAGCTCGCCGGAAAGCAGAAACAGGGACATCTTGATGTCCTTGAGCCAATGCTCCTGCTCCTTTACCTGAAGTGCCAGCAGACTTCCGATGGCCGTGGACGAAGCAAGGACAAGGACCGCCCCAATGGTCTTGATTAACATAAGGCACCTCCTCCGGCATCACAGACTGCTGCGAGCTGCCCCGGTGCCCCACCTGCTTTTAGGAAAATGTATCTCTCAAACGGAATATCTGACACTCTTTCTGTTCGTCCGCCTTCCAAAAACCATTCTTCCCAGCCTTCCCCATGCGCTGTAGCAAGAAGTTTACAACCACAGTAAATGCTCTTCTTCATCACAGCAATATCCTCTGCTCCACCAAGCTCATCCACCGCAATGACCTCCGGTGACATGGAACGGAGCAGCAGTTCTACCCCTGTAGTCTTAGGGCATCCATCCAAAACATCCGTCCGTATTCCAAGATCGTTCTGCGGAACGCCGTGATAGCAGGCAGCGATTTCGGAGCGTTCATCCACAACACCGATTTTTAATCCCCCATTCGACAATTGTCGAATAATATCCCGCAATAACGTAGTCTTTCCACAGCCAGGCGGTGAAATAATCAGTGTGTGGCAAAGTCTCCCGTTCTCAAACAGATACGGCATCACTCCGTCTGCGCAGCCCTTTTTCTCTCTTGCCAGCCGGATATTTAAGAATGAAATATTCCGTATTGTCTTGATTTTTTTCTCCTGCATAACTGCTTTTCCACAGATGCCGACACGGTGCCCTCCCTGAATGGTCAGAAACCCCTGCCGCATCTCATCCTCATAAGCATAAACGGAGAAATTGCTGATATATTCCATCATTTCCCGGATTTCCCCTACGTTGATTCTATAGGCATCCGATATATTCTTAGTCAAGCCGGTATCTCTATGTAAATAATACTCCTCTTTCCCTTTTAACAAAATCAGCGGTGCATTGCACCGAAGCCTTACTTCCGTAAAACCTCCCGCTAATAAGGAAATCTTTATCATGCGTTCCCGTAATCCCGCCGGAAATATTTTATAAAATTCCGTCATCACACTCTTCCTCCATTCTTGTCCTATCTTATGAATGGAATTGGGAAAGTATGTCCGAAAGAGGCAAAAAAATATGGGAAGCTTTCGCTTCCCACGCTTTATAAATTCTCTTTTAATATATTTCTCAGTTCCTCATCCGCCTGCTCCTTGGACTGCACCACAATTCCGTGCATACCAAAGCGTTCCGCCGCCCGGATGTTCTCTTCCCTGTCATCTAAGAAAACACATTCCTCCGGCTTGAGATTATACTTATCAAACAACGCCTGATAAATCTCCGGTTCCGGCTTTACATACTTTACTTCGTACGAAATCACCATGCCGTCGACCAGCGAAATGAAACCAAGCTCCTTGCTTGTTGCTTCAAACGCTGTACGTCCATAGTTCGACAGCAAATACACGTGATATCCTTCCGCCTTTAAGCCCTTAATCCACTCCTGCGCATGCGGGTATTCCTTTGCAATGTAACGGATGTTATCAAATAACATATGGATTTCTTTTTCATATTGCAGTGCCTTCGCTACACACGTAGCAATGACCTCTTCATCCGGCATGACACTGCGGTCAAACTCATTCCACATAGCTCCGCTGCGAATGGTAGCATCTGCCACAGTTTCCAGCACTTCCCCGGAAAGTCCAAGGTCCTGTAGCAAATAGGTGCCTCTAAAATGTGCAAGGACATTTCCAATGTCAAAAATAATGTTTTTTATCATGGTTTACTCCTGCGTTATTTTCATCATCTTAATTCTGTTCTTTCATTGTATAACATTTTTTCTGACGAACTTCAAGCCGAATGTTACACTTTTTCTGACGAACTTTTGCTGTACTAGTACACTTTTTTTGACAAAAAAGGTGTATGTGAACTGCATACACCCAAAAAGCTTTGGGTAATCAAAGTTTTTGATGGGCTGGCTTTTTGATGGTTTTTCGTGATGGGCAAACTTGATGGTCGTTTTTGATGGGCTGGTTTGATGGTTTTTCGTGATGGTTTGATAAAAATGAATATGTGTAGCAAAGAAACC
>CAZIQL010000005.1:0-64260 GCA_964541485.1 uncultured Lachnospiraceae bacterium
GCAATCCGGAAGACGCGATGGCGGATGCCGTCCTCGGAAACAAAATCATATAACGGAGCAGTTCTTTTTACATTCGAAACAACAGCCTGAATTTTCTTCTCTGCGCGGTAAGCAAGGAAAATCGGTCCGGTTTGTGCACAGCATGCTTTTACATGGCGGACACGGTCTTCTTCCTTGTCGGAGCGGGTGTTTTCGTGCTTCTTTACAATGCCGTTTACATAATCGTCAATCGAAACACAGGCTACGATACCGGTTTGTGTGCGGCCATCCATGGTGAGTTCATATAAATAGTAACATTCTTCGGTGTCAGTAACAAAGGTGCCGTTTTGCATCCATTCCTGTAACAGGCTTCCGGCTTTTTCATATACTTCCGGAGAGTACAAATCAACACCTTTTGGAAAGGCAGTTTCTGCTCGGTCAATGGCAAGGAAAGACTGCGGATGGGCCTCAACAAAAGTCCTTGCCTCCTCGGCAGAATACACATCATATGGTAACGCCGCCACGAAAGCTGCCTTTTCGGCAGAAGGGCGGACACAGGAAAAAGGGGTTACGGTTGCCATGGGATTCTCCTTTCACATTATGTCATGCGGTGTATAAAAATCAGAGGGAGTCATATAACTTTGTTGCGTTAAAACGACGTTCTGATAAAGATAGTATACTAGGAAAAAAAGAAGAGTGCAAGAAAAAATAAAGAGACGATATCGCCTCTTTATCTTTGGATGTTCTATGTAAATTCCGGCTCGGTACTTTTATTTCCAGTTTTTTAATACACCGAGTGCTGTGTTGCCATAGAGTTCTTTTTTTAAGTTAGCTTCCAGGTCGGATTTCCAGGTTGGGATATCTACGATAAACGCGGATTCAAAATCCTTGATAATCTGGCTGATTAAAACGATGTCACGCTCTCCGGAGAGTCGGTGGCTCAGAAGCTTTAAAATTATTTGGGACTGTTTTACTGTGAGTGCCATTTTAGTGATACTTCCTCTCTAAAATAAATATACCGGGGATGGAATCCCCTTCGGACAATTATATTATAGTATAAATAACGAAAAAGTTCAAAAGAATTTTTTGTGAAATGCGCATAAACGAACCATGGATTCCGACAAAGAGACACAGAATGCGGCAGTAGAAAAAAAGAGGTATGGAAAAAAGTTCATTTCTGTGCTACCATGAAGAAAATTGTGCATGGCATCCTACGTGATGAAGGAATCAGAGAGGATGAGGCCGGACAAATTTCATAGGAGGTTGCAAATGATGGGAATTCGATATTATGAAAAGGAAAAAGTTTTCAAGCTGGACACGAAAAACACCAGCTATGTAATTGCAATTGTAGATAAAGAGGGCTTTTTGGGGCATGCCTATTACGGAAAGAAGCTGGAGGAGGCAGATGTTGCCTATCTGACACGTATTTATGAAGCTCCGAAAACACCGGAGACGAACGAGCGTGACCGGTTGAGCTTCTATGATTGCTTCCCGATGGAGTATCCGACGCACGGCATCGGTGATTTCAGGGAGAGCGCACTTCGCGTGGAGGACGCAAACGGACATTTCGCAACAAAGCTTACTTATAAGAGTCATGAGATTTTTGCGGGCAAGAAAAAGCTCGAAGGTCTTCCGGCAACATGGTGTGAAAAAGAGGAAGATGCAGAGACTTTGGAGATTACCATGCAGGACGAGGAAGCAGGTCTTGAGGTGGTGCTCTCCTACAGCGTGTTTGCAGATGTAGATGCTGTGGTGCGCAGTGCAAAGGTGATGAATAAATCCGAAGCTAACGTTTACGTGACAAAGGCAATGTCTGCGTCCTTTGATATGGACAACAGGGAGTATGACAAGATTTTCTTGTACGGTAGCTGGGCAAGAGAGCGTCATATTGACCGTACTCCGGTAAACTATGGAATCCAGATGGCCCGTTCCAACCGTGGAGAGGGCGGACATCAGGAGCATGCATTTACCGCACTCCTTGAGAAGAATGCCGGTCAGAATCATGGTGAAGTATACGGTATGGACCTTGTGTACTCCGGCAATTTCCGCACCTTAATTGAGAGAGGGCAGTTTGACAGCGTACGCACCATGACCGGTATCAATCCGGAGGATTTTACGTGGGAGCTGACACCGGGGGCTGTGTTCCAGACACCGGAGGCGGTGCTTGTGTATTCTGATGAGGGGCTTGGCGGCATGTCCCGTTGCTTCCATGATTTGTACCGAAACCATTTGATCCGTGGTTTTTACCGTGACAAAAAGAGGCCGATTCTTATCAATAACTGGGAAGCAACCTATTTTAATTTTAATACGGAAAAATTGCTTTCGATTGCAAGAGATGCGTCTAAGCTTGGCATTGAGATGCTGGTAATGGATGACGGCTGGTTTGGCAACCGTTTTGATGACAACCGCGCGCTTGGCGACTGGGAAGTCAATGAAGAGAAGCTCCAGGGCGGCTTAAAGTACCTGGTGGACGAAGTGAACAAGCTTGGCATGAAGTTTGGTATCTGGTTTGAGCCGGAGATGATCAGTCCGGAATCGGAGCTTTATAAGGAGCATCCGGATTGGGCAATTCAGGTGCCGGGCAGAACACCGGGACTGGCAAGAAACCAGATGGTATTAGACATTTCCAGAGAAGAAGTGGCAGATTACATATTTGAAAAGATGGCAAAGGTGCTTCGCAGTGCCAACATCGAGTATGTGAAGTGGGATATGAACCGTCCGCTTTCGGATATCGCAAGTGCAGCACTTCCAAAGGAGCGACAGGGCGAAGTGTTCCATCGCTATGTGCTTGGTGTGTACCGTATGCAGGAGCGTCTGATGACAGAGTTCCCACACCTGCTTCTGGAAAACTGTTCGGGTGGCGGTGCGCGTTTTGATGCAGGCATGCTGTACTACAGCCCGCAGATTTGGACTTCGGATGACACAGATGCGATTGAGCGTCTGGAAATCCAGGAGGGAACCGCGCTTATGTATCCTCTTTCTGCAATGGGAGCGCATGTCAGTGACTGTCCGAATCACACTGTCGGCAGAAGCACGCCGTTTTCGACCAGAGGTATTGTGGCGATGGCGGGAACGTTTGGCTATGAACTTGACGTAACAAAGATCAGCGAAGAAGAGAGAAACCAGATTCCGGAGCAGTGTAAGATGTATCACAAGTACAATGATTTGGTCCGGACCGGTGACTATTACCGCATGGCATCTTACCGCGAAACCCATACGCATGATGCGTATATGGTGGTTTCCAAGGATAAAAAGGAAGCGTTGGTGACCTATGTGCTCATCAGACGCCGTGCAAATCCGCACAGCCGTAATATTAAGCTGTTGGGTCTTGATCCAAATAAGACTTACCGCATCGAAGGAGAAGAAAGAACCTATCTTGGCAGCACTTTGATGAATGCGGGAATCCAGTTCCATGAGGGCTGGGGCGACAACCAGGCATGGGTATATCATATTGTAGAAGCATAAAAACAGGAGAGTTACAAGAATGGCAAAAACGGTAAAAATGGCAGATATCGCCGCAAGACTTGGGGTGAGTACGGTAACCGTATCCAAAGCGCTTTCCGGACAAAAGGGAGTGAGCGAGGAGGTTCGCGAGCGGATTGTCCGGCTGGCAGAGGAGATGGGATATCAAAGACCTGCGGGAAAAGAAGAAGAGAAGAAGAAAAGCTTTAATATCGGTGTTGTGGTATCCGGAAGCTACATTGAAAAATATGCGACCTTTTACTGGGAACTGTATCAGGAGTTAAATACGGCATCTGTACAGAGAAACTGTTTTGTGATGCTGGAAATACTGAATGCTTCCGATGAAAAGGCGATGATTCCGCCAAAGCTTTTAAAGGAAAACAAGGTGGATGGTCTGATTATTCTCGGAGGACTAAAGAGTGCGTACTTAAAGATGATCCGGAATCATTATGCGACCCCTACGGTATACATGGACTTTTACGATTCGGAAATCAAGGAAGACTCGGTGATTTCCAATAGCTTTTATGGAACCTATCACCTGACAAATTATCTGTATGAAAAGGGACACAGAGACATTGCGTTTGTTGGGACGGTGCTGGCAACCAACAGTATTACGGACCGTTATCTCGGCTATACCAAGGCGGTGCTGGAGCACAACGGTCAGGTGCGTGCAGATTGGCTGATTGCCGACCGTGACCAAGAGAGAAACAATTTTGATACCTTTGAATTACCGGTGCAGATGCCAAGTGCATTTGTCTGCAACTGTGACATGACAGCGAGCAGGCTGATTAAGACACTCCGGGCGGCAGGCTACCGTGTGCCGAAGGACATTTCGGTTGTTGGCTTTGATGATTATTTATTCCCGGGACTTTGTGATATTCCGCTGACGACATATGCGGTGAACATGGAAGGCATGGCGGATTCCGGCATCCGGCTTCTGATAAAAAAGATGAACGGAAAAGAAACCAGTGAGGGTATGCATATGGTGGAAGGTCATTTCATTGAGCGTGCCAGTGTAAGGGCATTGGGCGAAATAAAGTAAAAACAGAAGAAAGCGTGCGGACAAAAAGGTTTGTCTACACGCTTTTTCTTATTTAATTCCCGCTTTCTTTTCACGGTACACGGCCGGTGTCTGTCCGGTGATTTTTTTGAAATGATGGATGAAATGATTGGTGTTTTCGTAACCAACCTGGTAGCTGATTTCGTGAATTTTTAATGTAGTATCGGTAAGCAGTGTTTTTGCCTTTGTAATACGCGCCATGTGAAGATACTGGATAGGCGGTATTCGGTAGTGCATACGGAACTCACGGCACAACCGGTACTGGTTGACCTGAAAGAGGTTTTCTAAGGAACTTAGGGAGATATCCATAAAAAAGTTATCGTCAAAATATTCTTTTACCTGTCGTAAGTAGTCCGGGATGCTTTCTTTTTGCTCGATGGCTGCGGAGTATTCAATCAATTCGGTCAGTAAATCCGTCAAGCAACGGTGAAAGGCAAACGCAGACAGGGTGTGGGCCCCGGTTGGCATAAGCGGACGCAGGAAGCTTCCGATACCCGTTGAAGACAAGGAAGATAAGAACAGGCCCTCTGTCCGGAGCAGCTCATCATAATAATAAGGGGCAGACGTTCCGTTAAAGTAAAGAATGTCGTATTCCAAATTGCCGGTGGCGGCAATGGAGAAGCCCTCCTGTAAGTCAAACAGGGCAAAAGAACTGCCGGACAAATGAAAATGTCGTTTTCCGGAAAGGAGAGTACCATTTCCCCTGGTTACGTACAGGATGCCATAGGCAGGAAGCGGACCAAAGGAAAGTGTCAGTTCTGACGGCATCAGGATGTGGCCAACGGCAAGAGGGTACAGAAAAGACACCGGACGGACACTGTCGCTAGTGATACTTTTGGGTAAAAAGTGGGTTATCGGCATAGATGTTATGGCTGTCGGAATTTCTGCAAGGGCATGCAGAAGCTGTGTAGTAAATGCCATAGTAAGCCTCCTTTGGTTTTGCGAATCAAAAATCGTAATATAGCAATCAAGAATCGTACTTATTATAAGCTAACTAGTTAAAAAAATCAAGTCATTTAATTAAAATTAAGCTATTTAAGCAGGGTAAAAAGAAAAATTGGGAAATGGGAAGAAAAACTTTTTGTGCAAGTTATACAAAAAGGAACAGTGGTTTTTGGTAAAAACAAAGAAAGTGACGGGGAAAACAAGAAATGATGATGGATTACAAAAACGAGTGATGATTAAATGGCGAGATGTAGTAAAATAAAATTAGTTAAAAGGGCATCTGGGCAAAGTATGCCTGTTCACTGGGGAGTGAAAGAAAAACAAGGAGGATGGAACCAATGATGCATACTGAGATGGAGCAGCACTTGCGGGAGAAGTTGCTGCCATTCTGGAAAAACTTAAAAGATGATATGTACGGCGGATTTTACGGATTTATGGGGACGGATTTAAAGGTAGTGAAGACCGCAGAAAAAGGATGCATCTTAAACAGCCGTATTCTTTGGTTTTTCTCCAATGCATATCTTACATTAAAGGATGAGAGCATCAAACCATACGCAGATCATGCGTACCGTTTCTTAATAGAAAGATGCATGGACAGAAAAGAGGGCGGCGTGTTCTGGGCTTTGGATTACAAGGGTGAGCCACTGGATACTACCAAGCATACCTACAATCAGGCATTTGCAATTTATGCGCTGGCTTCTTATTATGATGCATTCCATGTGGAAGAAGCCCTGCAGGCAGCAACGGAGCTGTTCCGGCTGATTGAAATCAAGTGTCGTGATGAATACGGATACAAGGAAGCGCAGAGCAGGGAGTTTTATCACGTGAGCAATGATAAGCTTTCTGAAAACGGTGTTATGGCAGAGCGGACTATGAACACACTGCTTCACGTGTTTGAGGCCTATACAGAGCTTTATCGTGTGACGAAGCGACCGGAAACGGCAGAACGGCTCAAGTGGATTTTGGACACCATCGCAACAAAGATTTACAATCCGGGTCTGCGCCGTCAGGAAGTATTCTTTGACAATGATATGAACAGTCTGATTGATTTACATTCCTACGGACATGACATCGAAACAGCGTGGCTGATTGACCGCGGGCTGAAGGTGCTGGGGGATGAATCTTATAAAAAGAAGTTAAAACCGATTACCGAGGCATTGGAAGACCGGATTTATGAAATTGCTTATGACAATCATTCGCTTGCCAATGAGTGCGAGCGGGGCGAGGTAAATGAGCTTCGCATCTGGTGGGTACAGGCAGAAGCCGTGGTTGGTTTTTACAATGCGTGGGAAAAGCGCAAGAAGGAAACCCGGTTCCTTGAGGCATCCGGGGACATCTGGAATTTTATCAAGGAACATGTGTCCGATAACCGTGAGGGTGGCGAATGGTTCTGGTGCACGGACAAGGAGGGCAATCCGGCAATGGAAAGACCGATTGTTGAACCATGGAAGTGTCCGTATCACAACGGAAGAATGTGTATGGAAATTATTAATAGAAGCAAGTAACCGGAAAACAAGGAGAATTGTCATGGTTCATAAAAAATACTACGAAGAGTTACAGAAGCAGGAAGAACTGATTGCAAGAAAAAACAATATAAATAAAGAGTTTTACAACGGTGTGTTTGATCGTTATGAAAATCCGGTGCTCACCAGAGAGCATGCACCGATTTTCTGGAGATACGATGTAAACGATGAAACCAATCCATTTTTTGAGGAACGCCTTGGCATTAATGCAGTGATGAACTCCGGGGCGATTGAACGGAACGGGAAATATTATCTGGTAGCCAGAGTGGAGGGGGCAGACAGAAAATCGTTCTTTGCCGTAGCAGAGAGTGACAGCCCAACCGAAGGTTTCCGGTTCTGGGACTATCCGGTCTGCTTACCTGACACCTGTCCGGAAGAGACCAATGTATATGACATGCGTCTGACAAAACATGAGGACGGCTGGATTTACGGCGTATTCTGTTCGGAGAGCAAGGATACCAAAAATCATGATTTATCTGCGGCGGTTGCGGCGGCAGGCATTGTAAGAACAAAGGATTTAAAGACCTGGGAGAGGTTACCGAACCTTGTGACACTCCGTTCCCCTCAGCAGAGAAACGTTGTGCTTCATCCGGAATTTGTAGATGGCAAGTATGCATTTTATACCAGACCGATGGATGACTTTATTGAAACCGGCTCCGGCGGCGGTATTGGATTTGGACTTTGCGATGATATTACACATGCAGTTATAGATGAAGAAAAGATGACAAGCCTAAGAAAGTATCACACCATCACCGAAGCAAAGAACGGTGCGGGTGCAGTGCCGATAAAGACAGATGCGGGCTGGATTCACATTGCACACGGTGTAAGAAATACCGCAGCAGGTCTCAGATATGTTATTTACGCGTTTGCAACAGACTTAAAGGATCCTGCAAAGGTGATTGCAGAACCGGCCGGGTTGCTGATTGGACCAAGAGGACCGGAAAGAGTCGGCGATGTTTCCAATGTAGTATTCACAAACGGGGCAATCGCATGTGACAACGGAGAAGTGTATATCTATTACGCCTCCTCCGATACCAGGCTTCATGTGGCAGGAACCACGATGGAGCGCCTGCTTGACTACATTTTCAACACACCGGAGGACCCACGGAGGAGTCCTGACTGTGTAAAACAGAGATGTGAGCTGATTGCAAAGAATCTGGAACTATTAAAGAATGCATAGAAGGGTAGGAAAAGCCCCGCGGAGCGTGCTCCGAAAGAAAGGAAAGCTATGAAAAAGAGATGGATACTGGCAGTCTGTGCAGTTGCGGTATTTGCACTGACAGGATGTGGACAGACAGGAAATAATGCACCGACCCCAACGCCGACCGTGACACCGACACCGTTTGTGGCAGAGGTAATCGGAACTTATGAGGCAGAGGAAGGCACTTTTACCGGAAACGTTGTTTCCAAGGGAAAGTATGTCGACGGCTTCCAGAAGGAAGGAGACACCTGCAGCATAAAAATTTCGGTGAACGAAGATGGGTTTTATGATTTGGTATTCCGTCTGGCAAGCTCCGGCGGAGAAAAGCTGAATCCGGTTTATGTAGACGGGGAAGGCGCCGGTGACTTACAGGTAGATAAATCCTATTATGTAAATGATGCGATAGAGCGAGTCTGGCTTTCTGCAGGAGATCATACCGTGACGGTAGGAGTATCCTGGGGGTGGATCATGATAGACAGTATGACAGTGCAGACGGCAGCGCCAATTGACACTTCCATTTATGACGTGGAAGCAAAGCTGGTAAATCCGAATGCAACTGATGAGGCAAAACGCCTGATGAGTTATTTGTGTGATATTTACGGAGAGTATTTCTTATCCGGTCAGACCTGTGACTCAGGTTCGGCGGGGCTGGAGTTTCAGGTCATTAAAAAGACGACCGGAAAGACACCGGCCATCTTAGGAATTGACCTGATGGAGTACAACCCGATTAACGTAAGAAACGGTTCCAATCCGACCATGGTGCAGAGTGTCATCACTCATTGGAACAACGGAGGTATTTCTGAAATCCACTGGCACTGGAACGTCAATGAAAAATACGTAACCGGTGACTGGTACGGAAGCTTCTATACAAAAAATACAAACTTTAACTTAAAGAAGGTTATGAACGGAAGTGACCCGGAGGGTTACGAACTGATGATGGCAGACATTGATGCGATTGCACAACCGCTTCTTGAACTACAGGAGGCAGGCGTTCCGGTGCTGTTCCGTCCGCTTCATGAAGCAAGCGGCGGCTGGTTCTGGTGGGGTGCTTCCGGTGCGGATGCGTATAAGCAGTTATACATCCTTCTTTATGATACACTGACAAACCAATATGGACTGAACAACTTAATCTGGGTATGGAACGGACAGGATGCCGATTGGTACCCGGGTGATGAATATGTAGATATTATCGGTGAAGATATTTATCCGGGAGAAAAGGTGTATACCTCCCAGATTGGAAAATATTTAGAAGCTGTTTCCTATTCTGAGGAACGCAAGCTGGTTTATTTAACCGAGTGTGGTTGTATCTTTGATCCGGACCTTGCAATCCGCGATGGCGCGATGTGGGGTATGTGGGCTGTATGGCAGGGCGAATTCGTGAAAAAGAGCGGCGGCTTTGCAACACTTAGCGAACAGTACACCGAAGAATATATGATGGTGAAAGCATATAATCATGAGAAGGTTCTGACATTGGACGAATTACCGGATTTGAAAACGTATCCGATTAGTGATTCCTTTGGAAAGTAATCCGAAACGAAACGATTGAGAAGGGATGGTTCATATGAGCAAGTGGAAAAAAGTAGTCATCTTGGCCGTGGCAGCAGTGCTTCTGCTTCTGATTTATCCGGGACTTTCAAAGATTACCGGTGCAAAGACAGACATCAGCATGGATGAGTACGAAGACATCATCGGAACATATAACATCGATGATTCGATTCTGAGTTACAAAGACTATCAGAGTGAGCATGCCGGAGCAGCATATCCGGATGAGGTAGTGACGATTGGGGCAGAGGATTGTGTGCGCTATGAAGAAGATGGCGTGGCAGTAGACCCAACGATTTATAAAGACTATGAGGGAAGAACGGGTGACAGCATCCTGACCTCAGAAACCGGTTTGATTGAATATGAGTTTGAAATTAAGGAAGCCGGTTTTTACAATCTTTCCTTCCTGTATTATCCGGAAGAAGGAAAGAATTCTGAGATTGAAAGAAGTATTTTTATTGACGGGGAGCTTCCGTTTAAGGAATTCTCCATGGTAACCTTCCAGCGTGTCTGGACGAGTTACGTAGAAAATACGCGGGTAAATGAAAACGGCGTGGCAGAAAAGTTCTGGGAAAAAGACAATCAGGGCAATGATGTCAAGCCAAGCAGCATTGAGGTGCCGGAATGGCAGACCAGATATGTGTATGACAGTGACGGTTATATCACTGCACCGTTGTCGGTTTACTTTACAAAGGGAACACATACTATCACGATTGTTTCCATTAAGGAACCGATGGTAATCGGTGAAATTGTACTGGATTATGCAGAGGAGACACCTTCGTATGCAGAGGTAAAGGCAGCGCAGGATGCAAATGGAGCAAAGAATTCATCCGGCAAAGTGATTACCATTGAGGCAGAATATGCGACAAAGACATCTTCCCAGATGCTTTATCCGCAGCAGGATCAGGCATCCGCAGATGTGGTTCCTGCCAGCGCAAAGGAACTGTTAAACAACACCATTGGCGGTAATTCCTGGAGATTGGTCGGCCAGTGGATTGAATGGCAGTTTGATGTGGAAGAGAGCGGTTATTATGAGATTGCGCTTTATGATAAGCAGAATTTCAGCCGAGGCGTAGCGGTATCCAGACGTATCACGATTGACGGTGAGGTGCCGTTTGATGAGATGTCCAACTATGAATTCACCTATGCACAGGACTGGAGAGAGGATGTTTTATGTGACGAAGCGGGAAATCCGTATCTGTTTTATCTGGAAGCAGGTACACACACCATCCGCATGGAAGTAGTGCTTGGTGAGTTCTCCGAAATCGTCGGTCTGGTAGAGGAAGCAGTACAGAGATTGAATGACATTTACCGTCGAGTGATTAAGGTAACAGGTGTTTCGCCGGATACCTACCGTGACTATCAGATTGAAGCAACGCTTCCGGAACTGAATGCAGAACTGATTGCGACCAAAGAGATTTTAGATCTGGCACTGGAAATGTTAGAAGACGTGGCGGGAAAAAATTCCGATAAAAAGACCGTGCTTCTGACCATGAGAGACCAGTTAGAGGATATTATTGAAGATAACGAATATTTTGTACGTGTCATTGGTTCCTTTAAGATTAACGTACGTGCCTGCGGTAACTGGATTACACAGGTAATCAGCCAGCCGCTTGCGCTGGATGCGATTGTGGTTTACTCACCGGATGTGGAACCGGAGAGCAGAAACGCAGGATTTTTTGCAACTCTGTTACACGAAGTGAAGAGACTGTACTACTCCTTCGTAATCGACTACAACCAGATTGGTAACGTATCCGAAGACAAGGATTCCACGGTACTGACTCTGTGGATTGGTTCCGGACGTGACCAGGCGAATGTAATCAAGGCACTGATTGACGAGACATTTACCAACGAGACAGGAATCAGCGTAAATGTACAGCTGGTTGATATGAATACACTTCTGAAGGCAACACTCGTCGGGGAAGGTCCTGACGTGGCGATTCAGGTGGCAAATACAAACGGCGGTGCCGGCGGCGTTTTGTATACCGGTAATGATACACCGGTGAACTACGGTATCCGTAATGCGGTTCTTGACCTGACACAGTTCCCGGATTGGGAAGAGATTCTTACCAGGTTCCCGGAGGCTGCCTATACACAGTTTGAGTATGACGGTGCCCTGTATGCACTGCCGGAGACTATTACTTATCCGGTAATGTTCTACCGTAAGGACATTCTGGCAGAAATCGGACTGGAGCTGCCGGAAACATGGGATGATGTAAAGGTTGCCATGACGGTTCTTGCAAAGAACCAGATGGAATTCGGTATGCTGCCGAATGAGCAGATTTTTGCTTCCCTGTTATATCAGAATGGCGGAGCTTATTATAACGAAGACGGTACGGCATCGGCACTCGATTCCGATATCGCAGTAAATGTATTTAAGATGTTCTGTAATTACTATACGGACTATAAATTAGACCGTGCAACGAGTGTGGAAGAGCGTTTCCGTACCGGTGAGTGTCCGATTATTATTGCAGACTATACAACCTATAATAACTTTGCGGTTTCTGCACCGGATATTGCGGGACTTTGGAGTTTCACTCAGATTCCTGGCACTGTACAGGAAGATGGCACGGTAGATCATTCCGTAGCCAGCACCGGTCTTGCAAGCATTATTATGGCAGATACTGAGTATCCGGAAGAGTCCTGGGAGTTCATCAAGTGGTGGACATCTGCTGAGACACAGACAATGTATGGCCGTGAAATGGAATCCTTAATGGGTGCGGCGGCACGAGTTCCTACCGCAAACTATGAAGCATTTACCAACATGGCATGGCCGGTCAGCGACTTTAAGGCACTTGAAGAATCCTTAAAGTGGGTAAAGGGTATTCCTCAGGTTCCGGGTGGTTATTATTCCTGGAGAAATGTAAACAATGCGTTCTATTCGGTTGTAACAACGCCGGATACGTCGTTCCCTCGAGAGGAACTGATGGATCAGGTCATTTACATCAATGCCGAAATTGCATATAAGCGTGAAGAACTTAAATTGGATAAATAGAAAGGAGAGAGCGTATGTCAGAGACAAAAAGTAATTCCGAACGTGCGGCTGAGATTGCAAGAAAACAAGGCACCGTTTGGTACCAGATGAAAAAATCAAAAACGTCTTATCTTATGCTGGCTCCGTATTTTATCCTGTTTTTCCTGTTTACGGTGCTTCCGGTAGTGATGGCAGTCGGATTTAGCTTTACCTATTACAACATGCTTGAAATGCCACAGTTTGTCGGCTGGAAAAACTATATCAAGTTATTCCTTGAGGACGATATTTTCATGAAATCCTTAAAGAACACCTTGATTTTGGCGGTAATTACCGGTCCGGTCAGTTACTTCCTGTGTCTGCTCTTTGCATGGATTATTAACGAATTCCAGGGAAAATTAAGAGCGTTTTTAACCTTGATTTTCTATGCTCCATCCATTTGTGGTAACGCATACATGGTTTGGAATTTGATTTTAACCGGTGACCGTTACGGTTATTTAAACGGTTTGCTTTTAAAGCTTGGTGTAATCGATGAAGCGGTGCAGTGGATGCAGACAGAAAAGTATGTCCTGCCTGTGCTGATAGTTGTACAGCTCTGGTTGTCACTGGGTACCGGCTTCCTTGCTTTTATTGCCGGTCTGCAGACGATTGACCGCAGCATGTACGAAGCAGCGGCTCTGGACGGAATCAAGAACCGTTGGCAGGAGCTTTGGTATGTTACTCTGCCGGCCATGAAGCCTCAGCTGATGTTCGGTGCGGTAATGCAGATTACTTCCGCATTCTCCATCGCCGATGTATCCTTAAATCTGGCAGGTAATCCATCGGTCAATTACGCGGGTGCAACCGTGGTTACCCATCTGCTTGACTATGGTACGGTTCGACTGGAAATGGGTTATGCTTCCGCAATTGCGACAGTATTGTTCTTACTCATGGTTGGCTCGAACACGTTAATCCAGAGACTGTTAAGGAGGGTGGGCGAATAATGGCAGAGAAAACAAAGAAAAAACGCAAGTTCCGCCTCTTTAAGAGAAAAGAGAAGAAATTAAACCGTTCGATGGCAGGTAACACCCTGTTGTTTATCCTGATGGGTATCTGTGGTGTGGCAATGGCGATTCCGCTGGTTATGGTAATCAATAACTGCTTGAAGCCGTTAGATGAATTGTTCCAGTACCCGCCAAAGATTTTTGTCAGAAACCCTACGCTGGAAAACTTTTCGGATTTATTCATTTTGATGAATGATTCCTGGGTACCGTTTTCCAGATACATATTAAATACGATTATCATTACCGGTGGCGGTATGGTAGGTCATGTTATCATTGCTTCGCTTGCGGCATATCCGCTGGCAAAGCACAACTTCCCGGGAAAGAAAATCCTGTTCCAGATGGTAGTGCTCTCCATGATGTTCTCCTGGACAGTAACACAGACACCGCAGTACATGATTATTTCCTGGCTTGGAATTAACAACAGCTATTGGGCACTGATTTTACCGGCGTTTGCATTCGGTATGGGTCTGTACCTGATGAAGCAGTTTATGGAGCAGCTTCCGGATTCCCTGATGGAATCCGCGAGACTGGACGGGGCAAGTGAGTTCGGTATTTTCTGGAAGATTGTAATGCCAAATGTAAAGCCGGCATGGCTGACATTGGCTATCTTCCAGTTCCAGCAGATGTGGGGAAATACCGGTGGTACGTTCCTGAGAGATGAGCAGTTAAAGCCGATGCAGTATGCATTGTATCAGATTTCGGCAGGCGGTGCGGCAAGAGCCGGTGCGGCAGCAGCCGTTACCTTTATTATCGCAGCAGTGCCGATTACATTCTTCTTAATTTGTCAGAGCAACATTCTGGAGACGATGACCTCGTCCGGTATGAAGGAATAGGGGGGTGCGGATATGAGAAAAACAAAAGTAAAAGCCTTTCTTTCTCTGTGTCTGGCACTGGTAATTCTACTGACAACGGAGGGAACTGTGGCATTGGCAGACAAACTGCCATATGACACTTACAATTACGATTACCGTGAGTATATCCACTATACTCCGGCGGCTTACATTCCGGAAAAGACCATCAGCGGACTGAACCTGTCCTATAACGGAGAAACAATCGGGGCGTTTAAGACACCGCAGGATATGTGCCTGGCACCGGACGGAACGATTTACATTGCAGACACCGGAAACAACCGGATTGTAGTTCTGGATAATGCAATGAAAAATGTGTTACATATTATTACGACATTTCAAAATGGCGAAAATGAGGATTCCTTTAAGTCTCCTTACGGAGTTGCGGTTTCGGAAAAAGGATGGGTGTACATCGCAGACCAGAAGAATAAGAGAATTGTAGTTCTGGATGAAAATGATACCCTGATGCAGATTATTGAAAATCCGCAGTCGGAAAGTCTGGCAGATAATTACGTATTCAGTCCGTTGAAGGTAGTGGTAGACTATGCTGACCGTGTTTATGTTATCGCGCAGAATATGTTTGAAGGTATCATGGTATTTGAAAGCGACGGAACCTTCTCAAACTTCTTTGGAACGATTGAAGTTTCCATCAGTGTTTGGGAAAAGTTCTGGAGACGAATCGCAACAAAGGAAGAGCGTTCGAACCAGCAGCTTTATATTCCGACTGAATTTACCGGAATTGATATCGACCCGGAAGGCTTTGTTTATGCATCGAATATTGACGCAAACGGCATTCAGGGAGTCAGAAGACTGAATCCAAGGGGTGAGGACGTCATCAAAAAGGGTCAGAATGAAAATGTTGGCGGTGATTTGCAGATTAGCGGCAGCGGTGATTATGCAGGTGCCAGTCAGTTTACGGACGTTGTTTACCGGGAAAATGGCATTTATTCCTGTCTGGACCGGAAACGCGGACGAATTTTCACCTATGACCATGAAGGAAATCTTCTTTATATCTTTGGTGGTCTCGGAACCCAGGAAGGAACCTTTACCCTGCCGGTTGCCATTGAGGACATCGGAGGCAGAATTGCAGTGCTGGATGCAACCAAGGGCGAGATTCTCTGTTTTGAGGAAACCGAATACGGGCGTCTGATTAATGAAGCAGTAGGTCTTCGTTATGACGGGGATGAAGCAGAAGCGGTAGCGCTTTGGGAAAGAGTACTGGAGTTAGATGAAAACAACGAACTTGCCAACACCGGTATCGGTAAGGCATATCTTACCGCCGGAGATTATGAAAAGGCAATGTATTACTTAGAGCTTGGTATGGCAAGGGAGTATTATTCCATCGCCTACAAGCGATACAGAAATGAGATTTTGTCGCAGAACATCGGTTATGTACTGACCGGAATTATGGTTTTGATTGCCGGAGTTCTGGTGTATAAGGGAATTAAGAAGAGAAAGAAAGGAGCGGTTAAATAATGGGTAAATATTTCTCCAAAGAAAAATGGAGCTACATGTTTTATACCATTGCCCATCCGATGGACGGCTATTACTGGATTCGCCATCGCGACAGGGGAAGCGTGCCGCTTGCTATCTTGATGGTGTTTCTCTTCTCCTGCAGCTTTACGGCAAACCGCCTTTTGGCAAGCTTTGTGGTAAACGATATTGATCCAAGAGGTGTAGACAGTCTGTATGAGCTGATGGGTGTGCTGGCGTTTTATCTGCTTCTTTGCGTCAGCAACTGGTCCGTGACCTGCCTGATGAACGGCGAGGGCAGAATGAAGGACATTGCCATTGCGGTTGGCTACGGCACGGTGCCGATGACATTTACAATGGTTCTGGCAACTGCGTTGAGCCAGTTTATTGCCGATGATGAGCAGGCATTTTACACCTTGTTAATCGGTGTGGGGGTGGCGTATGGTGTTATCATGATTCTGATGGGAATCATGCAGGTACATAACTATACCCTCGGAAAAACACTGGTAACATTGTTTATTACCGTTCTGGCAGCATTTATCTTGATTTTCCTGATTTTGCTGCTCAGCAACCTGCTTGGTATGGTATACAAATTCTTTTATAGTATTTATACAGAACTTATATTCAGAATATAGGAGGGCTTGACGATGAAGAAAAAAGCAAAAAAAGAAAAAGTCAAGCTCCCGATGAGCCTGACAAAGAAGCTGGTGCTCGGTATTCTGGGAGTGGCGCTGGTATGCGGAGTCGTTTATCTTAGTTATTATGCCATCCATTATTTGCTCTATGACCGTTATGAAGATTTCCTGACTTCATATGAATATGAGACGGGAACGGCCTATTCACCGGTGAAAGAGAGCAAAGCAAGCGTGGAAGGCATGGATCTGGTAGCAGAAAATGATTACCTGAAGCTCTATACGGATACAAAGACGACATATGTTGCGGTATACGATAAGCGTGACGGAAGCATTACCTATTCCAATCCAATCAATGCGGACGAGGATGAAACAGCAAATAAAAACAACATAAATTATCTGAAGTCCCAGATGCTGGTGTACTACTATAACAGCGATGTAAAATCCAGCATGTATGATACCTACAGCAAATCGGTATCCACCGGACAGTATACGGTGGAGAGCATTGAGAACGGAGTGCGTTACATCTATACTCTGGGCGATAAGACGGATAAGCTTGGTAATGAGGGGATTTATTTTGAGATTCCCTTGGAATATCGTTTGGACGGCGATAGCCTGACAGTCTCCATTCCGACCTGTGCCATCAAGGAGTATGGCGGTGCGAAGGTGTACCGTATCCAGCTGCTCCGCTATATGGGAGCCGGTCACACGAGCGAGAATGGGTATCTGGTTGTACCAAACGGCTCGGGATCCATTATTAACTTTAATAACGGAAAGCTGAGCTCTGCGGCATATTCGCAGTATATTTACGAAATTGATCCACTGGCGTCCACTTATACAACGACAGAAAATGTGGATCCGGTCCGGCTTCCGATTTTTGGTATCTGCCGTGACGACAGAAGTCTTCTGGTGGAGGTAGAAGACGGTGCAACGACTTGTGTTATCTCTGCGGACATTTCCGGAAAGTACAACGATTACAATTACGTATATCCTACGTTCGTATTAAGAAACGTGGATAATCTCCGTAATTTCGGTGAATCTTCCCTGGATGTATACGTTTTGGAAGATGCGATTTACGATATCAATTGTACCGTGCGCTACAGCTTCTTAAACGAAGAGTACACAGGCTATGCGGGACTTGCAAATTACTATCGTGAAAAGCTGATTGCACAGGGTGTGCTGACACCGATAACAGAAAGCGGTGACATTCCTTTTTACTATGACATCATCAGTGGTATAAAGAAAACCTCGCATTTTCTTGGTGTACAGTATTTAACGACAATCTCCATGACGGATTTTGATGAAGCGGGAGACATAGCAACCGAGCTTTTTGAGAGCGGTATCGCCAATCAGGTGATGAATCTGCAGGGCTGGTTCAATGGCGGATATTACCATGATGCACCGCACAATATCCGGGTTTATAAAAAGGCGGGCGGAAAGTCGGGACTGGAAGAACTGAATGCATTGCTTACAAGCCTTGGCGGCATTATGTATGCGGATGTGGAATTCCAGAGAGTTACCTTTGCAGATGATGGTTTTAACTGGAGTGCAGAAGGATCCAGGTATTATGGCGCAGGATATGTGGCAAGTTTTGGTCTTGTCAATCCGACGACGCTAAGAAACACCTCCGGTCTTGGTTATTTAGAACCAAACTACGATATCCTGTCTCCGAAGTTTTTGCCAAGATACGTAGAGAAGTTTGCAAAGAAGATAGAGAATTATGAGATTTCCGGTATTTCCCTGAGAGACCTCGGAAGTTATCTGACCTCGGATAAGAGACGTACCAATGTGATTACCAGAGAAGAAGCGTTGGATGTTGTGCTGGCACAGCTTGATTTGCTTGAGAGCACAGAGAAAAAGCTGTTAATCAATCAGGCAAATGCGTACAGCTTTGGCTATGCGACGGATATTATCAATGTTCCGATGGGAGATAACAATTATGCCATTGTGGATAATAACATCCCGTTGTATCAGATGATGATACACGGCTGTATCAATTATTCTACGGATTTATTGAATTACGATGATTCTGAAGATATGACGTTAACGGTACTTCAGATGATTGAAACCGGTTCGGCACCTCATTATGTGTTTACGGAGGAACCGTCAAGCCTTATGAAGGATACGGGTATGAACCGGTATTATGCGACTACCTTTGATACCTGGAAGGGAGAAGCCATAGAAATTTACAATAAAGTAAACGAAGCGTTAAAGCAGGTATCCGGTGCTCAGATTGTAAATCATGAGATTTCAGGAGATGTCCGTTGTATTACCTATAGTAACGGAGTTTCCATTTATGTGAATTACGCAGATGAAGCACAGACGATGAACGGAGTAACCGTTCCGGCAATGTCTTATGAAATGGAGGGCAAATAAATGAAGAATAAACGCAAATTCAAAGTGTCCCTCCAGCAGAGAAGAATGCTTGCAGGTTATCTGTTTATTTTACCATGGTTTGTCGGCTTTCTGGTGTTCTATGTGCGGTCGCTGTTCATGACAGGACAGTTTGCAGTTTCGGAAATGGTCATAGATACGATTAACGGTGGTTACACCTTATCGTTTGTAGGCTGGGAGAATTTCCGGTATGCATTTTTGGAGCATGGTACCTTTAAGCAGGTGCTGACCACCTCGATAACGAATATGCTGGTGGATGTTCCGCTGATTACGTTCTTTAGTTTATTTATGGCGATGCTTTTAAACAAGAAGTTTCCGGGAAGGTTCATTGTAAGAGCAATTTTCTTCCTGCCGATTATTTTAAATGCGGATGCGATAACGGATGTAAGGGAGCTTGCGGCAATGATGGAGGGCGGCGTTTCCGGCCAGGCAGCGGAGGTAACTGCCAGTGCAGGAAGCACACTTGCATTTGATGTGGACTATTTAATCAGCATGTTTATGAATCTTGGTCTTCCGGCCAAAATTCTGGATTATATCACCTCTGCGGTAGGCCGAATCAATGATATTATTTCGTTATCCGGCGTACAGATTATTATCTTTATCGCAGCACTCCAGTCGATTCCGTCCTCTATGTATGAGGTGGCAAAGATGGAAGGTGCAACCGGATATGAAACCTTCTGGAAGGTAACCTTCCCGATGGTAATGCCGCACATTATCACCAACGTGGTTTACACCATTGTTGACAGCTTTACCAACAGTGAAGTCGTTACCCTGGCGCACGATACAGCATTTAAAAACTACAATTACGGTCTTAGCTCGGTATTCAGTCTGACAAGTACGATTATCACCTGTGTCATTCTGGTTGCGGTTTGTAGTTTTATACAAAAGAAGACGTTCTACTATAATTAAGAGAGGAGGAAAGCATAGCATGAAACAGATTAATATAAAAAAGGCGTTTCAGGATCCCTATCAGATGAAGCTTCTGTTAAATAACATAAAGAAGTTTGCGCTTTCTGTGCTTCAGGTGGCGATTGTTGTCGGAGTTGCCTATGTGATCCTCGCTCCGGTCATTACCATGTTTGTCAATGCGATTTCCTCTAACAAGGATGCGGCAAATCCGATGGTGTTTCTCTTTCCGGAGGCGCCGACGTTAGAGAGATTTGCGCTTGCGGCGAAGAGACTGAAGTATTGGCCGACCATTGCAAAGAACCTTTTGTATGTATTGTCTCTGACCGTCCTTCAGGTGTTGGTTTGTTCTACTGTGGGTTACGGGTTTGCAAGATTTGATTTTCCGTTTAAGAAAATTTTATTCGGATGCGTGGTAATCATGATTGTGATTCCGTCGTATACCATTATGCTTCCGCTTTACATGACCTTTAAGGAATTTGACCCACTGGGTCTGATGACTGCAATTTTTGGCGGGTCAATTAATCTGATGAGCAGCCCGTGGCCAATGTATATTATGTCACTTTTGGGCTGTGGACTCAGATCCGGTCTTTATATTTACATCTTTAATCAGTTCTTCCGCGGTTTGCCAAAAGAAATTGAGGAAGCAGCATTTGTAGATGGAGCCGGAGTATGGTATACTTATTTTAACATTATGTTACGGAACGCTATGCCGGCGGTGATTACGGTTACCGTATTCTCCATCGTATGGCAGTTCAATGACACATTTTTCTCGAATCTATTTCTGATAGGAGACGATATCGTAATCAGTAAAAAGATTTCGACGCTTCAGTCGGTGATTGCGGGAGAAGACAAGATTTTGAATGTTGCTATCCAGGAACTGTATGTGGATGCGGGCATTCTGCTCATCTTACTTCCAATCGTAATCATATATCTTCTTCTTCAGAGGTATTTTATAGAGGGTGTAGAGCGAAGCGGTATTGTGGGTTAGCTTACACACTCAGTTTTATTGAAAAAACAAGGAGGATTGAAACATGAAAAAATTTCTAGCAGTATTACTGGCAGCGATTATGACAGTATCGCTGGTGGCGTGTGGGGGAACGCAGGGCGGTAATGAAACTCCAACGCCGACAACGGAACCGACACAGGCTCCGGATGTGACCCCGGATGAGGTTAGTATTGACTTCGAAGATGGTAACTTTGGGTTTGCCATGATGAAGACAAAGCCTCGTAAGGCAGACGAATCTATTTTGAGTGTAACCAGTGTCAATGGTTCGAAAGCGCTTTATGTACAGCATGTGGATGCCGCTGAAATGTACTTAGGTATCGACATCGATGCTATTTTAGGAGAAAAGGTAACAGAAGTAAAAACCATTTCTCTGACCATCGGAACAGAACACGGCAGCGCAAAGTTTGCATCCGCAGCCGGTGAAATGCTTGTATATACAGGCGAAGCCCTGGCAGAAACCAAGGTGTCTTCCTGGTCTGTATATATGGAAAGCAAGAATCCGAAGACAGTGACCTTTACACTTCCGGATGGTGTTGCTTTCACAGCAGGAAATGACAACTACTTTGTGATTAGCAAGTTAGAAGATACCGGCAGCGTAATCTCCGATTTCTATATTGACGATATCAGATTCTATGATGCTAACGGCAATGTATTAAAGGGCGATACTACGGTAGTAATGGAAGCTCCGAATAACTTCCTTAAGGTAGTAGAAGAAGAGGACGATAATACAGCAGCAATCAAGGTTGCTATGGATGAGGCATATGCAGGTGACTGGGGACAGTCCGGTATCATCAGCGCAGAGGTTCTTTCCCAGTTTACTTCCGGCGTGACGGTAACTGTTAAGTATGAATTACAGAGCGGTTATGATTATTACCTGTGGGCTCCGATGGATTCTTCCTGGGCAAAGCTTGGTCCTGCAAAAACAGGTCTTACTGCAAAGGCAGCACCGGAAGAAGGCGATAAGTACCATATCCAGGAAGATGGTTTCATCGTAATTGATGATTTTACAAACACAGAACTTACCTTTACATTATCTGCTGAGACAGTTGCTGAATTAGTTGCAAGCGGCGGACTTTCCGCACAGACTTACGGTGTAACAGCATATGAAGCGGTATTATCCGGTGAAGCAGCAGCTATGATAACAGAAAAGGTAGCAGGTGAAGATTCCTACGTAGGCGACTGGGCACAGTCCGCAGTAGTTTCTGCAGACGTACTTGCTAAGTTCCCTGGCGATGTAACTGTAACAGCAAAGTATGAATTACAGAGCGGTTATGATTATTATCTGTGGGCTCCGATGGATTCTGCCTGGGCAAAGCTTGGTCCTGCAAAGACAGGCCTTACCGCAAAGGCAGCAGCTGAAGAGGGTGACAAGTACCACATCCAGGAGGATGGTTTCATCGTAATTGATGATTTCACAAATACAGAAATCACATTCACCATTCCGGCAGCAACCGTTGCAGAGCTCGTTGCAAGCGGCGGATTTTCTGCACAGACTTACGGTGTAACCGTATATGAAATCGTATTACAGGGAACAGCACCTGCAACAGTGAAGGAAAAGGTAGCAGGTGAAGATTCCTATGTAGGTGACTGGGCACAGTCCGCAGTAGTTTCTGCAGATATTCTTGCAAAGTTTGGCGGCGATGTAACTGTAACAGCAAAGTATGAATTACAGAGCGGTTATGATTATTATCTGTGGGCTCCGATGGATTCTGCCTGGGCAAAGCTTGGTCCTGCAAAGACAGGCCTTACCGCAAAGGCAGCAGCTGAAGAGGGTGACAAGTACCACATCCAGGAGGATGGTTTCATCGTAATTGATGATTTCACAAATACAGAAATCACATTCACCATTCCGGCAGCAACCGTTGCAGAGCTCGTTGCAAGCGGCGGATTTTCTGCACAGACTTACGGTGTAACCGTATATGAAATCGTATTAGAAGGAACAGAAGGCGGTGCAAGCGCACCGGCAGAACCAACAACACCGGATACACCGGCAGAACCGGAGGTACCGGAAGGCGAACTTGCTTATACAGGTTCCGTTTCCTTCTCTGACACAACCTGGTGGACAGAAAAGGAACTGACCAAGGAAGATATCCTTGGTACGGTAGCAGCAGAAGATGTTGCTTATATTGAGATGAATTGTGCCGGCGGATTTTTCATTGGCTATAACATTTCCGGCGGAGGCTGGGGACAGAACGCAGCAGCGGCAGAAACACTCATTCTTACCGATATGGACCTTGGCGATGGTTTCTATGCAAAGGTAATCCTTTCTAAGGGTGACGGCGTAGAATACACTATTACATGGAACGTTTACACAAAGAGCGCAGAGTCTGCAGACGATATTCTTTCTGAGTATGTAGGTGACTGGGGCTTAGGCTGGAGCGCATCGGTAGCAGAATTACAGGCTTTCGCAGGAAACGTTACGATTACATTTGATGTGGCTTATACAGGAACTGTTGCTTATTCTCAGTTCACATTCATTGACCAGGGAGATGGCTGGAGCAAGTTAGCAACAGCTGATTTTGCAGCAAACGTTCCGGCAATTAACAGCTATGACTTTATTGAAATGTATGACCCGTCTGTGACAACATTTACAACAACAATCAGTGCAGATGCCATTGCAAGAGTAATTGCAAACGGTGGCGGCCTTGGTATTCAGGTAAATGGTATTGTAATCAGAAATGCGGTATTAACACCTGCAGAGTAATTAAAGAAGTAGAAAGGCTGCTTCGCCCGCGATAGTGGCGGGCGGGGCAACCCTTGAAAAATAAGGAGGCACAATATGAAACTTAGAAAGATTTTAGCTGTAGTACTTGCAGCAGCAATGACTTTGTCCATGGCAGCATGCGGCGAAAAGACACCGGACGGAGATGCTACTCCTACACCAAGCGGCGGTACAAGCGGCGGTACAAATAACGAAATTATCATCGGTACCTGGTGGACACAGCCATATGACAGCCATAGCGAAAGCTTAGAAGATGCAACGGACTGGATAAACGCACAGGATTCTCCGGATGATACCGAGGAAGAATTAAAAACGAATGCACATACCCGTAAAATTTATCAGTTAAAGTGGGATAACGTAGCTAAGATTGAGCAGGAATTCGGCGTAACCTTCTGGTGGGAAAACTTAACCTACGCCGGCGTACAGGATTCCATCAATACTTCCGTATTAGCAGGTGCTCCTGACTGTGATATCTACCTGGTAGACTCCGGTATGGCACTTCCGGCACAGGCAAACGGTCTTGCAATGGACTTAAAGACATTCCTTCCTGCAGACCATGATATTTTTACAACACAGAAATTTGCTTCCTACATTGACCTGGGTGATGGCAAGGCTTGTATTTTCTACAAGGTTACAGCAGAAAATCAGGTAGGTTCTACATACCCATTGGCATTCAATGTTCAGATGTTAGAGGATTATAACTTAGAGGACCCGAGAGACCTTTGGGAGCGTGGCGAATGGACATGGGATAAGTTCTTAGAGTACTGTCAGGTACTGACTCAGGATACCGACGGTGACGGACAGGTTGACCAGTATGGTTACTGCGGTTACTCCTCCGAAACACTGGAACAGTTAATGATGAGTAACGGCGCAGGTATTGCCAATACAAAAACAGAAACATTAACTTCCCCTGAAATGGCAGAAGTACTTCAGTTCATGCAGGATCTTTACACGACATACAATGTTTGCTACCCATATGACTTTGATAGTGGTGCAGCACATGATACCATGAGATTCCAGTACAGAGAAGGTAACGTAGGTTTCTTCCCGAACGCAGCATGGATTATGGCAAACTATGGCGACTATGACTATGATGGTACCGTAGGTTCTACTTTACCATTTGATATCGCATTCGTTCGTTGGCCGGTTGGACCAAATGGTGATGCAGCAACAAACGCCGGTAAGAACGATGTAGGCGGCGAATTATACATCATCCCTGCAGGTATTGCAGAACCGGAAAAAGTATTTAACGTAATGTACTCCTTCTGGGATTGGAACGATGGAGACACCACGCTTCGTGATGACAAGGAAGCGCTGAACTGGTGGTATAAGGTAACTGCAAGCAGTGAAGAATTACAGAATGCAAACTTTGAAGTAATGCAGGAGTGTGGTGCAAATACTACATTTGACCTGTGGCAGAGTATGGGCTTTTACTATGATCTGGATTCTTTAATCAACGGAACAATGACACCTGCACAGTTCCAGGAAACCTACAAGCAGCAGGTTCAGGATGGTCTTGATACCATTTACGGAAATAACTAAGAATTGAGGAACTAAGTAATGAGCGATATTAAGATGATTGCTCCTGCCGTGGCGAATGTGCCATGGCAGGAGAAACCGGAAGGCTTAAAAAATGCGCCGGTTTGGAGATATACAGAAAATCCGATTATCGGAAGAAATCCGGTAGAGGGTGTGGCTCGTATTTTCAACAGTGCGGTTATGCCTTACAACGGAGAATTCATCGGTGTGTTCCGCGGCGAACAGACCAACGGTATCCCTTACATTTATCTTGGACGCAGTAAAGATGCCATTCACTGGGATTTTGACAAGGATAAGATTCCGTTTGTGGATGAAGACGGCAATCCGTTTATGCCGATTTATGCATATGACCCAAGACTGGTTAAGGTAGAGGACACCTATTACATCATCTGGTGCCAGGATTTTTATGGTGCAGCTATCGGTATGGCAAAGACAACGGATTTTAAGACCTTTACGCGTCTTGAAAATCCATTCCTTCCGTTTAACCGTAATGCAGTGCTGTTCCCAAGAAAGATTAACGGCAATTTCGTGATGTTAAGCAGACCGTCCGATTCCGGTCATACACCGTTTGGTGACATTTTCGTGAGTGAGAGCCCGGACCTTGTGTACTGGGGCAAGCACAGACACGTAATGGGACGCGGCAATGAATGGTGGGAGTCCTTAAAGATTGGCGGCGGTGCAGCTCCGATTGAAACAAGCGAGGGCTGGCTGATGTTCTATCATGGCGTTAGCGGAACCTGTAACGGTTACGTATATTCCATCGGTGGTGCGATTCTTGATCTGGAGAATCCATCCAAGGTATTATATCGTTGTGAGACCTTCCTTCTCACACCGGAAGAATGGTACGAAGAGAGAGGCTTCGTTCCGAATGTGTGCTTCCCATGTGCTACCATTCATGATCCGGAAACAGGAAGAATTGCGATTTACTATGGTGCGGCAGACAGCTATGTCGGCCTTGCCTTCTGTCAGTTTGATGAAATCGTGGATTACATCAAAAAGCACAGTGTGGTAAACGGAAACGATACCGAAATCGGTAAGAGATAAGAATAGTTTGATGAAGTGAAAAAGCCGTGTGGCGGGTTTCGCCCGTTACACGGCTTTTATGAAAATGTGACGTTTTACGAAAAATTAACCGGAAGAAAGGTTGGACGATGAACAGAAACAGAAAATGGTCAGTCCTGCTATTATTGGTGTTATTATTGGCAGGCTGTGGCGATAGAACCGGCAACATAGGTGAGACAGAAGGAACGGGAATACCGGCGGAAACGATAACGCCGGCACCGACAGAGGAGGAACTGGATATGATCGAAAGAATGAGTCAGTTAACAGCAATGGAAGTAGTATCACAGATGAAAATCGGCTGGAATCTTGGTAATACAATGGATTCCACAAATTCCACTGCATTTAAAACGGCAAAGCCATCTGTGTGGGAAACGGCATGGGGAAATCCGGTGACAAGTGAAGAGCTGATTGATACGATTATCAATCAGGGATTTAATGTAATTCGTATTCCGGTCAGCTGGGTAGACCACATCATGCCGGGTGGTGAATACGAAATTGAAGAAAAATGGATGAACCGTGTGCAGGAAATTGTAGATTATGCGTATTCCAGAGGTGCCTATGTGATTTTAAATACACATCATGAGGGTTGGTATGACCCATATTATGAGAATGAAGAGGATGCGGCAAGAATTCTGCGCGGAGTATGGACGAACATTGCAGAACGGTTCAAAGATTATGATGAGCATCTGATTTTTGAAGGAATGAATGAGCCGAGAAAGAGAAACACATCTCTGGAATGGAACGGCGGAGATAAAGAAGGCTGGGAAGTGGTAAATAACTTAAACAAGGTATTTATCGAGACCGTACGCAGTACCGGTGGTGCAAACGAACACCGTATGCTGATGATTCCGGGCTATGCAGCGAACTGTACGGTCGGAATTAAGCATCTGGAAGTACCGGAGGGAGATAACAAGCTCATTGTTTCCGTGCACGCGTACGAACCATACAACTTTGCACTGAATACGGCAGGCACGGGGCTTTGGAACAATGACACCGCAGCGATTGATTCGCTTGCAAAGAACTTGACCACACTGTTTCTTGATAAAGGAATTCCGGTAATTATCGGCGAAATGGGTGCCATGTATAAACCGGTGCAAGGCAATGAAGAATCCCGTGCGGAATGGGCAGAATATTACATCAGCAAAATGGCAGAAATCGGTGTGCCTTGTGTCTGGTGGGATAACGGTGCTTTTGAAGGAGACGGCGAACTGTTCGGGTTGATTGACAGAGAAACGCTGGAGTGGAAGTACCCGCTTGTGGTGGAAGGACTTTTTAAGGGGCTTGAGAAGTAAAATGTGACGTTTTACGAAAAATTTGACAGAAAAAAGGAGAACTTTTTTATGCACAGAGTCGATTTCGAAGCCGGAATGGCATTTCACGGAAATACAGAACGTATACAGAAAGTGTTAAAAAAAGCAGAAGCGGGGGGAAAGGTGACTCTTGCCTATCTTGGAGGCTCTATCACACAGGGGTCATTATCATCAACACCGGAGACCTGTTATGCGGCAATGACGACAAAATGGTGGAAGGAACAGTATCCGCAGACAGAGATTGTGTATATCAATGCAGGAATCGGCGGAACGCCGTCCCAGTTTGGTGTGGCAAGGGCAGAGCAGGATGTTCTTTCCTATGAACCGGATTTCGTCATTGTGGAATTCAGCGTGAATGACGATAACAGTCTGTTTTACCGTGAAACTTATGAAGGGCTGGTGCGTAAACTATATACTTCTGCGACGAACCCGGCAGTGCTTTTGGTACATAATGTGTTTTACCAGACCGGAACAAATGCGCAGGACCAGCATGAGGTCATCGGAAGATATTATCAGATTCCGTGTGTCAGCATGAAAACATCGGTGTATCAGGCGGTGGCAGAAGGAAAAATTCCGGTAAGGGAAATTACACCGGATGATTTGCATCCAAACGATGCAGGGCACGCCATGCTTTCCTGTTTGATTACATATTTTTTGGAAAAGGTGCAGAAGGAAGCAGATGCGTCTGTGGCGGGCGGTGGATTTTTGGTTGAGAGAGAAGCAGAAACGCTTCCGGCACCGATTACCGAAAATGCATATGAGCATTCGGTTCGGTATCAGGGCTATAATTCGGAACCGATGCTTCACGGGTTTGTAAAAGATACAGAAGAGCAGGCACACATTACGGATATTTTTAAACGCGGATTTGTCGGGACAAAGACCGGAGACGCTATCTGTTTTAACGTGCCGGGAAGCGGTGTTGCTGTGCAGTACAGAAAATCTGTAAAGCACCCTGCCTGTGTGGCAAAGGCTGTGCTTGATGGTGATGAGGAGCATGCGGTGATGTTGGATGGAAACTTTGAGGAAACCTGGGGTGACTGTCTTTATATTACGACGCTTCTTATGCATGGGGAAGACAAAGAGCACACATTGGAAATTACGATTACCGACGGCGGAGAGGACAAGGTGCCGTTTTATCTTGTCTCTGTCATCGGAAGCAGATAACTTTCATAAAAGGAGAAAGCAGAAATGTTTCGAGAGGATTTTGTATGGGGCGTTGCCTCAAGTGCTTATCAGGTAGAGGGAAGAAACCGTGATTTTGGCAGCGGAAAGATTATTTGGGACACCTTCACGGAAGCAGGACGGATTGCGGATGGTCATACGGCAGAAGAAGGACCGGACCATATTGACCATTACAAAGAAGATTTTGCTCTGATGAAGGAGCTTGGTGTGAAGGCATACCGGTTTTCGATTAATTGGGCAAGAATTCTTCCAAATGGCGTCGGGGAAGTGAATCAGGAAGCAGTACAGCTTTACCGCGACATGATTTTGGAAATGAAGAAGAACGGCATTACACCGTATCTTACGATGTACCATTGGGAGTTTCCGCAGGCACTGGAGGATCGAGGCGGATGGCTGAAGGAAGAGGTTATTGAGTGGTTTGGTGAGTATGCAAGGGTAGTGGCAGAGAACTTTTCTGACATCTGCGAATATTTTATTACCTTAAACGAGCCGCAGTGTTTTGTAGGGCTCGGACATTTGTCCGGGGTACACGCACCGGGCGTAAGATTGCCGTACAAGGATGTGTTTCAGATTGCGCACAATGCACTCCGCGCGCATGGCTTTGCGGTAAAGCAGTTAAGAAAATATGCGAAGGCTCCGATTCAGGTGGGCTATGCACCGACCTGCGGTGTGGCATATCCGGCAACGGATTCACCGGAGGATATTGCAGCAGCAAGGGAATACTATTTTACACAGAATAATCCGATGGATAACTGGACCTGGAATGTGGCATGGTTCTCGGACCCGGTATTTTTAGGACACTATCCGGAGGATGGATTAAAGAAATATGCAGAATACCTGCCTGTGATTACAAAGGAGGATATGGAGCTCATCTCCCAGCCTCTGGATTTTATGGGACAGAATATTTATAACGGTTACATGATTCGCTGTGGAGCAGACGGGAAGCCGGAATATGTAAACCGCCCGGCAGGTCTTCCAAAGACTGCGGCACAGTGGCCGGTGACACCGGAATGCTTATATTGGGGACTGAAGTTTTTATATGAGCGGTATCAGTTGCCGATTTACATAACCGAGAACGGAATGTCCTGCCATGACAATATTGCAAGAGACGGGAAAGTACATGACGAAGACCGAATTACGTTCCTTGACCAATATCTGTCTGCGGTGCAGAAGGCTGTGGATGAGGGAGCGGATGTCCGTGGATATTTCCTTTGGACATTCCTTGATAATTTTGAGTGGGATAAGGGCTATAACGAGAGGTTTGGCATTGTCCATGTGGATTTCCGGACGAAGAAACGGATTCCGAAGGATTCAGCGTACTGGTACAAAGAAGTTATGGAGACCAATGGAAGAAGCTTATCCATCAATCAGGGAAAATACTGCCATGTGGCACCGGACCATGAGAAATTACAGTACATGGGACGAATTGACTTTGATAAATGGGGCGGACCGGAGTTTGTCTTCCCTTGTACCTATGTAAAGATTAAGTTTAAGGGTACGGACTGCCGCGTGGCATTGACCAATACAAAATCCTGCTGGAACAACTATATGGGTTATATCCTGGACGGTGTACAAAAGAAGTTCCAACTGAAGGATGAATGGGGCAAGGAGGAATATGTTCTTGCCGAAGGGGTAGAAGACACCGAGCATGAGCTGATGTTATTTAAGCGCATGGATTCCTGTCATACGGTACAGTTCCATGGATTTTATTTCAACGAAGGTGCAGAAATTTTAGACCTTCCGCCGCTTCCGGAGCGTAAAATCGAAGTATACGGAGATTCGGTTTCTGCGGGTGAAGTCAGCGAGGCAGTGGGGTATGAAGGACAGCCGGACCCTCAGCATAGCGGAGAGTTTTCTAACAGCTGGTATTCCTATTCCTGGATGACGGCAAGAAAGTTAAATGCGCAGATTCATGATATTGCACAGGGCGGGGTTTCGCTCCTTGACGACACCGGTTGGTTTGCCGGTCCTGTCTGCAAAGGAATGCTCTCGATGTATGACAAGGTGGAGTATCATCCGGACCTTGGCGTGCAGAAGCGCTGGGATTTCAGTAAATATACACCGGAGGTTGTCGTGGTTGCCATCGGTCAGAACGATGCGCATCCGGAAAATTATATGGCAGAGGACTATGACGGGGAAAAGGCCGTATACTGGCGTATGGCGTACAAGGATTTCATCGGAAAGCTTCGTGTGCGTTATCCAAAGGCACACATCATCCTGGCAACAACCATCTTAAATCATGACGCTTCGTGGGACAGAGCAATTGACGAAGTGTGTCAGAAGCTGAGAGTGACGGATGATAAGGTCCATCATTTCCTCTACAGTAACAATGGCTGCGGTACGCATGGTCACATCCGTATTTCTGAGGCAGAGAAAATGTCGGAGGAACTGGCAGCATTTATTGAAGTAAACAAAATGTTTGAATAATCAGAAAATTAAAAGAGCAAGAGCGATTTTTTATGACAAAATTCGTTCTTGCTCTTTACTCTTGTAGGGCTTTTGTAGTAAAATGAACAAAGAACTATGTCTTTATATTTGGAATACAAGGTGGGTTACATATGGAACAGATTATTTTAGTAGTAGATGACGACAGAACAAATTTGATGTATGCACAGAGGATTCTGGGCGGGGAATACCGCGTGGCAGCAGCCAATTCCGGAGCGGCAGCGTTCCGCTATCTGGAGAACCATCGCCCGGATTTGATTCTTTTGGATTTAAATATGCCGGAGATGGATGGGATTGAAGCAATCGAACGGCTGAAACAGACGGAGGAATATAAGTCGATACCGGTTATTTTCCTGACGGCAGACCGTTCGGCTGAAACCGAGACCAGATGCTTTCAGGCGGGAGCAGTTGACTTTGTGGGAAAGCCGTTTGCACCGGAGGTATTACGGAGCCGTGTACATAAAACAATGGAACTGGAAGGATATCGGAACCGCCTGGAAAATATGGTAGAGGAGCAGGCAGAGATTATTACAAGCAGAACGAGACGCCTGGAAGAAATTCAGGAAGCCGTGATTGTCGGAATGGCAAATCTGATCGAGAGCCGCGACGGCTCTACCGGAAAGCATGTAAAGAATACACAGACATATGTATATATGTTAGCACAGGAACTGAAAAGCAGAGGTCTGTTTCCGGAAACCATTGACGAACCATTTATCCAGATGATCCGGAAGGCAGCACCGCTTCATGATGTAGGCAAAATTAAGGTGCCTGACAGTATTTTGCAAAAGCCGGCCAGACTGACACCGGATGAGCGTATCGAGATGCAGAAGCATACGATTTACAGCCGGGAAATTATCCGGAGCATTATCAGTGATGTGGAGGAACCGGAGTACGTAAAAATGATTGAGGACATTGCCATGTATCACCATGAGTTCTGGAACGGGGAAGGTTATCCGATGGGACTTCAGGGAGAGGAGATTCCGTTGGCGGCACGTATTATGGCGTTGGCGGATGTGTTTGATGCTTTGGCGGAGGAGCGGTGCTATAAACCAGCCATCCGTCCGATAGAACGTGTTATGGGAATCATTGAAGAAGGAAAAGGAACGCAGTTTGACCCGGTGCTGGCAGACGTATTTCTTTCCATGCAAAGTGATTTGGAACAGTACCTGGTAAGGAGGGATGAGAATGGAGGCTAGAAAGAAAAAACAGATTGCAACAATTGAGCGCAACATTCTTTTGAGCTTTACTGCATTTGCTTCCTTTGTTTTTATCATGGCGCCGATGTTCTGCGATGACTTATGGGTGTACCTGGTTGTGATTGTTGCGGCAATTATTCCGTGGGTGGCACACATCAGGCGGTATCGGGACTTTCGCTACCGTGCGTTGCTGACTTCGGGTATGATGCTGTTGTGTCTTGCGATTCATGGTATGTATGTATCCAGCTTTTCTGTTGTTGCGCCGACGTTTTCGGCACTTGTCATCCTGCTTGCCACTTATGGAGTAAAGGAAGTGGTGTATCAGGAGTTGGGCTTTTGTATTTATATTCTTCTTTATCATATTTTTTATCTGAAAACAATGCAGTTTGACTCCCTGGATGCAATTCCGCGACAGATTCTGCCGGTGGTGGCAGTGTTTGTGGTGCAGGGTGTGACAAATTACCTGGTTCGCTTACGACGTGAGACAGAAGCAGAACTGTGGGAGAAGATTGCAGATCTTGAAAAGGCAGAGCAGAGTAAAAATGATTTTATGGCAAATGTGTCGCATGAAATCAGAACTCCGTTAAATGCCATCAGTGGCATGAGTGAGATGCTGCTCCAGGAAAAGCTGTCCGTACAGGCAAGGGAAACCGTGTCAGAAATCCAGAACGCAGGCAGAAGGCTGCAGGCGCTGGTCAGTGACGTGCTGGATTTCTCGGAACTGGAATCGGGCAAGATGTCGTTAGTCGAGGAGCCTTACAATATTACTTCCACCATTAATGATGTTATTAATATGTGCAGTGCACAAAAAGGAGATAAGCGGATTGAGCTGGTTGTGGACTGTGATGCCAATATTCCGTCCGCACTTGTGGGGGATGAGCAGAAGCTTCGCCGTATTATCATGAATCTGATGAACAATGCGGTCAAGTTTACCAATGAGGGCTGTATCGTTCTGACAGTGGGATACCGGCAGGAGGAATACGGGGTGAATTTAATTATCCGGGTGGCAGACACCGGTATCGGTATTCCGGAAGAAAATCTGGAAAAGATATTTACCAGCTTCAATCAGGTGGATACCAGAAAAAACAGGGCAGAGGGCGGAATCGGTCTGGGTCTTGCGATATGCAGTGCTATCATAAAGAAGATGGAAGGTTTTATCAATATAAGGAGTACTCCGGGTGAGGGTACAGAGGTTGATGTGGTTGTGCCGCAGAAGGTGCTGGATGAGACACCGATTGTTTCCTTAAACCGTGCTTCTGATGCTTATGTGGCACTTTACATTAAGATGGAAAAGTACGAATATGTGGCAGTGCGTGAAGCCTACCGGGAGAGTATTTCGCGTATGGCAAGACAGCTGGTGTCTTCGGTCAGTCGTTGTGTAAACCTCCAGGATTTGAAGCATCAGCTGGAGAAAAAGAGCTTTACCCATATTTTCATCGGCTGGGAAGAATTCTGCGAAGACAAGAAGTTCTTCGAAGAGTTGTCCATGGAAATCCAGGTCGTACTGATTCTGGAAAGAGATATGGCAGCATACGTCGGCGGCAGAATCCAGTGTATCTATAAGCCGTTCTATGTGCTTTCTGTAGCGGCTGTGGTAAACGGAGAAAAAGTATTACAAAGCGGCGACCTTGCATTTGCACACGGAACACGGTTTATTGCACCTGAGGCAAAGGTTCTGGTGGTTGATGATAATCTGATGAACTTAAAGGTAGTGGAGGGCCTGCTCCATCCATACCAGATTAAGGTGTATACAGCGACCAGCGGCAAGGAAGCACTGAAAAAGATAGAGTCGATGCAGTATGATTTTGTTTTTATGGATCATATGATGCCGGAGATGGATGGTGTGGAGACACTTCACAAGATTCGTCAGAAGCCGGGACGGTATTTCTCGGAAGTACCGGTGGTTGCACTGACGGCAAATGCCATCGGCGGCGTCCGGGAGATGTTTTTAGAGGAAGGTTTCCAGGATTTTATGGCAAAGCCAATCGAGCTTTCTGTGATGGAGCGTATCCTGCGCAGATATCTGCCTGAGAATAAGATTCTTAAGGTAGAGGATGTGGAGGCCGGTGCGGGTCCTAGGGAAGATACGGAGCAGGAAGCGGAAAGGAAACCAAAGGCAGAGTGGATAACAACGGAAAAGAAGCCGGAGATGGCGGATGAGGAATTCAGTCCGGATAAGGGGATTGCACGTTGCGGTGGTCTGGAATCGGATTATATTGAGATTGCACAGGCGTTTTATAAGGCGGCTCCGGAAAATATGGAGCAGATTGACGACTTTTATAAGGGGCAGGATTGGAAGAACTACACAATTCTTGTGCATGCCTTAAAGAGCTCGGCACTTTATATTGGTGCGGCGCAATTGTCAGAGGCTGCAAAGGCACTGGAGCTTGCGGGAAAGGAAGAAAAGATTTCTTACATCAACGCACATCATGAAGAAATGCTTTCCATGTACCGGAAACTGCTTGTACGGATGCTTGCGTGTGAACAGCTCGGACTTGTGGAGGAAACACAGAGTAAGCCAAAGGTGGTTCTTACCAATATTGAGATAGAAAAAGAAGAGTTGTTTGGTATTCTGACAGAGCTGAAGCAGTTGTTTGGTGACTTTGAAACAGAGGGCGTGGAAGAGCGTCTGCAGCAGATGGAGAAGTTCCGATACCGTGGCAAGCCGTTGTCGATTCTGGCAGAGAGACTGCGCAGCAAGGTGCAGAACTTTGATTTTATGGGCGCAGAAGAACTGTTACAGACAGCTATGGATGAATTCCGGTAAGGATGCAGAAGGAGGAAAAGTATGAGAAAATGGTTTGAAAAGTTGTACGGCAGCCATATCGAATTAAGAGAACGACTTCTGCGACTTATATTGTCCGGTGGACTGATAGCATGTATTCTGGGGGTTGTCATCAGTGCTTCGCTTCAGCTTTCGCCGGTGCTGTTGATTGTTCTTGGTATGGCAGCTGTGATTATCATCGGAATGCTTTGGTTAATTTTTAGATACCGGCAGGTAGAACTGGCAGTCTGGATTGTAGATGTACTGGTGAACTTCATTCTGTTCCCGGTAGCGTTCTTTACAAGCGGAGGAATTGAAGGCGGTGCTACGATTTGGTTTATTCTTGGTATTGTTTTCGTATTTATGCTGTTTAAGGGGAAGCGGTTTGTCATTTTCCTAAGCTGCACGCTGGTTTGCTTTGTGGCATCTTATGTGACATCCTATTTTTATCCGGAACTGTTGGTTCCACTGGCATCCAGAAAGGATATCTATATTGATTCGGTATTTGCCATGGTGGCGGTCGGAATGTTGATTGGCTCTTTGATTAAATTCCAGAACAGGATATTTGAGCAGGAGCGGCAAAAGGTATTGGAGCAGCAGGAGGAGCTTCGCCAGCTGGCAGAATCCAAGAGTGTGTTTTTTGCCAATATGAGCCATGAAATCCGTACACCGATTAACACAATTATCGGCTTAAATGAAATGATACTGAGAGAGGATATCTCAGAAGAAGTGGCTGAAAATGCAATGAATATCCAGCAGGCAAGTAAGATGCTGTTAGCACTTATCAATGATATCCTGGATATGTCAAAGATTGACTCAGGTAAAATGGAAATTGTGCCGGTGCAGTATGAAACCGGCGCCTTGTTCAGTGATTTGGTCAATATTATCTGGGTCAGAGCCCATGAAAAGAATCTGGAACTGAAAATTAATATAGCACCGGAGCTTCCGTCGATGCTGTACGGTGATGAAATCCGAATCAAACAGATTTTACTGAATCTGTTATCCAACGCAGTTAAGTATACGCAGGAAGGTTCGGTTACGCTGGAGGCAAAGAGCGAGCCGGTGGACTCAGATACGGTGCGGTTGAGAATTTCCATTGAAGATACCGGTATCGGTATCCGAAAAGAGGAAGTAAATGAGCTGTTTCATGCGTTCCGTCGTGTGGACAGGGAGAAGAACCGTGTCATTGAAGGTACGGGCCTTGGATTAAAAATCAGCCAGCAGCTTCTGGAGCTGATGGGCGGAACCATTACTGTGGACAGTACTTATATGAGGGGCTCGGTATTTACGGTAACGTTTGACCAGAAGATTGTAAATGCGAAACCGGTCGGCAAGCTGGAATTTATGGTCAAGAAGAGTCTGTTGACCAGAGAACGTTACCATCAGAGATTTGAGGCGGCAGATGCCCGTGTTCTGATTGTCGATGACAATGAAATGAACCTGATGGTGGCAGAAAAGCTGCTTCGCGGCACGAAGGTACAGGTTGACGTGGCAAAGAGCGGTGCGGAAGCCCTCGTTATGACGAGAAACAAAGCATATCATGCGATTTTTATGGATCATGTTATGCCGGAAATGGACGGCGAACAGACGATGAAGCGTATCCGGAAGCAGTCAAATGGTTTGTGTAATGACATTCCGGTGATTGCGTTGACGGCAAATGCGATGAGCGGTGCGGAGGAAGCCTATCGTCGTATGGGCTTTGAAGGATATCTTGCAAAACCGATTAATGCTGCCTTGTTTGAGGCAACACTTTTAAAATACATACCACAGGAGCTGGTTACCTTCCGCATGGAAGAAGAGGAAGAGGAAATGGTGCGCTATCAGGAGACAAGAAAGAAAAAGAGTGTCCTGATTACCACAGAGTGTGTGGCAGATTTGCCGAACGAGTGGCGTGACCTGTTTGGAATCCGGACGCAGACCTGTTACATCAATACGTCTCATGGCCGTTTCTGCGATGGAGATGAAATCGGAGCAGAGGCTGTACTTGCGTATTTGCAACGAGGAAACAAGGCATATTCCGAGCCGGCATCCGTAGAAGAATTTGAACAATTCTTTGCTGATGCACTGTCGGAAGCAGAGCAGGTAATTCATGTTTCGGTTTCCTCCGGAATTGCAAAGGCATATGAGAATGCAATGGAGGCGGCAAAATGCTTTGGCAGTGTGCATGTCATTGACTCGGCGCAGGTGTCCTCCAGCATGGGCTTTTTGACACTTTATGCGGCGCAGATGGCAAAGGAAGGAAAGAGCGGAGAGGAAATCATACAAAAGATTGAGGCAATGAAGTACAATATCAACACAAGTTTTATTGTCGGCTCCGTAGATTCCATGTACCGGAACGGAAGAATCAGTGAACGGATAAAAAAGATATGTGAATATCTGTATCTGTCACCGATTATTTCGGTCAACCGGGGCGAGATGAGATGCACCTCCATACAGTTTGGAAGTGAGGAAAAGGCGGCAAAAGCTTATATTCGCAAACAACTGGGAAATAAAAAGAAAATTGATACCCGGATTCTTTTCATTGCACATGCAGGATGCTCCAAAAAGAGACAGGAAATGATTCTGAAGGAAGTAGAAAAGCATGTGAAGTTTGAAAAGGTAATGTTCCAGAAGGTATCGGCAACGATAGCCAGCAACTGCGGTCTGGGCAGTTTTGGTTTGTTGTACCACAAACGAAGCTGAAGTAGCGGGACAGAAGAAGTAAAAAAGCAGAATACAGACAGAAAAAACAAGAAAACTATTCCTGTGCAGTGACTAACAGTCAAGTTGCAGGGAATAGTTTTCTTGCTTTCTGTAAAGAATACTTTAAATTATATATCGGATAAGAAACTTTAAATTGATTCATCGGTCTGAATCTGCTACAATGTATAAGGGTTTTTCCGTGGTAACGCGGAAAAACTCTTTAGGAGTGGACGAAAAAATACTTGAAAGGAGGATAATGATAGATGAGAAAGACAAAAATTATTTGCACCATTGGACCAGCCAGTGAAACAGAGGAGGTATTAAAAAAGATGTGTGAGGCGGGAATGAACGTAGCCCGCATCAACTTTTCGCATGGAACGCATGAGGAGCATTTTAAGAAGATAAATTTAATTAAGAAGGTGAGAGAGGAGTTAAATCTTCCGATTGCCATTATGCTTGACACAAAGGGACCGGAATACCGGATTAAGACCTTTAAGGATAAGAAGGTGACGGTAAAGGAGGGCGACACCTTTACGTTTACTACGGAGGATATTGTAGGGGATGAGACGAAGGTTTCTGTGACCTACAAGAATCTGATTAACGAACTGAACGTTGGGGATACCATTCTGGTATGTAACGGATTAGTTTCGTTTGAGGTAAAGGAATTAAAGGAAAATAATGCAATCTGTCTTGTTACGGCAGGCGGTGAAATGTCAGACCGTAAGAGCATGAATTTTCCGAATCATGTGTTAAAGCAGGCATTCCTTAGCGAACAGGATAAAAAGGATTTATTATTCGGGATAGAGCAGGGCATCGACTTTGTGGCGGCATCGTTTGTTTCCACAAAGCAGGATATGCTTGATATGCGGGAATTTTTGGATGCTAACGGCGGTGAAGACATTGACGTTATTGCAAAAATCGAAAACCGCTCCGGTATTGACCACATTGAGGAAATTTGTGAAATTGCAAACGGTATCATGGTTGCCAGAGGTGACCTTGGCGTGGAAGTTCCGTTTGTTGAGGTACCGGCAATCCAGAAGCAGCTGATTAACAAGTGCCGTCTGATGGGTACGAGGGTAATTACTGCGACGGAAATGTTAGAATCCATGATTCATAATCCACGCCCGACCAGAGCGGAAATCTCTGACGTAGCAAATGCGGTTTATGACGGTACTTCTGCCGTTATGCTTTCCGGTGAGACAGCAGCCGGCAAGTATCCGGTGGCAGCAGTAAGGAACATGGCAGAAATCGCAGAGTACACAGAAAAGAACATCAACTATACGCATCGGTTCCGCAATACGGAATTTACGATTCGCAACAATTTGGACGCGGTTTCCCACGGTACCTGTGCCATGGCAATCGACGTGAATGCGAAGTGTATCGTAGCCAGTTCCATCAGCGGTCGAACAGCACGCATGGTCAGCCGGTTCCGTTGTCCGATGCCGATTGTCGGCATGACAACATCGGAGCGTGTCTGGAGAAAGTTAAACTTAAGCTGGGGGGTAAAACCTGTGCTCTCAGAAGAGTTTAATTCGGTGGAAGTGATGTTCTATCACGGTCTGAACCAGGCAAAGAAACTGTTGGGTCTGAATTCGGGAGACAATGTTGTGCTCACCGGAGGCCAGATCAATGGTCAGACAGGCAATACAAACACGATTAAGATTGAGACAGTAAAATAGCGTAATTCCGTCTCTTTCCGGGTTTGTTTACAGAAAGTAAGAGGCAGTTATGAGTGAAACAAAATCAATAGAAAAGACAGAAAAGAAGGAGGCGGTGGCAAAATGGCTGTCGCTTCCGAAGGGAGCTTATTCCTGTTTAGAAAAGTATGACATAAAAAAAGAAGACATCCTTTACAAGGCAAATGCCGACTATGATGAAGAGTTCCGTTTTGTACAGAATTATCTGATTCTTACAAAGGATCGTCTGGTATTCTTATGCTATCCGTATCAGATGCAGGGAGAATACAGCTTTGGCGGCTATGCGGGACATAAGATGGGACAGAGCATTGAGGCACAGGAGCCGTTGCTCCGGATTCATATGCTTTCCGACATCGAAAAACTCGAAATTATCCGCGAGGTAAGCGGCGGTGCGCTCATGGGCACCATCGGAGGGGAAGAGACCTTCCTGTGCCGTTTTTCCAACAGTAAGATGAGTGAGATGGAGCGTCTTACCAAAAATCTTGAGAAGATAAAGAAGGATGAGGAATTAAAGGACGAGGATATTTTAGGAAAGAAAAAGCATGAGTGCTGTCCTAAGTGCGGGACGCTTTATCCGGACCAGGAGAGAAAAATCTGTCCGAAGTGCATGGATAAGAAGTCGCTTTTTCTGCGTGTGATGAAGTATTTCTTTAAGTACAAGGCAAGACTTGCCATCATGTTCGTGTGCTACGTGCTTATTGGCGCACTGAACCTTGCATGGCCGTATTTGTCCGGTACGTTCCTCTATGACAAGGTATTAAACAAAGACCCTGAGCTGATGGCACTTGCTGACAGCTTTGGCGGGAAGTTTACGATTATTCTTTTATTTGCGGTGCTGACCATGGTGGTGACCAAGCTGATTATCCAGGGACTTGGTATGCTGCATGGTGCGATGACGGCAAGAATTGTGCCGGAAGTCGTGGCTGAAATGAAGGAAGAAATCTTTAATTCGATGGGAAAGCTTTCCATCAGCTTTTATAATTCCAGACAGACCGGAGCACTGATGACACGAGTGCTTGATGATGCCAGTGAAGTCACCGGCTTTTTCGTGGACGGTCTGCCGTACATATTTACCAATGCATTTACGATTATCGCAACCTGCGTGATTATGTTCAGTATTCATCCGTGGCTGGCACTCGCGGCATTGTTTTTGCTGCCGTTTTTGACCATTCAGAGTTACCGGATGCTTCCGCGTCTTTGGACGTTTTATGGAAAGCGCCACCGTGCAAACCGTCGTCTTAACAGCCAGTTAAACGACAGCATCACCGGTGCCAGAGTAGTGAAGGCATTCGGTCAGCAGGAGCAGGAGCTAAAACGTCTGGGCAAGGGCAACCGCGGTGTGCGTGATGCAGAGCTTGATGTCATGAAGTATGACAATAAGTTTAACGCTTTGTACGCGATCGTAGAGAATCTGAGTTCTTTTATTGTATGGGGCCTTGGTTCTGCCATTATTTTAAGCGGTTCGAACCTGGAGTTTGGTATGTTGGTAACGTTTGCAGGCTATGTGACACAGTTACAGGGTCCGCTCGACTTTTTCTCGTATGTGTTCCGCTGGATGACAGATTGTCTGAATTCGTCCCAGCGTATGTTTGAGATTATGGATGCGGTGCCGGAGGTAAAGGAAGCGGCGAATCCGGTGCGTCCGGAGCATATTAACGGAAAGATTGAGCTTTCTCATGTGACGTTTGGTTATGAGCCACACAAGCCGGTATTAAAGGACATTACGTTTACGGTAGAGGCAGGACAGATGCTTGGTATCGTAGGACGTTCCGGTGCCGGAAAGTCGACACTCGTCAACCTGATTTCAAGACTGTATGATCCGGATGAAGGAACCATTAAGATTGACGATATCGATGTAAAACAGATGGGCTTTAAAGAATTAAGAAGCAGTATTGCAATGGTATCCCAGGAAACCTATATTTTCATGGGAACCGTGGCAGAAAATATAGCATATGCAAGGCCGGAGGCTACCAGAAGAGAGATTATTGAGGCTGCAAGAAAAGCTGCGGCGCATGATTTCATCTGTAAGATGCCACAGGGCTATGATACGATTATCGGTTCGGCAGGCAGAAGTCTGTCCGGCGGTGAGAAGCAGCGTATTTCTATGGCAAGGGCAATTCTTGCGAATCCTAGAATCCTGATTTTAGACGAAGCAACGTCTGCGGTGGATACAGAAACCGAGCTTGCCATTCAGGAGTCCTTAGAGCAGCTGGTACAGGGCAGAACTACGCTTTCCATCGCGCACAGATTGTCCACGCTTCGTAATGCGGACCGTCTGATTGTGGTGGATGACGGAAAGATTACCGAAGAGGGTACACACGCTGAACTCATTGAGAAGAAGGGCACCTACTTTAAGTTAATGGAGCTTCAGACGAAGGCGCTTGCAATGCGTGGTTTGGAATAGTGTGAGAACACAAGGAGAATTGATTATGGAAGGATTTGAAAATTCCAATTTATTGGATATTGAAGAATTTGATGAAGAGAAGATGAAAGCGGAATCCGCGAACCTTCTGGAGCTTCGTTTCCTGACAAAGGAAAATGCAAAGTTTCAGCGTACCAAGGGCGGATTTGTTTCGTTGACTTATGCGGATAAGACCTATGACCGTGTGAACGTATACCGTACATTCCCGGTGTCGGAGCCGGATGCGTACATTTCTATCCGCGAGGCGGATGAAAAGGCACGAGAAATCGGTGTGGTAGAGCATCTTGACAAGCTGGATAAAGACCAGGCGGAGATGTTAAGAGAGCAGTTAAAGCTCCGTTATTTTACACCGGAGATTACCAAGGTGATCGACATTAAGACAGAGTACGGCTACGGATATTTTAACGTGGTAACGAATTTCGGCGCGTGCCGTTTTACCATCCATAACGGTGGCGGTGCGGTGGTTTCCCTGACCGATACCCGTATTATGATTACGGATTTGGACGGAAACCGTTTTGAAATTCCGGATATCACAAAGTTATCTGCAGGAGAGAGGAAGAAGTTAGATTTATTTATCTAGTGGAGATAGTATTATGAATTTATTATTTGATTTAAAACCGGAGCAGCTGACCTCTTTGGCACCGGAGACAAAGGAGGATATCTGGTACTGTGTACCGGTCGATTTAAGATTCGACCACAAGGTATGGCAGGCAGAGGAGTCCTTTGTAAAGGGCGAGGAGTATCTTGTTGTAACCGAAACAAGAATACTGGTGCTGTCCGGCACAGAGATTTTATACCAGAAGGCACTGGCTGACTGTAGTGAAATCAAGTGTGAAACAATGGTTGGCTGCGGTATTGTGACCGCTCTGGTAAACGGCGAGAGAGAATGCATCGTGCGCTTCTCCATGCGTCACATTGAGAGAGTGGCTTATGTGGCAAGAGGTGCGGACCTGCTTGCAAAGGGTGACAAAGAAAGGATTGTCAGCCAGGAGTACGAAAAGTATTGTTTAAAGTGCGGCAGGGCTTTGCCCGGAACCAGCCGTTGTCCAAAGTGTGACAGTAAAAATGTCATGATAAAGAAATTTGTGGGACTGTGCGGCGGTTATCAGTGGAAGCTGCTTGCAATTTCCGGGATGATGATTATCAATTCCGGTATCAGCATTCTGATGCCGTATGTGCAGAGGCAGTTTATTGACAATAAGCTGGTAGATAAATCCGGTACGATTGCCGATGTACTTACGTTTGTAGCCGCCATGCTTTCCATGACGGCGGTGTTGATTACGGTTAATATTTTGAGAAACTGGTGGTGCGTATCGCTTGGTTCCCTGATGAGTATGGATTTGCGCCGCAAGCTGTATTACAAAATCCAGGTGCTTTCCATGAGCTTTATTAACAAGAGAAAGCCCGGTGAACTGATGAACCGTGTGTCCGGAGACACGAAGCAGATCCGCCGCTTTATGGAAGAAGTATTCGGCGGTATGTTATCGACGTTGTTCACCATGATTGCAACGTTGGTGATTATGATTAGCATGAATGCGAGAATGACACTGTATTCCACGATGTTAATCGGTGTGGTTGCGGTGCTCACCAGAGTGTTCTGGAGGTTTATCCATAAGATTTTCCATATGCAGTGGGTAAAGGACGACAAGCTCCGCAGTGGCTTGCAGGATGTCATTTCCGGTATGCGTGTGGTAAAAGCATTTGGACGTGAAGAATATGAAGTAACCAAGTTTAAGGCACTGACCAGAGATTTCTGCCGTGTGCAGAAGAAAAACGAGACCTTCTGGGCACTGTTTTATCCGATTCTGACCTTTATTATGGGTATCGGTTCTTATATTGCCATTTATTTTGGCGGCATCGATGTGCTGGAGGGTAAAATGACCGTCGGAAGTCTGACGCAGTTTGTAACCTACACAGGATACCTTTACGGACCGCTCGGCTGGATGACGCATCTGCCAAGAAGCATTATGCAGATGATTACGAGTCTGAACCGCATTTATGATGTGCTCGATGAAGAGCCGGCAATCAAGGATGGCGAAGAATCGAAGGAAATTGAAATCCAGGGCGATATCCGCTTTGAGGATGTAACCTTTGGTTACAACTCCTACGAACCGGTGTTAGAGCATGTAGACCTGGATGTAAAGAAGGGCGAAATGATTGGTCTTGTGGGCGCGTCCGGTACCGGTAAGTCCACAATGATTAACCTGATTATGCGTCTGTATGATGTGGACCGTGGGCGTATCACTGTGGATGGAGTGGACATCAAGGACATCAAGCAGGAAACCTATCACTCCCAGCTTGGCGTGGTACTGCAGGAGACCTTTTTATTCTCCGGTACGATTTTAAACAATATCCGTTTTGCCAACCCTACCGCAACCCTGGAGGAGGTCATCCGTGCAGCCAAGGCAGCAAATGCTCATGATTTTATCTGTAAGACCCCGGATGGATATAATACCTACGTTGGCGAACGCGGCTTTAATTTATCCGGCGGAGAGCGGCAGAGAATTGCGATTGCAAGAGCAATTTTAAATAATCCGCGGCTGCTGATTCTGGATGAGGCAACCTCGGCACTGGATACGGAGAGTGAATATCTGATTCAGCAGGCGCTTGACCGTCTGACCGAGGGACGTACGACGTTTGCAATTGCGCACCGTCTGTCGACGCTCCGTAACGCGGACCGTCTGGTAGTGATTGACGGACACAAGATAGCAGAAATCGGTACACATGATGAATTGCTTAAGAAAAAGGGTATTTATTACGGCCTCGTAACGGCACAGTTACAGATGGCCAAAATGGAAACTAAGTAAAGAGTGGAGTTAAGAATGGAAGAAATAAGAGAAGAGCTGAAAAAAATCGCCGGGAATTTTGTGAAGGAGGACACCATCACAGAGCTTCGGGCACACGGAAACGGACACATCAATGATACCTTTGTGGTAATCTGTGAGGAGAATGGAGACAAGACGCGGTGGATTTTGCAGAAAATCAATAAGTATGTATTCCCGCATCCGGAACAGGTTATGGAAAACGTGGCCAGTGTCACAGAGTTTTTAAGAGAAAAGATTCTGGCACAGGGCGGTGACCCGGAAAGGGAAACACTGAAGCTGCTTCAGACAAAGGACGGAAAGAATTATTGTGTGGATGAGGGTGGCGATTACTGGAGATGCTATCTTTTTATTTCTGACACGGTTTGTTTTGAGTCGGCAGAGACGAAAGAGGATTTTTATGAGGCGGCTGTAGCTTTTGGAAAATTCCAGAGCATGCTTGCCGATTATCCGGCGGAAACGCTGCATGAGACGATTGCAAATTTCCATAATACAAAGGCGCGTTTTGCGGTATTTCAGGAAGCTGTGGCAAAGGATACCGCAAAAAGAGCGCAGAGTGTACAGAAGGAAATCCAGTTTATCCTTGACAGAGAGGCTGTGGCAAACTTTTTTACCGACCTTTTGGTGCGGGGAGAGATTCCGCTTCGCGTGACACATAACGATACAAAGATTAACAATATCCTGATGGATAAGGAAACACACAAGGGAATCTGTGTTATTGACCTTGACACGGTTATGCCGGGACTTGCCATGCACGATTTTGGTGATGCGGTGCGCTTCGGTGCAAGTACCGCTGCAGAGGATGAAACGGATTTAAGCAGGGTTTCCTGTGATATGGAGTTGTTTGAGGTCTATGCAAAGGGATTTATTGAAGGCTGCGAAGGCAGACTTACTCCGAAGGAAATCAAGCTTCTTCCGATGGGAGCAAAGACGATTACACTGGAGCTTGGCATGAGATTTCTGACAGATTATTTAAACGGAGATGTGTACTTTAAGGTGCACAGGGAAGGACACAATCTGGACCGTTGCCGTACACAGCTTAAGCTGGTGGCAGACATGGAAGAAAAATGGGATAAGATGCAGGAAATCGTGGCAAGGTATCAGTAGAAGCAAAAAGAGGCGATAGAGAATGAATGAGCATAAAATAAAATCCGTGGAAGCAGGCTCCATTGCAGAGGAACTGGAGATACAGGCAGGAGATGTGCTGCTTGCGGTGAACAATCAGGAAATTGAAGATGTGTTTGACTATCGACTTATGATTCAGGAGGAGTATCTGGAGGTTCTGGTCAGGAAGGCAGACGGTGAAGAGTGGCTTCTGGAAATTGATAAGGACGAGGAAGAAGACCTTGGCATTGAGTTTGAGAACGAGCTCATGAGTGAGTACCGCTCGTGCAGAAACAAGTGCATTTTCTGCTTTATTGACCAGATGCCACCGGGCATGAGGGAAACCTTGTACTTTAAGGATGATGACTCCAGGCTTTCTTTTATGCAGGGCAATTATATTACACTGACCAACATGAAGGAGAAGGATATTGATCGTATCGTCCGTCTTCATCTTGCTCCAATTAATATTTCTGTGCAGGCAACCAACCCGGAGCTGCGCTGCAAGATGCTAAACAACCGGTTTGCGGGAGAAAAACTGCAATATCTTGAAAAATTATACGATGCCGGCATTGAGATGAACGGGCAGATTGTCTGCTGCAGGGGCGTGAATGACGGGGAAGAATTAAAGAGAAGTATCGAGGATCTGATGAAATTCCTTCCGCACATGAAAAGCGTTTCGGTGGTTCCGGCGGGAATTACAAAATACCGTGAAGGATTATATCCGCTGGAACTGTTTACGGCAGAAGAAGCAGGAGAAATTATTGATCTGATTGAAGGTTATCAGAAGGAGTGCTTTGAGAAGCACGGACTTCACTTTATTCATGCCAGTGACGAATGGTATATCAGTGCCGGAAGAGAATTTCCGGAGGAGGAACGTTATGACGGCTATCTTCAGCTGGAAAACGGCGTTGGCATGATGCGATTGTTTATGGGCGAGTTTGAGGAAGCACTGCAGGGTCTGGTGAAAAGTGACCGCTATCCGGCGTTACGTGAGGAGTTAAAGCGGACGGTGACGATCGCTACAGGAAGACTGACGTATCCGACGCTGGTTAAGTTTGCAGAAAAGCTGACGGAGGCCTTCCCGGGATTAAAGATTACCGTCTGTGCTATCCGCAACGACTTTTTCGGAGAGACAATCACCGTATCCGGCCTTATAACGGGGCAGGATCTGATTGCACAGTTAAAGGAATGTAAGGGACAGGGAGAAGAGCTGGGCGAAGCGCTCCTCATTCCGACTAATATGCTCCGGACCGGAGAAAATGTATTTTTAGATGATGTGACGACAGAGGATGTAGAGCGCGAGCTTAAACTTCGCGTGGTTCCGTCCGCACAGAGCGGAAGGGATTTTATCGAGTCTGTCATCAATGCAGAATACAAATATGATAAAAAGAACGGAAACTTCGTCTATATCCAGGCGTTTGAAAGGGAAGAAGTGGAGTAAGGTATCATGATTGCGAATTTTCACACACATACAAAACGTTGTCAGCACGCTGTGGGAGAAGACAGGGAATACGTGGAAGCTGCGATTGCCGGTGGGCTGAAGATTCTCGGATTTGCAGATCATTGTCCATGGGTATTCCCAGACGGATATGAGTCTTTTATGCGGATGAGACTTTCTGAGGTGGACGGATATTTTTATAGTCTGGAATCGCTGAAAAAGGAGTATGAAAAAGACATTAAGATTTATATTGGCTTTGAAGCAGAGTACTGTCCGACATTGCTGGAGGCACAGGAAAAGCTGCTTTCGCAGTATCCGCTGGATTATATGATTATGGGACAGCACTTCCTTGGTCCGGAAAATGCCACGGTGTATATGGGAAGAAAGACTGAAGACGAAGGGCTTTTAAAGGCGTACGTGGATACCGTGCTGGAGGGCATTGCCACCGGAAAGTATCTGTATGTGGCGCATCCGGACTTGATAAATTTTTCCGGATCGGAAGAGGTTTATCAGAAGCACATGAGACGGCTTTGCAAAGGATTGAAAGAAGCAGACATGCCAATAGAAATCAACCTACTTGGGTTATTAGAGGGCAGACGTTATCCGGGAAAGGCTTTTCTGTCAGTGGCAAAAGAGGTTGGAAATTCCGCAATTCTGGGCGTGGATGCCCATGATCCGGTGCGTCTGACAGAGAGGGACGTGTTTTTGCGGGGGCAGCAGCTGGCAGAAGAATTCGGGTTGAAAGTGATAGACAAAGATATGCTTTTATAAGGAATCTAAAGGGTTTGCACGGGAGTGTGCAAATCCTTTCTTTTTCTTCTCAAAAATTGCGGAACTTCACGAAAAACACGAAAAATTGTTGCATGTGGAAATTTCTTCAATTATACTTTTTTGTGGCAAAAACTATTTTTTTAGGAGGAATGACGGTATGAGAAAATTCATGCTGAGAATCATGGCATGGTTATTGGTTTTAACCATGACAGGTTCCGTTTTTGGGGACATTGGCATAAGAAAAGTAAGTGCAGCAACCTATCCGGGTGATTACGCAAACGGATATACTGTGGAGGTTGGGGAACTGGCACAGTTTGAGGGCGATGTGACACTTACGGTTGAGTACACGCTGTTAGATGGATTCGGGTACTCGCAGTTTGCCATGATTAACCTGATTGATGGCTGGCCGGCACTGCAGGAAGACGATTTTGTGAATCTTTCCTACCCAATCAACAATGGGTGGTTTAATACATTACGCAGTATGAGCGGCAATGAGCTTACAGTTACTATTCAAGAGGAAAAGGTAAAGGAAATCGTAAAGGGAAACCGAGGCCTTGGCCTTCAGGTCTATGGCGTTGTCATTGATAAGGTGACCCTGGGCGGAGATGCCAGTACGGATCCGAATGCAGGATACACCGGCGACTGGGGGCTGGCACGCAAGATTTCTTTGGAAACACTGTTAGAGCAGACGGGGGATATGGAGGTTACCGTAACCTACCGCCCGGTAGTGGGACAGGGACATGGCTGGTTCCAGATGAGTTTTAGCGATCTTGGAAACGGATGGACCGCTCTTTCTGCTTCCGATTATGCAAAGCTGGACAATGAAATCAATTCCTATAATTGTCTGACCGTGGATACGGAGGAGACCTCCCTTACTGTAAAAATTTCAAAGGCAGCAATACAGCGTGTGATTGCAAATGGTCAGGGTCTGGGCATTCAGACCTATGGTATTATTGTGGAAAGTGTGCAGATTGGCGGAGCAGCAACACCTACAGCGAAGCCTACGGCGACACCGACACCTACCAACACGCCGACACCAACACCGACCTTAAGACCGGGACAGCCGACGCCGACACCTACCAGTACGCCGACGCCGACACCTACCAACACACCAACTCCGACACCGACACCGATTGTGTATACCGTCGGAGAGGAGCTTGTTCTTACAAAGGACATGGTGGATGCAACGGGCATGCTGGAAATTGAGTACGGCATTTGGGACAAGGTAGTGGTTCCGAGAGACCTCGATGCAAAGACGGTTTCCATGAAAGATATTATCGCGGACCTCGTTGTTGTGGAAAGCGGTGCAGACCATAACGTAGAATTGATACATTGTGATTTGGAAAAGCTGGAGGTGATTCAGCCTCAGGGTGGTGCAGATTATAATGAGATGTTGCAGATGATTGAAGATGGAGTGTCCGTCCGCGATGCGTTTGCAGAATTCATGACATATACGCAGATGATGATGAAGGTAGGAGAAACCAGACCGGAAATCAAGACAAAGAAGGGAACAACCATTGCCGATATCTGTGTTACGGGGAATGCAGACTTTGATCTGTACAACGGCAAGGTTGAAAGGATTACCATCAATACAGAGGATGCCTATACCTCTCTTAAGGTTGCCGTGGATGGTTATACCGGAGAAGTATTTGTAGAGCAGGAGAGAGAAGAAAATTCTGCAAGCGGATATTTAAAGCTTGATTTGTGCAATTCCCAGGTGAAGGGACTGACCATTTCCGGTGATGACGGAAGCTGTTATGTAACCGGTGAATATTCCAATGTAAATAAGATGACCGTGCAGGGCTCTGCAAGTGTAGTCGTATCTACGGACATGAAAGAAGTCGTTGTGGCTGACACAGCAGAAAAGGCAAGAGTCAGATTTTATGATGAAGTAGAAGAAATCAAGGTAGAAAGCGATAACAGCAGTATTATTCTTTCTAAGAGTGCAACGGTAGAAAGAGCAACGGTAACCGGAGACAATGTAAAGATTTACGGTTACGGAGTACTGGAATCGGCAGAAATTACTGGTACAGGCGCAAACGTAGCAACAATAGGAACAGCCGTAACCGGTGAGAATAACAAAGAAATTCCACCGGAGATGGAGGCTATGGCACCGGTGAAGCAGGAAAGTTCAAGCACGAAGCCGTCGACTCCGACGACTCCGACGAAGAAAGAAGTGACAGTAACACTGGATAGTTCCTATCCGGGAAGCTATAAGTGCGGTACTAATATCGACGCTTCTGTTTTAAGCCAGTTTGACGGAGACATAGCTGTGACATTGGATTATGTTCTGACAGGCACCTCTGGCTGGCCGCAGTTTGCCGCAGTACTTGTCTGGAGTGATGGCTGGCCAAAGGTTATGGTAAGCTCAGCAGGCACCAGTGGTTATACCGCATTTAACCAGGAAAAGACACAGATTACATTTGTAATTTCTGAGGAAGATGTGGACAGAATCGTAGAGCAGGGTCCGCTTGGCCTTCAGGTAGACGGTGCATATTTTACAAAGGCAGTGCTTCGTGATGCAAAGAAGGATGACTGGTACAAGGGCGACTGGAGTACCGCATATGCCTTCACAGCAGAAGAAATTGCTGATTTATATGGAAATGTTACGATTACACTGGATTACACTACAGTAAGTACAGGATATAATTATTATCAGTTACAGTTCGTGGATACCAGTACCTGGAGCGGATTGGGAGCAAGCGATTTTAATAATCTTATTTATGAAATAAATGACTGGAACTGTATTACGGTAAATGCAGGAAACGGCACGATGCAGTTTACGATTAATGCAGACCGCTTTGCAGAGCTGATTGCAACGGGAAAAGAATTCGCTGTAAAGACATACGGCGTAATCATTGACGGTGCAACCATTGAGGGAGAAGAGAGACCGGCAGTCACACCGACACCGACTCCGATTCCTGTTCCGACCGTCTGCACAGAGCTGTATCTGGACACAGGATATCCGGGCAACTACGGCGGAAGCAACAGCATTCCGGCAGCGGTATTCGCCCAGTTTACCGGAGATGTTACCGTTACGGTAGAGTATGAAGTAGCAGACAGCACAACGACAACGCAGTTTGCATGTATTGATTCTTCCTGGAGCAAGATTCCGACTTCTCTGGCAACAGAATTTATGCAGGTAGATACAGATAAGAACAGCTTGACGTTTACCATTGCAAAGGAGAATCTGCCGGATGGTTCGATGGCCTTCCAGGTGAATGGAATTTATATTACAAAAGTTACATTAACCGGAGAAGGCGAAAAGAATGCGGATGCCGCGTATGTGGGTGACTGGTCCATCGGACACAAGTTTAACGCTTCGGAGATATCGGCGTATGCAGGGAAGAGCGTTGATGTGACAGTGACGTACCAGACACTGGAAAGCGCGGATTATACATGGTATAAGCTGTCGCTTGCAGAGCTGGGTGGTTACACGGACATTGAGGAAACTGCTGCGGCAGGCTATGGTTCGGCTCCGGGTGGCACGATGACGTTGACACTGAGTGCAGATGCGGTGGACGAGCTGATTAATGCAGGGAATGCATTGGGAATCAAGGTATATGGAGTGATTGTGAACCGTGCAGTCATTAGTGAAGCAGTAACACAGTAAGAACAAAATAAGAATAAACAAGCATTGCCGGGGCAATTGTGCTCCGGCAATGTCAGATTGTAAACTGCCACGGCAATGGTGTCGTGGCGGTTTTTATATATAGCGAAATGTGAAAAAGTCTACGCTGGTAAAAAAGTCCGTGTCGTCAAAAAAATGTAGACATTTAAAATGAAAGCGTTTACAATAAGAGCATATCTGTAACAGAAAGTCTGTAAGTGAAGGAGCAGAAAATGGAACGGAAAATCAAGGTTTGTTATATCGGTGGCGGCTCAAAACTGTGGGCCAGGGTTTTTATGTCGGACCTGGCTGTGTCAGAAGGGCTATCTGGCGAGATTGCACTTTATGACATTGACAAAGAGGCGGCACTCCGGAATGCAAAAATCGGTGCCCGTATCAATCAGAATCCGAAAGCTCTTTCCAAATTTGAATATAATGTGTATGATGCGCCGGAGGAGGCACTTTCCGGTGCGGATTTTGTTATTATCTCTATTTTGCCGGGGACATTCCGGGAAATGAGAAGTGATGTGCATGTGCCGGAAAAGTATGGCATTTACCAGTCCGTAGGGGACACGGCAGGACCGGGTGGAGTACTCCGGGCGATGCGCACGGTGCCGATTTATGAGAAATATGCAAAGAAAATAAAGGCAATTTGTCCGGAAGCCTGGGTAATTAACCTGACAAATCCGATGAGTGTCTGTGTAAAGGTATTATATGATGTGTTCCCGGAGATAAAGGCGTTTGGGTGCTGTCATGAGGTATTCCATGCACAGCAGTTTCTGGCGGTGGCGTTAAAGGAGCTTCGCGGAATTCATGTAAAAAGAAACGAAATCTATACGGATGCCTGCGGAGTAAACCATTTTACCTGGATTACGGAGGCAAAATATCAGAACATGGATTTACTGAAGCTGGTTCCGGAATTTGAAGAAAAATTCGGGGAAGACGGATATTACGAAGAGGGAACGGACCGGTTTGCATTCCGGCAAGACCCGTTTGCATACGGCAATAACGTCAAAATGGATTTATATAAAAAATATGGTGCCCTTGCTGCGGCAGGTGACCGGCACCTGGCAGAATTTATGCCAAATACATGGTACTTAAAAAATCCGGAAACTGTGAAGAGGTGGCATTTTAATCTGACGACGGTGGACTTCAGGGAAAAACAGCAGGAGGAAAAAATCGCAGATACCATTGCCATGGCAGACGGCGAAAAGGAATTTCCGGTAGAAAAATCGGCAGAAGAAGTGGTGGATTTGATGAAGGCACTGCTTGGCTTTGGTACGGTGGTGTCCAATGTCAATATGCCAAACTGCGGACAGATGCCACAGATGCCGCTTGGCTCGGTTGTGGAGACAAACTGTGTGTTTTCCCATGACAGTGTGGCGCCGGTACTTGCAAAACCACTGCCGGACGGAGCATGCAGTCTGGTGCACAGGGCATGCGTAAATGTGGATACGCTGTATGAGGGAATCAAAGAGCGAAATCTTGATAAAATTTACCTTTCCTTTGTAAATCAGGCGCTTTGTAACACACTGGATGCAGAAGAATCAAGGGAATTGTTCCGGGAAATGTGCCGGAATACCCGGGGATATCTGGATGCCTATTTCGATTTGGATGCATATTTTTGTGCAAAATAAACAAAAAAGACTTTGTTTTTTTAGGAATACGTGGTAGAATTACAATAAGATATCAAAAATCTTAAGACATTAAAATTGCTACGTCAAAAAAATCAAGGAAAATTTTAATACGCTGATGTAAAATAAGCTACATAGTGATTAAGATTGTTCGGATAAGAGAGAGATTATGAACCAAATTACATTTGAACAGTATCGCAGCATTGACCTTACGATTTTTACGGTGGTGCTTGCGGTGTTTGAAGCGATTACCACGCTGGCTACCACAACCTGGTTTGCCGCTCAGCCGGTGGCCATTTCCATCAGTCTTGCGCTGGTGTGTATTGTGATGATGCGGTGGGGCTTTCGTGCAGTGATTCCTGCGGTTGCAGGGGGCTTTGTATTCTGCATTGCCTCGGGGGCAACCATAGAACAGTATCTGATTTACTGTATCGGAAATATGTTTGCACTCCTCGCGCTTGGAATCATTAAAATATTTGATAAAGAAACGATACGGAAAAGCGTTCCAAAGCTTTTGCTGTTTGTGTTTACCGCGTATCTGGGCATGGTGCTCGGAAGATGGCTGGTTTCCTTACTGTTTGGCGGAGACGGGATGGCACTTTTAGTGTATCTGACAACGGATGTCATTTCCCTTTTGTTTGCTGCAATTATCCTCCTTATCTTAAGAAACACGGATGGAATGATTGAAGATCAGAAGGCATATCTTCTCAGAGTGGACAGAGAAAGACGGGAAGAGCAGGAATCGGCTGTTCCTGAGGAAGAAGAATTTTAACGGTAGGATTATCGATACATACTTAAATGGAGGATTTCAATTATGAAAAAGAAAGCTGCCGATTATCTCGTATACGATGAAAGTACGGGAAAGTACCGCGAGGATGCGGAGCAGATAGTCAGGGATGATGTGGAGAAACATTACTGGCTGAATGTGGGACGGACTATTGCAAAGGATTGGCGACTGTATCTGATGTTGCTGCCGATGTTACTTGTATTCCTGTTCTGGCGTTATTTTCCGATGTATGAATTACTGGGATGTTTTAAGGTACAGGACAGCAACCTGCCGGTGGCAGACCAGCTGTATGCAGGCTTTTCTTATTTTAAAATGCTGTTTGTCGGAAGCGGCTCTCTTTCCACAGAGTTCTGGCAGGCATTCCGTAATACATTCCTGTTAAGCTTTTACGGCTTGTGTTTCGGTTTCCCGATGCCGATTATTATCGCATTGTTCTTTAATGAGATTCGTTCTGATATTGCCAGGAGCATTTATCAGGTAATTACATATTTGCCAAAGTTTATGTCAACCGTAGTTATGACTTCCCTGGTAACAATGCTTGTTCGTCAGTCTTCTCCTTTAGCAGGAATGGAGATGGGTGTTATTTCTAGAATGCTGGTATCGCTCGGACTGATTAGCTCGGAGGTCGGAAATGCCGGACTTTTAAACAATCCGGATTTCTTCCGTGCAATATACCAGATCAGTGGTATCTGGGAAGGTGCCGGTTATGACAGTATCGTGTTCTTCGCTGCGATTATTGCTATTTCACCGACCAGCTATGAAGCGGCGCAGATTGACGGCGCGGGCAAGATGGCGCAGATGAAGTACGTAGTGCTTCCTTCCATTTTATCTACCGTGGTTATCATGCTGATCACGCGTATCGGCTCGCTTCTTAATGTCGGATACGAGAAGGTACTGTTACTTTACAATCCAAACACTTACGTAACGGCGGATGTTGTTTCCACGTTTGCACAGCGTTACGGTATCGCAGATGGTCTGACAGGCATTGCCTCCTCGGCGGAAATGTTAAACAACGTCATGGGTATGCTTCTTGTGATTGCGGCAAATACCATTGCCCGCAAGGCATCTGACGTATCATTATATTAAGGAGGTACTTCGAACATGAAAAGAAAACTTGAAGTATCCGAACTTATTTTCAAAATTGTCAGCTACGTGTTGTTAACGGTATTTGCCGTAGCTTGTTTATATCCTTTCCTCTATGCAATTTCTGCCGCAATCAGCGGAAGAGAAGCCGTAGAGTACGGACAGCTGGTGCTGTTTCCGAAGGACATCCAGTTTGAAGCGTTTGCAAGCATGTTCAATAATAACATGTTCTGGAACTCTTACACCAACACGTTGTTTATTACATTTTACGGGACACTCTGGGCAATGGGTGTTGCTATCCTTGGTGCCTACGCTCTTTCCAAAAAGAGACTGTTGTTCCGCAAAGGGTTTAACTTCTTCCTCGTATTTACGATGTGGTTTTCTGCAGGGCTGGTACCGCAGTACTTAAACTACATTGACACAAGAACCGTATTTAATGCCATCGGAATTAAGGATGACAAATGGCTGGTTGTTATTGCCATGGGTATGGCGGCAATGAATATCATTCTTCTTCGTAACGCATTTGAAGGTGTTCCTTCCGAAATCGAAGAAGCAGCGATTGTAGATGGTGCCACAGAATTCCAGGTACTCAGCAGAGTTTATATTCCGATGAGTAAGTCCACGATTGCAACGGTAGCGCTGTTCTTTGCCATTTCCAGATGGAACGGTTATTTCTGGGCGAGACAGATGATCAGCAACTCAAACGAACATCCGTTGCAGGTATTTATCCGACTGAAGCTCGAGGAGTTCCAGGATCCGGATATCATGACCGGTTGGAACGAAGCATATGCGGCAGATTCCGTGATTTATGCTTTGATTGTTTGTTCCATCATTCCGGTACTTGTAATCTATCCTTTCATCCAGAAGTATTTTGCCAAGGGCGTAAACATGGGTGGCGTAAAGGAATAATCAAAGGTTATTATTGTGCAAAGCACTTAATAATAAATAAAATTATGGAGGGTAAAAAAATGAAAACAAGAAGAATTCTTGCATTGGTTCTTATGCTTGTTATGGCAGTTGGTTGCATGGCAGGTTGCGGAAACAAGGAGGAGAAAAAAGAGTTCAGCCTTGAGTATGAAGAAGGTACAGAACTCAGAATGGCAGTTGGTTACAACAGTAAGAAGACAGGTTTATTCTTTGACGCAGAAACAGCAGGTGAAGGCATCACTCTCGCAGATGGTAATACTTATCATTCCGGCGACTTAAAGCCTACCTGGGTAGAAGTACAGAACGTACTTGGTATTACTTTTACAGACAAGTATCAGGGCAACAGTGCTACGAACGAGTTTAAGTACTGGCAGGAGCAGTTAGATCAGGTTGATATGGTATCCGGTTCCGCTTCCCAGCTTTCCGAAGCAGGTGTTGCAGGCGACCTTATCAATATCGCTGACCACCTGGATGATATGCCAAACTTCAAGGCATACCTGGAAGCAAACCCAATTGTTCGTCTTTCCATTACCGGTGACACAGCAACAGGTGCTATCTACTTCTCCCCATATTTCGATGGTGTAAATGATATCGAGCGTATGCCTTTAATGCGTACAGACTGGGTTGAAACATTATTAAACGGTGAAGGCGCTTTCACAGCAACTAAGAGCAACAACGTAAACGCAGCAGTTTACACACCTTACATGCCAACATCCGGCAAGGTAAAGGTAGACGTAGTTAAGGCTGACGGTTCTAAGACTGAAAAGGTTACAAAGAACTATGATAAGGCCGGCAATATCGTTCAGAAGATGAATGACGCTTTAGCAGCTGGCACATTAACAGGTGTTGAAGCAGTTAACATGCTCAGAACTTACATTGATGAAGCTTATGACGGATACTATGGCACAAACAGAGCTGACCTCTTCATTGGTCAGAATGCAGCTTGGGATGCAGACGAACTCGTAGCACTCCTTCGTTGTGTAGTTGCTAACCCACAGACACTCAATGGTACAGATTCCGTTCAGGGTCTTTTCTCCAGAGAAGATGATAACAACCAGAGAAGAGTTGATATGTTCCGTTTTGTTGGTACACTCTTTGGTGTTCGTGGTCTGGAATCCAGACAGGATTACTTATATGTAGGTGCAGATGGTCTCCTTCATGACGCTCGTCAGGAAGCTGACACATATGAAGCTCTTGCAAGAATGAATGCAATTGCTCAGGAAGGTCTCATTTCTTCCTCTTTCATGAACATGGAAGATACAGATACAGCAACAATGCTTGCTAACGATACTGGTTTCATGCACTATGACTACAACCAGACACAGACTGTTTACAATGAAACAAAGTTAGACGATGGCGAAAAGTACATGGCAGTCATGGTTCCGGTTGCTCTTTGGTTCGACGGAACTGAAGGCGGTGTATACATGAGATTTACAGAGTCCTGGAGATCTGTTAAGACAGATGGTTGGGCAATCTCCAAGGCTGGTGTAGGCGATGATACAAATAAGCTTAATGCAGCTCTTGCTATCATTGACTACGCATACAGCGAAGAAGGACAGATTCTTATGTCCTATGGTCCTGACGCATTCATTAAGACAAATGCTGACGGTTCTTATGTAACATTTAACTTCAACGGTACAGAGATGCCTGTTATCGCAGATGCTACATATGCTGAGCTCTGGGAAAAGGCTTCCGGTAACTACACAAACTACGCTCGTATGTACCTTGGCTCCACTCTTTCCTTCGTAAAGAGCCAGGCATTCGAATATCAGTGTACACATGAAGTTGGTAAGGAAGGTGCCGGCTACATTTCCACAGCAATCGGTCTTGGAACAATCAAGCATCCGGAACTTGCTATTACTAAGAATCCATGGTACACATCCGTACCTACTGTTCTTCCTACTACAAAGCAGGAGAATGAAATTATCAGCGGCTACACAGAACTGTCCTCCAGCGGTAAGTTCTCTTCCTCCAAGGGTGGCGAAAACCTCTTCTGTGATATCATCGTAAATGGTTTCACATTAGAAGGTGCTACATCCGTAGATGAAGTAGTTAAGACTGTAAGCGGTACTTGGAACGGTTCCGGTTACCTTCAGTTAAAGCAGGATGCTTGGGACAGACTTACTGATTACTACGATACAATCAAGTAATTAAAAGCGTTACAAAATTTTAAGACTTATTACGGCGGGGGAGCATTTGCTCCTTCGCCGGTTAAAAAAAATAATAGCCTTATTTGCTCGGCATCAAGGCAGGAATTTCAATCACTTTGCCGACGACTGGCAAAGGAATGGAGAGAGCTATGTATAAAAGACAAATGATTCTCCAGCGCATCGCGAGTTACCTCATGTTAGGTGCGGCTGCGCTTGTATTCATCTATTCGTTAGGTCTTGTGACAGACCTTTATGACAATAATTTTAGTTTTTACGCACAAAACTTAAACAGACCAAAGGTTGCGGGAACAGAGATATATTATTATATCCAGGATTTTAACCGCGCACTGACCGGTTCGGGTATCGTTTTGATTCTGCTTGCGCTTGCCCAGTTTGTGGTACAGAACCATGCACGCAGAAAATATTACATTGCAAATTACATAACTGTAGGAGTGAATGCGGTTGCCGCAGTCGGTGTTTCCGTATGGGCACTCAGCAATATATTTTCATATAAAGCACAGTATTTACAGATAGATTTTGATGAACTTGCAGCTGAGGCGGCAAAGTACAGTTTTGATTGGTATATTTCTACGTTTTGGTTTGACATATCCATTTTTGTCTTTGCAATTCTTTTGATTGCAGTGGTGGTAAATGTGGTAAATGCATTCTGGAAGAGATCTTTGATGAAGGCAGAACAGAAGCTGATTGAAGAAGGTAAGGAGGTATAGCGTATGGACAAAGAGATGATAAAAAAAGACCGCCTGCGTTATACAAACAATAAGACCTCCGCAAAGCTGACCTATCTTGCGATTTTATTTGATGTTTTGTTCTTTTTCAGCATTTATCAGTCGAATGTAAACACATATTATTACAATATCAAGATAGGCATATCTGTTTTATTGAATCTGGTGTTCCTTTTGGTAACGTTCCTTTGCTCGGAAGGGGTAAAAACCTATAAGATTGGATATGCGTATACGCTTCTTGGTGTGGGGGTATTACAGCTCATCCGTATTTTCGGGTATCCGCTCAGTGCGCACAGTACATACACCAAGGTAAATGCAGTCGAGGTTCTGGTAATGGGCGACAAGCAGTTTGTTTACACAATATGCTGTCTTGTGGCATCTGCTGTTGCGTGTTTTACAGCAGGCATTATCGGTATCCACAAGACCCGTGTACTGGAGAACTACAAAAAGGAACAAGGTTACGTGTAATACGAACCGGAAAGAAAGGCGTGGCTGAATACTATGGCTTCATTAAGATTACAAAATCTCAATAAAATTTACGATAACAATGTACAGGCGGTGTTCGATTTCAATATGGATATCGAAGACGGTGAATTCATTGTGCTTGTTGGTCCGTCCGGCTGTGGTAAGTCCACAACACTTCGTATGATTGCCGGTCTTGAGGACATTTCCTCCGGTACCCTAATCATTGATGGAGAGGACGTGACACAGAAACCTCCAAAAGACAGAGACATTGCGATGGTTTTCCAGAACTACGCTCTGTATGCACATATGACAATTTATGAAAACATGGCGTTTTCTTTAACGCTTCGCCATGAGGATCCGAATGTAATTCATGAAAAGGTTCTGGCTGCGGCTGAAATCCTTGGACTTACGGATCAGTTAAATAAAAAACCAAAGCAGCTTTCCGGTGGTCAGAGACAGCGAGTTGCCATGGGACGTGCGATTGTACGTACACCAAAGGTATTCCTCTTTGACGAACCGTTATCGAACCTGGATGCAAAGCTCCGTGGTGCAACAAGACGAGAAATTCTTCTTCTGCACAAGCGCCTTGGAGCGACGATGATTTATGTAACACATGACCAGACAGAAGCGCTGACGCTGGCAGACAGAATTGTCTGTATGTCTATGGGTTATGTACAGCAGATTGGTACTCCGTTGGAACTTTATGATACACCGGCCAACGTTTTCGTGGCATCCTTTATCGGTCTTCCTCCGATGAATTTCTTTGATTGTACGGTTTCCGGAGGTAAATTAGACGGAGATGGCATTGAAATCGTTCTCACAGAAGAAGAGAAAGAACGGTTGAAGGATTATGAAGGAAAAAAGATTACATTAGGTGTGCGTCCGGAAAATATTGTACACGGAAGCGGAAGTAAGCTTTCCGTTACATTAAATGAAAATCTCGGACAGACAACGCTGGTACATGGTACGATTGGCGGCCACAAGGCAACGGCTAAGTTCCGTGAGTGGGCAGAGTATAAGCCGGGAGATGTAGTAGAGGTGGCGTTTGACCGGAAACATTTCTTTGATAAAGAAACAACGAATGCGATAAGATAGAGGATGGCGGATTATGAAAAAGAGTGAAAAAACAAAAACTCCAAAAGCAAAGGGTCAGAGAAGCGAGTTTGTGAGAAAAGCCTTGGTTTCTTTAAAGAAGAATCCGCAGATTATTCCGCTTTTTGCTTTGACACTTTCCTTTTTGGTATATTCCTTAAACCTGACCAGTATTTCCAATACTACGGCAAAGATTTATGGAGCGCATATGGGCCTTTGCTCCTTTATTGCCATGCTGTTTTCCATTTTATCTTATGTCTGTATGTTTAGTGCTTATCCAAAGCGTCAGAAGCCAAATAAGCTTATGATTGCACTGATGCTTGCGATGTATGCCGTGATTATCTTCGTGGACAGCTATTATTTTATGCGTATTCAGGTGGCACTGACCAGAGCAGTGAGCCCAATTAAGATCACGAAGACAACCAGTTACATCAGTACGTCAAGGGTTGTCTTGATTGTACATATTGTTACGGTTGTAATTACCATGGTATGCGTTGTTCTGGAGCCGGTATTTGCTAAGATGTTAAAGAAGATTAATACTTCGGTTGAAATTGAAGCAAATAAAGAGATTGCCGGGATTGACATCAGCGATGAGGAATAGTTTGAAAGAATGAGTAATAAGACAAAAAAAGAAAAGGATGTAAAACCAAAGAAGAGTACGGTGGATTATTACAAGCTAAAGACGGATGCCGTGGAGCGGCTGGTGAATGCGGATAAAAAGGTTTATACCGAAAAAAGCAAGGACCCGGGCAAGTCATACCGAAGCAGTGCTCTGGATAAGATACCGGATTGGATTAAGGCGGTATTTATAAAGTTTTGGTTTAATGGGGCTGTGTGTTTCTTTATTTTCTGGGGACTTGGCCTCTACATTACCGATATGCTGGATATGCTGGTAGTGATGGCAGTAGTAATCGGCATGGTGACAGATATTTTAGTAAACAACGCCTTTCGTTTTTTTGAAAAATACGAAGGTCAGAACAGTAAATGGATGATGTTTCCGAAAAAGCGGTATTGGACGTTTTTTGCAAATATTATCTATGCGTTTCCGGTGCTTGCCTTAGTGGTATGGTTATATGAAGCCATCAATGCGATAGGCAATCAGTTAAGGGGAACAGAGAATGAGATTATACTCGGGGTGGAGCCAATCTTGTTCGGACTGTTTTATCTGTTCTTTGATTTGTGTTTTATAGGCGTGAAAAATACTTTGCTGAAGATTATTTCGGATGCAAAACAAAAGAATGCAGTTTCGTAAAACAAGGAGAATTATTATGGCGTATCTCACATTACAAGGCATAAACAAAATTTATCCAAACGGATTCCATGCCGTGCATGATTTTAATCTGGAAATTGAACAAGGTGAGTTTATTGTGTTTGTTGGTCCTTCCGGATGTGGAAAGTCGACAACGCTGCGTATGATAGCAGGTCTTGAAAACATCAGTAACGGTGAGTTTTTAATTGACGGCAAGCGTGCCAATGAGATGGGACCTCGTGAACGAGAAATAGCCATGGTATTCCAGAGCTATGCATTATATCCGCATATGTCCGTGTACGATAACATGGCATTTGGACTCTCTTTACAGGGCGTAGACGACGATGTAATAGAAGAAAGAGTATTGGCAACTGCTAAGATTTTAGGTCTGACAGATTACCTTGACAGAAAGCCGCGTGCACTTTCCGGTGGTCAGAGACAGCGAGTTGCGGTAGGACGTGCGATTATTCGTAAAGTTGGAATTTTCCTGATGGATGAGCCGTTATCGAACCTGGATGCAAAGCAGAGAGTAACGATGCGTTCTGAAATCACGGATATTCATAGAAAGGTTGGAGCAACTACCATTTATGTAACACACGACCAGACGGAAGCCATGACCATGGCAGACAGAATCGTAGTGATGAAGGATGGTTACATCCAGCAGGTAGGTTCACCGTATGAACTGTATTTTAAACCGGTGAATATGTTTGTAGCAGGCTTTATCGGAGAACCTCCGATGAACTTTGTAAGTTCCGTAGTAACAAACGGCACGTTACAGGTTGGCGGTGCAACCATTGCGTTAGACAGGGTTCTTTCAGCAGAGACAGTGGCAAAATACGAAGGAAAGAAGCTTGTGATGGGCTTTAGACCGGAGGGTACTCTGCTTGGTGCGCAGGAAGACAGCTATGTGTTGAGCGCAGAGGTAGAGCTTACGGAATTGTTGGGCGATAATACAAACGTATATGTGGATATGGAAGGGGTTAAGGCAATTTTAAAGGTAGACCCACACGATACACCAAAGATGGATAGTTGTATTGACTTCTCGATTCCATTCAAGAATGTATATTTCTTTGACGGTGAGACCGAAGCTGTGATTGAGAAATAAAGAGACAAAAAGCAACCCGGTGGCGGAAGGAATACTGCCATCGGGTTTTATTTTATAGGGAAGAGACCGGAAAGCAGTCCGGAGGACAAGGGAGAAGCAAATGAAAAATATTACAAAAGGGATAGCAAATTACTATTACAGTAAAGTAGTGGATATTGTGGACCATGAATCGACCAGACATTATCATCATGCCTTTGAAGTGTATTATATGAAGGATGGAGCCTGTAACTATTTTATCGGGGACCATTCGTACCGGGTGCTGCCGGGGGATGTGGTGATTATTCCGGAGGAGACCATTCACCGGACAAATTACGGTGGCGTGCCTCACACAAGAATGCTGATTAACTGTAGCTCAGAGTATATTCCGGAAATCCTAAAGGATAAAATACGGGAGCTTGGACATTTGTACCGGAACACCACGATTTTGGAGGAGCTGGAAGCAATTTTTGAAAAAATCGAGCAGGAATACAGGATGGCAGATGAACTGTCACAGGAGGCTGTCCGTTGTCATACGGCAGAGTTGTTTTTCCTTCTTTTGCGTAATGAAAATGAGCACGAGAGCAGGCGGAACGAAAGTAATCTGATAGCACCGGTTTTAAAGTATATCCAGCACAATTATACGAATGATGTAAAGCTGTCTTCGGCGGCAAAGCTGGTATCGGTCAGTGCAGAGCATCTGTCACGTGTATTTAAGAAGGAAACGGGATTTGGGTTTAAGGAATATTTAACCATCCTCCGCTTGCAAAAGGCGGAAGAAATGCTCCGGAATGAGCCGGGCAGGGCGGTTTGTGAAGTGGCATATGCCTGTGGGTTTAATGATGGGAATTATTTTTCTTATAAATTCAAGGAAGCATATGGCGTACCGCCGACTGCGGTAAAGGGAAATAAAGATTCCTCGTCAATACGGATTGTGGATATAGGAGAATAAGGAAGTAAGCCGGGGCAGGAATAGGATGTATTGAATGCGGAAACAGCCTGTGTTATAATCAAAGTAATAAAATAGTTAAAATTTTAAAAGAAAAGAGGGATACCATATGAGAAAGAAATCGAGCTTTTTGTTTTGTTTACTTGTATGCATGATAATACTATCCGGCTGTGCACAGCAGGGACAGCAGCAAGGCGGGCTGGAGCCGGATGCGACAGCAACCACGGCTCCGACGGAGACGCCTACACCGGAACCGACGGCAACCAACACGCCGGAGCCAACGGCAACCATGGCTCCGACGGAGACGCCTACACCGGAACCGACGGCAACCAACACGCCGGAGCCA
>CAZIQL010000005.1:64360-89692 GCA_964541485.1 uncultured Lachnospiraceae bacterium
ACGGCAACCACGGCTCCGACGGAGACGCCTACACCGGAACCGACGGCAACCAATACACCGGAGCCAACGGCAACCAGTACGCCGAAGCCGACAGCAACCAACACGCCGAAGCCGACGGCAACACCTACACCAAAGAGCGGAATTGAATTTACATCCACGAAGAACGTTGCTACAGAAAGCTCTTCCGGCGGGGTGGTAACATGGGAAACGGTTGCGGAGGATGGGACTCTTATTAAGATGGCAGGAGAAGGTGTCTGTCATAAGGAGGGCTCATGGATCACCATTCAGCCGGGTGGTCGGGTATATTGCCTGACACCGCTGGGGGGAATTGAGAGTTTTGTTACAGATTACGCAAGCAATGCAGACAACAATACTTTGGAACTCCAAAGTGGTTATGATGTACGGGTGCTTTTGGGACTGGCGGAGGAAAGCGCTTCTTATGACGATATTAACTGGATTACCTGGGAGATTCTGACGGATGGAGAGAGTATCAATAGTTATATGGACTATTTTGAGATTATCAATCCGACGGACAAGGAAATTACGATAAAATCACTTTCTGTGGAATACAGCGGAATATCTGCAAAAATTACAAGTGCAAAAGTTGTTAATGATAATTATATTAAATTGTACGAGGGAGATTTCCTTCGTGAATATTGGGAAACCTATGAACAGTGCCTTAATTTCCGGATAGAGAAAATTGAGAATTTCAAAGGAGAGGCTCTGGATTGTTTTATGTCGTATACGATGGAGGATGGTATTGTCTTTGGTGATTTGAAGGACACGGAAGGAAATGTATTGGATAAGTATAACTCTCGAGTATACAAAGGATATACGTTGGAAGTTACTTTGAATGGCTCTTATCTTGGGGACTATGAGATTCCTTTTTCGGAAGTCATTACCGGTATGGATACCTATCATGATATGATGCCATATCAGGTGACAGCGGCAGAAGGAAATATTAAAATCCTTGTTATTCCGATTTACTGGAGTAATGAGAAGTCGAACGCAACAGAGGCAAACCGTCAGTTTATTGCAAACTGTTATAATGATGTAGATAATACCAATGACTGGTTTACACTCGAAGAGTATTATGAGATCGCTTCTTATGGTAAGATGACAGTGGATACCTTTGTTACGGAGTGGTATCCAATCGGATGTACACTGGAGGATGCAAAGAATGGTCTGTTAAATGATGCCATCCTCATAGAGGAGGCGGTAGAATGGGCAAAGGCGACATATCCTGAGATTGACTGGAGTGAATATGATTTAGATGGTAACGGCTATTTCGACTCTGTGCACTTTGTAACCAGTTCGGAAGAAATCGGTGACCGTACTTCTTTCTATGATTGGGCGACAGCGTCTACACGTACAGATTATAAGGATTATGCAGGAACACAGGACAATCCTGCTGCCAACAATATCGTATGGCTGACGACGGGATTTTTGCAGAGCGGTGATTCCCATACGTTAATTCACGAATTTGGACACAATCTGGGAATGCTTGACTATTACAGTTGGAGTTCGTTTGAGCAACCGACCATTGACATTCTGGGCGGCTATGACATGATGTCTTATAATGTTGGTGACTGGAATCCGTTCTCTAAGTTTGCGGTAGGCTGGATTGATCCGGTGATTGTAGATGGCAGCAAGGACAGCGTGGATATTAAGATTGAGTCTTTTGCCAAGACGGGTGATGCCATTGTCATTCCGGCCTATGGTACGGATTATGGCGGAACTCCGTTTGCGGAATATATCATGATTGATCTGTTTACTCCGGATGGAGTCAATGAAGGAGATGCAGAACTTTATGGTATCGAAGATGCAACCGGTGTCAGAATTTTGCATGTGGATGCACGCTACCATTATATGAATAATGCATCAGAAAGTGGCGAGGAGTACCTCTATGTCAACAATACGATGGAAACGATTCATTATGGTACTTCCTGGACCTGGCATGAGGATTATAAAAACAAAACACCGGAAGAAAAATTCGGATTTTATGTTATCGAAATGATTCAGCCGGGCAATGTGAATACCTTTACCGGTCATGGCGAGAATCGTGCCATCAGCACAGAAGACTTCTTTACACAGGGAGAAACCTTCTCTGTAGCTGACTATACCGAATTTTTCTATGACGGTGTGATGAATGATGGTACAGAGTGGGGTTATACGATTACGGTGAAGGAATTGAATACTTCTGCTGAGACACCATATGCTGTCATTACAGTGACAAGAACGAAATAAAATTTAAGGTATAAAATGCCTTCATTTACAGATACTAGCCGTAAACAGCTAAGAAAATGTAAATGGAGGTTTTTTATATGAAGGCAACAGGAATTGTGCGTCGTATTGATGATTTAGGCCGTGTGGTCGTACCAAAGGAAATCAGAAGAACATTAAGAATCCGTGAAGGTGACCCGTTGGAAATTTTTACGGACCGTGAAGGCGAGATTATTTTAAAGAAGTATTCTCCAATCGGGGAACTGAGTCTGTTTGCCAAGCAGTACGCAGAAGCGATGGCACAGACAACCGGGCTTGTGGTGGCAATTGCTGACAGAGACCAATTCATTGCAGTGGCAGGAAGCGGAAAGAAGGATTTGCTTGCCAAGGTGGTGAGCAAGGAGTTGGAAAATTTGATGACAGAGAGAGAAACATTGGTTGCAAGCAAAGGCGAAAAGAGTTATATTACAATTAGCTATGATGACGATGAATATGCGCAGCAGGTGATAGCGCCGATTATTTGCGAAGGAGATGTGATAGGTGCGGTTCTTGTACTTTCACGTGATACAAAGCAACGGCTCGGAGATGTGGAACTAAAGCTGGCACAGACTGCGTCATCGTTTTTAGGACGACAGATGGAGAGCTAGCATATCTATCGGAATCGGAAGGTGCAGAAACAGTAGAAAAGAGAGGGAAGATCCGATGCATACCTATGAAGAATTTTTGGAAGTGATTAAGACACTGCGAGGTGAAAACGGCTGCCCATGGGACAGGGAGCAGACACATGCTTCCTTAAAGCAATGTATGATGGAAGAGGCATATGAGGTCATGGATGGCATTCAGACCTACGAGGAAACCGGTGATGATAAGAACCTGAAGGAGGAACTGGGAGATGTTCTTTTGCAGGTAGTGATGCATGCGTGCATTGCGGAGGAAGAGGGACGCTTTTCCATGGAGGACGTTGTAGATGAAATCTGTGAAAAGATGATCCGCCGCCATCCGCATGTGTTCGGAACGGCATCTGCGGGTACTTCCGGTGAAGTGTTAGAGCAGTGGGAGGAGATAAAAAAGAAGGAAAAAGCAGAGGAGACTCTTGCAGACACCCTGGGACGTGTGGCAAAGGCATACCCTGCCAATATCCGTGCGGAAAAGGTGCAGAAGAAGGCAGGAAAGTCCGGGTTTGAGTTTGAATCCATGGAACAGGTATTGGGAAAAGTGAAGGAAGAATTAGCGGAGTTAGAGGAAGAGATTGACAAGTACAAAACGGGGAAAATAAATGGAAAAGAGAGGGTGGAAGAGGAATTCGGAGATTTGATGTTTTCTATGGTTAATTTGTCCCGTTTTTTAGGCGTAAATGCAGAAAATTCCTTGACAAATGCTACTAATAAGTTTATAAATAGATGTGTAGGCATTGAGTTACTTGCCCAGCAAAAGGGGAGAAAACTAAGTCAGATGTCACCAGAGGAAATAGACGAACTCTGGCAGAGCATGAAATAATCAGAGGATTATGAGTGACTCTTTAATCACATACTTTTAGAGGAGGATTTATACCATGAATAAGACAGAATTAGTTGCAGCAATCGCAGCAAATGCAGAGTTATCCAAGAAGGATTCCGAAAAGGCATTAAAGGCGTTCATCGACGTTGTAACAGAAGAATTAAAGAAGGGTGAAAAGGTTCAGTTAGTAGGCTTTGGTACATTCGAAGTTTCCGAAAGACCAGCTAGAACAGGTATCAACCCAAGAACAAAGGAAAACATCACAATTGCAGCTACAAAGAATCCTAAGTTCAAAGCAGGTAAGGCTTTAAAGGACGTTGTTAACGCATAGTTCTGAAACAGGATATTGATGCAACATATAGGCTGTACGAAAATAACTGAAAAAAAATTTTCAGCCGAAAAAACGAAAAACGTACAAAACTCTTTAGTGGAGTAAAGTGCGCGCTGCATTTTTATGCAAAACAATGAATTTTTAAAAGGGATCATTCCAATGAGGAACGGTCCCTTTTTTGTGAAAAAAATATGTAGTTATATGAAGTGTCTCTTCTTACGACGGAGACCTTTACAGTATGGACAGGCTTCTTTGTTGCGTTTTTGGAACAACAACTTTCTGGCGGGAGACATACGATAATGGTGTTCAGGATTCTTTGGGCAAATCCACCAAAGAGGTTCGTTGCTTTTCTCGCTGATGTTGTTTGAATCGGTGGCTATGTAGTTGATGACATAGTTGTATTCTTCCATAAGATCAGGGTGTCTTGTGGCAAAGTCATTGAACCCCGGAAGTGTAAGCCTGTCATCGCAGAACGGACAAGTGTATTCACCACTTACAACATCCTTCATCAGAGCATTGTATTCTCCTCCGCAATCAGGACAATTCCAAACAAACGGCGATGTGGTATCAGGGAAGACTTCATCTGCGGTACGAAGATTCTTCACAGAATATCGTTTGGCGATGTCAGGATATAAAGCCTGTAATGAGTTTACACCAGGGGTAACCCTTCTTCTGTCACAGAAAGGACAGGTATATTCACCACTTACAACATCCTTCATCAGGGCATTGTATTCGCCACCACAGTCAGGACAATCCCACACAAATGGAGTTGCAACGTCGGGAAAGACCTCATCAGCAGTACGAGGATTCTTCACAGAATACCGTTTGGCGATGTCAGGATATAAAGCCTGTAATGAGTTTACACCAAGAGTAACCCTTCTGCCATCGCAGAAAGGACAGGTATATTCACCACTTACAACATCCTTCATCAGAGCATTGTATTCTCCTCCGCAATCAGGACAATTCCAAACAAACGGCGATGTGGTATCAGGGAAGACTTCATCTGCGGTACGAAGATTCTTCACAGAATATCGTTTGGCGATGTCAGGATATAAAGCCTGTAATGAGTTTACACCAGGAGTAACCCTTCTGCCATCGCAGAAAGGACATGTATATTCGCCACTTACAACCTCATTTATCAAAGCTCGATATTCTCCACCACAATCAGGACAGTTCCATAGAGCCCATCTTTTTTTGTTAGGAAACACATGGTCGGCTTCCAGTTCGTTATTTTTAGACCACATGGATGCAATATCTGGATAAAGTTTCTTAAGGTCATTTGTACCGGGTTTGACATATCTATTGCTGCAATAAGGGCAGTTTTCATCGTTGGAGAGAACGTCCTTTATATAGGCACCATATTCACTATGACAAGTTCTACAATTCCACTTAAGCCACAGAGATGAATTATAAAAGATTTCATCAGCCTTGCGTTCGTTGTTCTCAGAATACATATCCAAATATTCGGAATGAACATCAGCAAATGTGTTGGTTCCCTTAATCAACCTTGTTCTGTTGCAAACCGGACATGGACCACCGCCAGCATGCCTAAGCGCAAATGTTGCAGACCAAGTGTGTTCTGGATTGTTAACACATCTCCAAAGGACCTCTTTTTTGCTATTAGGATACACTTTGAATGGATTAGTTTCATTTTCCTCCGCGTACTCATCAAGCAGTTCTGGATGTAGGTCGCCAAAACTATTTCGTTCAACAACTTCTCGATGCGAACAGAAAGGACATCCCTTTGTTTTATATTTTGTGGAGGCTGCCATTGCGCGCAACGTGGCCGGAAATGAGCGATGACAAGTTGGGCAATCCCAGATGAGTTTAATAGGTTCATATTTTCTTTCTACTAAGTCTTCAAGAGAGAAATTATTCTTTTCTCGATTATACATAGTCAGAAGTTCAGGGTATTCTTCTAAGTATAATGTTCTCCTGTAGGCATTATTATCACACACAGGACAACCAAGTAGACGATATGTGCCATCTTCGTTCTTGCGAACGCGATTACCTAAAATGCCGTCCCATTCATGGTTACAAGATTTGCAATGGAAGTGAATAACTGTGTTTGTTTTAGTACGTAGCTTATTAATATCGATATTGGGGTTTTCCTTTGTATCAAAGATTTTATCGAGTGCTTCAATAAGATCCGGATATGAACTGATAAAATACTCTGACTTGTTGCAACGTTGACATCCCTGAAAAGATTGATGCATTCCTCTTATGGAAGCTTCCCATGTATGACCACAGTCTTTACATCTCCAATGAGCCGTATCTGTGCAGTGGACGGATGTGAGGTTAATATCATGGTCTTTATTCAGCTTAAAATCCCAGTGTTTAACAAGTAGCTTGTTTGTTGCTATAGGTACAATTTTGTTGGAACCGTAACATTTCTGGCAGCCCCTGAAGCGATAGCTGCCTTGCTTGCCTTCTACTCTGGATGCAATGGATGACCGCCAGTTATATCCACAATCAGGACAAGACCACCAAACAAGTTCTTTGTTTCTAACTCCCATGTTGTAGATGTCTACATCTTTATTTTTTTCGAAGTCATAAAAATCTTTAGCCTCAGGCATTGCTGTGAATAAATCATTGATGCCTGTTTTGACTTTCATGTTAAGTTCACAGCAGGCACATTTGCCGGTACTCTTTGCCTGCTCAACAACAGTTGTATTCCATTCGTAGCCGCAATTAGAACAGTACCAATCGGCGCGTTCGGGCGAGTTTGATTTAACCGTGCTTGCATCTGGATTTTTATCCTTATTCCAAAACTTATAAAGATCTGGAACTTGATCTACGGTTGGCACATCTTCCTTTTTGCGTTTCACTGTGTTGTAATGAGGGCAAAGAACAGCCACGCGCACACCATTTTCTTTCTTTGACCGGGACCTTATGTTGGACTTCCATTCTCGTCCACACTCAGGACATTTCCAATTAGCTACCATCGAAGAGTCAAAACCTTCTCTTGAAATATCAATACCTTCTTCTTCATTCTTCTCGGTATCATAATAGTTCTTTAATTCCGGTAACAATGTAAGCACATCATTCACGTTCGGAAGGATTACTTTGTTTGATTCGTGACATGGACATTTACCTTCCGCTTTATATCGAGATTTTACTGATGCCTCCCAGGTATAACCACATTCTTTGCATTTCCACATGTGTTTATTGTGAGAACCTGCAGATACTGTTGCCGGATCAGTTTCATTCTCTGGAGACCACTGCTTCATTAAAAACGGAATATCGGAAACTTTAAGGGTGTTACTCATTCATCGTCCTCCTGAAAAAAATCTGTTAAACTCTGTACTACAGAACTGCCGGAACTCGCAGGAACAACAGGTGGTGTATCTGGCAAAGTGTCGATTTTGCTCTTAAATGTAATAACCTTTCGCTGGAGTTTCTTTTTGTCAATGATTGTGTCAACATTACGTAATTGACGCGCCTGTCCTAAAAGCTCATTGCAGATATCCGGATACACGTAATCTTCAATCACACTTTCCAGACAATTGTTTGTTTCGGTAAGCTCTTTGATTTTTAACTTAAGATCACATATAACCTGGCTTAACTTGTTTATTTCAAGTTCAGCATCTGTGAGTGAATTCTGGAGAGAGGTAACCTTGGAATTCAATGTCTTGTATTCCTTGATAGCAGAAACGGAACTGTCGGCTATTGTTTTGTAGTAGCAATCGAGCTCTGTTAATGCTTTGATTAACGAAGTTCTGCCTCGGTGTGTGGCAAGAAAGTTTTCCACATCCAGAGTTTTGTATGCTGCCAGTAACGAAATTCTTTTATCCTTCTCTTTCTTTGCCAGCCCATCGATGTAATCACATGCAACTTTATTTCTTCGTAGGGTTGTAGCGGCATATCCGGGATATCCTTGTTTTGCTACGTATCTTGCAATTTCCGGCTTTTTAAGAAAGCGGGGATTTCCTTTACATTCGTGGATGAAAAATTGGTCTATGAGGCTTATGAGGGCTGTATCCTCAATCTGTCGCGGTCTTGCCATAGTCATTCGTCTCCTTTCAATTGTTTTTCAAGTAAATATGCCTGGTATGATATGGAACTGGAGTGTAGCCGTAACATTACTTCGCCAATGTCCTCGACACTACCTTTTTCTTGTCGTACCATTTTGACAGCTTCAACGAGCATTTTGCAGTCATCTTCGATGTTTCGTTTGTAAATATCATCAGAGCCAAAGTATGAGGAACCATTGCAACGATAATATGTACACTTTGGGCAGTATCCGATTTCACCATTGTCACCTACAGAACATAAGCAGTCGTTTATTTCACCATTTCTGTAATGCTCCGAGAAACATTTCCCTTCTCCGTCAAGAGGAACGGAAACACGGGCGCTTGGTATGTAAGACACATTGCTTATGGAAAATTTACTTTCACCGCTAATCATACGCCTGTATTGACGGTAGGTTTTGCATTCGATGAGTTGTGTTAGGTTGGTGTAATAATGAGCAGCCATTTCGGTGTTAGTGTGACCTGCAAGCTGCATTGCTGTTACCGGCGTGCCACCTTCTTGCATAATGTTGATAAGTGCGATATGTCTGGTATCTCCAAGGTGGATAACACAGATTTCACCATCTTTTAAGTGTGAATCATCATGTTCGTAAATAACGTTGTATCCATACATGCCTTCAATTACTTCGGCATAGAAATACCGAAGAATGGTCGTTAAATTCACATAGGAAAGGAACCTGCTTTTTTTGTTCTTCTTCATTCCCCACTTCCGGTAGTGGACATCGGTAACAAAGAGAGTGTCAATGTCAGTAGCTGCATATTTTGATGTAAGGTCAAGGTACTCTTGTATTGTGCAAGCCAGTGTTTCTGGAATGCGACATGTAAAGATGTCGTAATCACCATCTAAAGTGTAAGAAATGGCAGACTGTCCACCCTTTAAGTGATTTCGTCTTAACCTGAGATAATATATTCCGTCTTGACATGACAGGCAGTTCCGCTCAGTGAGAATAAATTCCCGTGGTCTTAACGGAATAACAGCGGTAATCTGCCACCAAAGGTACAGTGGGTAATAAAACAATCTTTCTTCTGTGGACAATGGTTCGTTCCAATATTTTTTAATGATTTCATCAAAGAGAAAGTATGTGTCAAATGTGGCAAGATTTCGTTGTTGCCTTCCTCCTTGAGCGGCATTAGTGTCACAACATTGTTCAATGACTGCGATAATATCCTCCAACGAGTTTTCTTCCAAATCTTCTGCAAGCATGGTGAAGAAAGTCTGGCAAAGCCAAGGCATGTCGAGATTGATGCCCGTGTTGTACATGATTTTAGGATTTGTTCCAACAATATGTCGTATATCCAATAACACATTTGAAATCGAAATCAGTACGTTCTTTCCGAAGAGAGAAAGCAGATAAGCTTTTACCAGGTCTAAGAAATCATTAAACTTCATACCAAACAGGTCTTTGTAATACCTGCGATAAGAAACTTCATCGAATTTAAAATGTAGGCCCGTGTTTGAATATTGGTCGGTTGTGTACCAGACAGAATCTTCAAATGAGGATTCAGGTTTGATAACACCATCGTTTTGAAGCTCTTTGAAACGGATTTTGGCATCTGCTACGGTAGCCTTGTTTAAAATTATGTAATGTGTGTTTGAAGTAAATAGTTGTTCTGCGGTGTTAACATTCATCTATGTGTTCTCCTTTATCATTTGTTCAAATTGTTGAAATACTTCTTCGCCGTAGGTATCCCGGAGACATTCGAGCATCTCTGACATCCTTGGCGTAACTACTTCTGTGATTAAACGCTTGTATTTGTTTTTCTCGTGTTTGTTATTTGCGGTCATATACAGGTTTTTCATGCGGTTGTATTCGCTGATTAACAGATACATAGTAGACTTAGTGCTGATTTCGTAATCACAGCCTACACATTGGCGTTTGTCAGCATACGGACAAACCTTACCGATTGCCGTAAGTAGGCAAAGACACTCTGGTTGTTTGGAGAATGCTTCACCGGAGCCGATTGCATGAAGTATCAATAACGGGTCCTTGTCGCTATTAACGATGGATTTGATGAGACTTTGTGCCTTCCTACGGCTGGTGTCTACAAGTGAAACAACGGATTCAATTTCCTTGGGACTCAAATCCAGTTCTTTGATTAACTCAGTCTGCATGTGTGTAGGCATGTTTGAATACTTACCGTCTGTTACCATAGTCAGAAGTGCCGATGACATAAAAGAGAGTACTCCTCTTTCGAAGAGCTCGAATGCAACAAATTCCGGTGTAAGACCGTTGAGTTTGGCATCTTTCAAGTATTCGAACGTTGTGGCTGCAAATTCCCCATAGGAGCCCTTATGGCTACGTGCAAGAGCAGCAAGAATATAGCCTTTGGTATGAAAACCTTCATTTTCTTCGGCCATTTCATCGCCTATCATCCGGACTAGTTGCAGATATGATTTGGTTGCAGAACGAGCGCGAAAATCAGACTCTAAAAACAGGTCGCCAATATCGTGTCCCATGTATCTTGTTATCTCTTCATATTTGGTTATTTTTCGAATAATCGGTCCATCCAGATCTCCGATAAGCTGGCGTTGTGCCTCTGCCAACGCAAACAGTTTCCCAAAGATGGCTTCACAAGAATGTGGGATACTTAGTTTTACAGAACCAACACCGCTTGTCCCGTCTGTTTTATTTGGGTCCAGAGGCAATGTACACATTCTTTGTGTAACAGAAAGCAGCACATAACGAGCATCGTTATCAGAAAACGTATCTTCTGCAATTTGCTTTATGCATTCTTCCGGTGATATAGGAAGCATAGGACGATGAATTCTCACATGGTCTGTATAGCGAATGGAACATATGAAGTGCAAAGCCAGGAACAACCATGTATCGGTGTAGTTTATGGAGCTTACAGCTTTGGTCCACATGTCGTTTTCAAGCATATAGTCATCATTAAACAGCTTGTAGGATAGTTCTATGTATTCGTCAAAGGAGTAAGCTTCGTTCTGGATGTCCATGGTGTAGCGTTTATCCATAACATAGTCTTTAAAGTATCGAGTTTTAACTTCTGTTCTTAACCATGCCAGAAAGAGTGTTAAATGTTGCCCATGTTGTTTTATCATGTTGTCAGTAGCAAGTTTAAGAAGCTCCTCAACATCCTTATCTGTACAGAAGAAAACTTCTTTGTTTAAATAAAACAGCAGAAAGTCGGTAAGGTAAAACATATCTTCTTCGTCCACTTTTTTAATTTCGAAGTATTTGTGTAAGTATTTGGCCGTTTCCGGCAACTTTTCGGCAAGACGCTTCAACAGGTGCTTGCTGGATTCATCGGTAGACAAAAAGTGTTGCAGCTTTTCTGAAAGGATATTGATTTGTTCCGGTGACAACACAGGCACACCGTTTTCTATAGCAGGTGCGCATCCGAACCAGTTATTGTCCAATAAGAACGCCGTAATTGCTCCAATTTCGCGCTTTTCACTTTCTGGTGTAACTTCAATCATATGGTTAATAAAAGTCCTTAAATCAGTCATTCCGTCCACCTCGATTCTTTGCGGCTGCCCATGAGATGTAATCAAATACCTCATCATTTACTTTTCTGAATTCCTTTTCCAACTCACTCTTGTTTTGCAGGTATGTAAGCGCACTTTCTGGAGAGGTGTCACCGCGGTAAAACATGAGCGTTGCCGGTTCGTTGATTCCGGATTGTACAAGTTTTACAGTAAACCAGTGACGGAAAATGTGAGGTGAAATCCTGTTTTCCATAAGGGTTCTGCCGTAAATAACAAGCTCAGGGTCATCACTTTCAAGGAAGATAGGTATGATTTCGTCTTGTATCATAGCCTGAAACTGTCTGCGGTAACTGGCATAGGTATAGGCTTTACCTTGTTTGTTAATGGATAACGGACCATAGGCGGCTTCATACTTCCGACCTTCAATGTGGCGCATGTATTCGTGATAGGCTTCCATAAAGGCGTTTAAGAAAATCTCCGGAACTTCTCCGGTTCGTTCTTTCTTTATTCGCCCTACAGGTGTTAAGTCGCTTCTGAGAACGTATTCGTGTTTGAGGTCGAGTCTTATCTTTGTAACTTCGCCATCTATAGCATTGAGCATAAGGCCGGGTCCTAGTGGACTATCCATACGTCGTACATTACAGCACTCAGATGGGCGTAAGCCTGCAAAAGCTGATAATGTCACAAGCATTAACAGCTCTTTGTGGTGTTCGTAAATATATCCGTAGATAATTCGAAACGCAGAATCTGGCATATCTCGGAATATGTGACGTGTGGACTGAGCCTGCTTATACTGAACAGTAAACTTTGGAACCTTCTTTTTTATTGCACGTCCACGTTTATCCTGGACAAGCACTTCTGTGTAAAGGTCTTCTTTTGTAAATGTCAGTTCTTTTCCATGCGATTCTATCAGATTGTGTAAAAAGTCCATGACAACGGCGATGCAGCGCTCTACCGTTTGTTTAGACCGTGAGGTGAATTCGTCGTCGCCAGGGAGTTCGCATAGTCCGTAGTCCATGAGAAAATCAGCCACCATATCTACGGTTAGTTCCGTGAGTGACTCGATGTCGCAGGTAAAGAATGCGTAGTTGAGTAGTTGGACGATGAATGCAAAACGGTTATTGCCGTCATCGGTCAGGGCACGGCTGACCTGTTTTGGCGAAAAGGCGTATTTGTGGAAATCTGTGAATTGAAGAGTTCCATCGTCCGATTTTAAGGCGATGAACTTTCGGTTGATCAGGGTACCATCATCAGTTACAAGTTTGTGGTTATAAACGATAAACATGTTGTACGTTCTCCTTTCTGTGTATACGTTTAAAAGGTGCTGAGTATCGTGCTCCACTTGGATTGTGTGGACGGCCCCTATAAGACCTGGTTTTGTGAGAAGGAAATTTGTGCGTTTATGAAAATATATATTTCTAAATACAATATAAAATTTAATAAAATATAAATTAGCGATAATCAAAGGGTCAAGAAAAGCATGAATCAAGAAAATGACCATGCTTTTTGTTGTACTATTTGAATAAAGCAACTGCAACTTCATACAGTTTGAGCTGTGATTTGGCATCCATTCGATGAAGTTCGACTGCCAGTGCCGGTTCGATAAATGGCTCTGATTTGCCAAGTAGTACGTTTGGAGTAACGGCAAATGCATCACTCAATTTAACGAGAACATCAATGGTAATATGTGCTCTGCCACTTTCTATTTCAGAAACATAGCTCTGTGAGAGATTACATTTCTTTGCCAGCTGACCTTGAGTCCATCTTTTTGCTTTTCTGGTATTCCTTACGCGTATACCGAAGTCGATGTAAAACTGATTTACGTCTTCCATATGGCTACCTCACAATATGTACTATTATCGCTAGTTCCGATATTATATCACGAATGGTGATATTATGTAAACCACTTTTTCATAGTTTTTCAGTAGGAATAGTAGGAAATAAGAATTAAGAAAAAACCGATGGGATTTCTCCCACCGGTTCTAGTATTATTTTGTAACATATGTTATATTGTTTTCTTTTGCATACGTTTCTGCGTAAGACCCTTTTGTTACTGATAGAGTAAAACGATATGCACAACCAGAAAAAGCTAACTCACCAATACTTGTAACACTGTCTGGAATGTCGAGACTAGTTAATTTTTCACAAATAAAAAATGCTGCTTCACCTATACTCTTTACACTGTTAGGAATATTAATGCTAGTTAAACTGGAGCAACTGCTAAATGCATGACTTCCGATATTTGTTACACTGTCGGACATTTTGACAGTAGTCAATCTCGGACACCATCCAAATGCATCTTCTCCGATCTTTGTCACGCTGTTAGGAATATAAACACTTACTAAATCAGAGCATTGATAAAATGCATTGTCAGCTATACTTGTTACACCGTCAGGAATAGAAATCTCTCCGGCGGCGGTTTGTCCGTCAATTAGGATCCCATTGACAATTACCAATGGATTCTTTTTTTGTTGATTTTCTAGCCATGGGGTTTTTACAAATGCCCAATATCCTATATTTGTTACGTTACCAGAGATGTTTACGTTATTTAAATTTGTACATGATGAAAAAGCCTCCGATCCGATAGTTGTAACACTGTCAGGAATCGTTACACTAGTCATACCTGTGCAACTGTAAAATGCACTATCCGCTATAGTTGTTACACTGTCTGGGATGGAAACGTCCCCCGAGGCAAGTTGCCCATTAATTAAGATTCCATTGACAATTACTAAAGGATCTTTCCAATATAGCGCTTGTAACCATGGTGTGCCTCCAAATGCACCACTTCCGATACTTGTAACACCGTCAGGAATATTGACGCTGGTTAAACAGGAGCAATTTCTAAATGCACTACTTCCGATACTTGTAATGCTGTCAGGAATATTGACATTGGTTAAACTGGAGCAACCACTAAATGTTCTACTTTCGATACTTGTCAAACCATTAGGAAGATTGATAGCTGTTAAACTTGAACAACCGCTAAACACAGCACCGCCTATATATACTACATTTTCGGAATAAATGATTTGTTCAAGTGCATTGCATCCCTCAAAGGCTGCCCATTCAATTCTCGTAACTGTACTCGGAAGAGTAATCTTCTTTAAACTTGTACAGTCAGTAAAGGCGACCTCGGGAATTATTTTGATTCCCTCTCCAAGATCTACATGTTTTAACTTGGAGCACTGGTAAAAAATCTGCCTTCCTAGTTTTGTATTCTCACCTGAGATTTCTACGTCAACTAAATTGTCACAATTTTGAAAAGCCCCTTCTCCAATAGTTATGTCCGAAGGAATAGTAAGGCTTACTATTGTATCACAATTAAAAAATGCAGAATCACCTATGCTTTTTACACTCTCTGGAATAGTTAATTCAGTTATAGAAGGACAATTTCGGAATGCGTAGTTTCCGATTGTCTCCATTCCATTCGGAATTGTTATTTTTTCTAATGAAGAACAATCTTCAAATGCACCTTGACCTATTTCCGTTACATTGTTCCCCATAATAACTTCATTAAGGTTTGTGCAGCCTCTGAAAGCATACTTTGAGACTTTAACGACGGAATCCGGAATTACAATATTGGTTAAACTTGTACATCCTTTGAATGCGTTCTCGTCGATAGATTCTACTGTTTCAGGGATCACAACTGTAGTAAGATTTGTACATCCTCTGAAAGCGTTCCAAGGGATTTTCGTGACACCATTAGGGATAATAATACTTTTTAGGCTACTACATCCGTCAAATGAAAAATTCATAGTACGTTCCGGTAAAGTGATGCTTTCTAAACTGGTACAGCCTCTAAAATACACGTCGCGTACATCTGAAAGCTTTACCGTTTTCAAACTGCTGCAACCTTTAAAGGCATCATAGCCCAAAGATGTAACACTATCGGGCAATTCAATGGTTAATAAAGAACTACAGTTAGCAAAAGCAGAATACCCTATCTCTTTTACACTTTTAGAAATATCAACACTCTCGATGCTGGTACAATTTTGAAAAGCGGACCATCCAATAGTTGTTATTCCTTCTCCGATTACAATTTTAGTTACATTTGAGGAGTTGATAATATCAGCGGTTTTCAGTAGAGTATCCTCATCCCAGTATTCCTCAATTGTTCCACTTCCATAAAATACAATTGTATCACCATCAATCCTGTAGGAAACCTTTGGAATAGGAGTAGGGCTTGGTGTAGGAGTAGGCTTATTATCTACCAAATAGTTTCCACTGACATATGCCTCCTTGCCATCAAATACAATCCTATACCAGGTGGTCTCTTTGCATTGACCGGTAACCCTTACTTTTTCCCAAGCACTTAGGCTGCCAATTTTCTTTCCCTCTGTTGATGGCAAATCTCTTACGTTCACTGACGATTTTGCGTACATTTCCTTGTCCAACTCTTTAAAAGTAAATCTCGGAGTAGGAGTCGGCGTGTTTGTCGGCGTAGGTGTATTGGTAGGAGTCGGAGTCGGTGTATTTGTCGCTGTTGGCGTAGGTGTATTGGTAGGAGTAGGAGTTGGGGTGTTTGTCGCTGTTGGCGTTGGCGTATTCGTCGGAGTTGGCGTGTTTGTTGGGCTCGGACTTGGAGTTGGCGTACTTGTCGGAGTCGGTGTATTGGTAGGAACCGGCGTCGGAGTTGGAGTGTTCGTTGCAGTCGGCTCCGGTGTAGGAGTATCCGTTGGTGCCGGAGTTGGTGTATTTGTCGATGCTGGTGCTATCGTGGGTGTATTGGTTGCGGTTGGTTCCGGGGTAGCTGTATTGTCCGGTGCCGGAGTAAAATCAGGTGTTTCTGCAATGGATGGAGTCGGAGTATCTGTTGGTGTTTCTTGATATCCGGTTGTGTTACATCCTATCAGAACGCAGATGCAAAGTGCAAGTAGTATTAAGAGCGTCTTCTTCATGTGTGTAGCGTCCTTTCGTTTTGTCATAATAGTTGCTTTCGTTTGTTTATTGGAATTATTCTTGATTAACAGATTTCGCTGCCAATTGTTTCTTAATGATTTCATTGTCAGCCGCATCTTGTGCAAGTCTCTTCAGTGAGAGATCCTTACGGCCCTTTAAGAACTCATCTACGTAACCGTATGGCTGATCTTCGTTAATGATTGTTCGCAGATCCTCAATAATGTCTTCCCTTTCCTTAATCTGGCTTTCAAATTCTTTAAGATATTCCATTTCTCTTGAAACATCAAACATCTGGTAGTCATTCTGACTCGCTGCCTCAAAACACTTTGAAGCTGGTACAACAATAACTTTGCCTATGAAGATTGTTAAAAGTTCCGTAATTATACCTATTAAATTTCGTGCTATTGCAAACAGTATAAATAGGCAAAAGAAATTTTCAAAAAACAAAGCAACAACGCCTGTAGTCCCAACTTCACAAAAAGCAAGAACAAGTGCTATGAATGCAGCAATCAAAGAATTTCCAAAAGTTCGTGAAAGTATCATATACTCTCCACCTAATTTTGTCTCAATAAAACCGCCTTGCATTTTTCCAAGAATAAATGAGTCTAAAATGATATCTACGGTACGTACAAAAACAAACAACGGCATTACTAAAGAGGCAACCCATAAAGCCTTTGGTCTGAGTTCTTTCTGGTCTCTTTCAGAAAGGGCCAGGGCCTCTTCGTTAGTAGGAAGCTCTTCAACCTTACGATGGTAGTCCTGAAGAGTTCTTTCGTATACCTCTCTTAATGCACCGCCCTTGGAAATACTTTTTTCCAAAGCCTTAAGGTGTTCCATTCGCTGAACATTTAATTTTGTCTGCTTCTCAGCCCCACGTCCAGTACCCGCAGATGCTACTTGAACAGACGAGTCTTTCATCATTTCTTCTCGGTCCTTCTCTTCGGTTCTGCACGGGACTGATACAATTGTTCGGAGCAAATGCTTTTTTCCTTCAGTTGACTTCTTAAACTCAACAATTTCTCTCATCTTTTTGGCTCTGTAGCCCCATTCCGTGATATCGGTCTTTCCATGCTTTTGTAAATCGAATTGTTCATCGAAATTCCATGCTGTAGCAAGTGTCAGAACCGCCTCTATGTATTCTACAGCCCAGATTTGGACCTCTTCTTCAAAATTCTTTCTTGGCATTTCTGCCACGTCTTTTGGAGTATAAAACCCCTTTGTTTCGCCGGATGGAGCCGTATAAACTGCTTTCGTATATCTTGCAATTATTTCCTTTGCTGTTGTGATATCCATATAATACCTCCTTCCTAAGCGAGACTTTTAAAGAACGCATCTAAGCGATAAAAGTCTATACATGTAGACCACAAATATGCACCCTGTAACATCATCACAATTGTTACAATAGCATAAATGTACCACGGCATACTATATACAGCGTCAGCTTCATCGTCAGGATCAGTCACGTTGTTTTTGATAATACCGAATGCGATTCTTCTTTTCCTAAACGGAATCCCTCCTTTTGTTAAGGAATCAAGAAATAGGTGTACTAACTGCCCGATTACAAAAGCAATCATATAAAATATTACCATACCATCCCCTGAAAGCAAAAAAACATCTGCTAGAAGCCATATCCAAAACGGAAGTGTAGAACGACGTATTCCCTTAGCTCTGTGTGTGATGTCGCCCAGTTTCTCTTTCCAGTCCGGTTCAACAAAACCCCAAGGATATGGGAAATGCTCTACATCCATAAAATCAGGATATATTCCACCTGCAATGGTAAACACTATAATGAGAGCAGCTGCAACATAATAATCCCCCTCCATAAGCTTTAGGAACAAGCCTGACAACCACATACCTAGTCCGGCACAAATATAGAAATGATTTTTAAAATACAGTACCATGAAAATAATCCTCCGTTGCTATTACTCTTTCAATATTCTTATATCCGGTAAATACTGATTTCCTAGTACACGAGAAAGCAAAAACTACTAATCTTCGGAAATTACGTTACCGTTCTCATCCATTATTTCTCCACTTTTTTTGAGGCTACGGATCCAAAGAACAATGGCTATAATAAATAATGGAAGTCCAATAAAATCCCATGGAAAACGTACCCATAAATATTCAAGGATTTCTTCCCCTGGATAATCTAAACTTACCCATATCGCCAACTTTTGGTCTATGCTCTCGATGATATTGTCTATACGCATAACAAACAAAGCAACGAGCATTAGAATCAAACTTCGCTTTTGCGCTATATTCGTCTTTTTTAATACTCTGGGCCTACTTGTCGTGCCGGCATTATTGCCATTACGAACATATCTTTCATATTTCTTCAACTGTTTTTTCTCCTGTCGCGTTATATAAAATCTGCCAGCAGAAAATACCCGCTGGCAGAAAACCTCTTTTTTGATTACTTACTTGAGTTAGAAGCGATTTGTTGCAAGCAAGAAATTTTTAAATTATTTTTCGTCATTAACAATAGCTAAACATTCAGCAGCAATCTTAGCCTTTTTGTCATTGATCTCCGCAATCTTTGCATCATTCTCTTCGTGCCATTTCTTTGCCTTGTTTTTTCGAATAGAAACTACTATAATGTGACCTATCGCATACCACATTCCTAAACCGTAGACAAACAATCCAATGATAAATAATATCCAATGAAACTTAGACTCCTTTTCTGGACTTGTCTCAAGAATCTGGTCAATTTGATTATTACATGCAACATATTCTTTCTGCAGTCTATCTGCCTCTGCATACCATGGCGCGTCCTTTTCTCTGCTAAAGGTTAAATCATTTTCTGCTGCAATATTTGTATCTGTGGTATTCAAACTCGTGACTACATTATTGGACACAAGTTCCCAACCAAAACTTTCATACAATGCAATAGTCTCGTTCACTTCCCAGTTGTAACATCTTGCTACATAAGTTTCTTTTGCCATTTTAGTGTTCTCCTTCTCTTCCTTTGTTTGTAAATTGAGATTTTTTATAGTTATCTGTTACAAAAAGATATTTTAATAAAAGCCTCCTTTCTGTAGAGTTTCCGTCCATTGGCTACTATAGTTATTAAAAATTGCTAAAAGACAATAACTATAGTTAACTTTTACGGCAATAATTATAGTAACTTGAGCGGTTTTTGTCAATGATGATAGAATAACTATCGTAATGGATATATTGAATAACTATGGTGATGAATATGGATAACAATTTTAACATTGGGAAAAGATTACAGGATATTAGAACAAGCCTGGAATTAAGCCAAGAACAGGTGGCACTCCGGGCTGAGATTACACCAACATACTACGGTCAGATTGAACGCAATGTAAAAAATCCAACAATTCATGTGATCGAAAAGATTTGTACTGCCATGAATATTGGATTGGGAGAGTTTTTTAAACCAAGTATTGTCACACGTGAATACGATTTGCTAACAGAACAAATCTTATTACAGCTTCAAACCTGTTCAGAAACGGAAAAATCAACAATTTATAATATCATTTTGCAGATTAAGCTTTTACAAAAAAATAATCCCGCCCGGTAACTTAAATGCCGGACCAAGAGCCCTTCGTTTTGAACGGAAGGCTCTTTTATATTGCATTATTTCAGGTTTTTAATTATTATAATTAGCAGGTGCTTAATGAAAAACATATGCAATATACCGAGGAAGGAGGATGTCAAATGCACTACGTTATAGGCGACCCGCATGGCTGTTATGATGAGTTGACTCGATTAGTTAATAAAATCAATGAGGCAGATTCTGATGCGACAATAATTTTTACCGGAGATTTTATCGATAGGGGACCACGGGTCATAGATACATTAAACTTCTTTATGGAGCATATTAAACCGAGTGGCAAGTACCAATGTGTGTTGGGAAACCATGAAGATATGGTGTTGACGTGGTGGAATCAGGTTAAAGACGACTGGACCGATGATTCGGATGAAACAATAGAAAACCTTGAAAAGATTCATTATGGGTTTGATGAAAAATTGAAGGCGGCAGGCCTGTTTAAGAAAGCATATCTTGAAAAAGTAGTGACTTTCTTTCAAAGCTTACCACTACGGATTGACCTTAAGATTACATCTCCGTCTGGAAAGGTTGTTGATTTCACCGTTGCCCATGCTTTCCTTCCTAACTCTGAGTCAAAAGAAAATCCGCGACACACATACTTGTGGAGTAGAGAGCATTTCTGGGGTTTTAGAAATGGAAGCAGAATATTAGTCCACGGACATACCCCTACCCACGATTTCGACTATTTGCTCCGTAATTCATCCGGAAGACCCGGTATGATAGTGTACAGCCACAATGCTATCAATGTTGATGGCGGATGCTGTTATTTTCCTGTTAAAGGAGATTACTGTCCTTGTCTTTTGTGCGGCATATGTTTGGAGACACTGGAAGAATTTTATTCCGATACCCTTGAAGGGCGTTTTCTCGATCATATGGAACAGTTCGATAATGAAGCATTACAGGTTTTTGGTCCAGAACGATGTGTGAAATATAAGATGGATAGTTATAATGTAGACATTCAGCAGCACAGTCATGGTAACAATGATTCCTTTTATTATAAACGCAAAATGTTAGAGAGGCTTGGAAGGAAAAAATGTGATGATGAATAGTTTAAGGCCCCGGGCAACCCAGGGCCTCTTGAACATTTATTGATTCGATTTTGTGATTGTAATTACCCAGCTTCTCCAGGAATATCCGCAAGTAAACGTATTATCATTTCGTCAGAGGTTAAATCCAAAGTGTCGTTGGTTAATTCTTCTTCGGAAAACGTACCAACGGTTACCCAGCAATAGGTTTTGATAATATCCTCTTTGAAATCTTCTTTTCTGTATGCGTAAAAGGCTCGTCCATTCTCTGTCTGGTACCATACCGGTTTTTCCTGAAGGTTGCATTTTACCACAGGATTTCCCCATACGGTAACAGTTTTATATTCTTCTTTGTTATTCGAAAGGAATGCTTTTCGACAAACACCTTTCATTTTATACTTGCCAATCAGATAGCAGATTTCCTTAAATCTTATACCACGGAAAACAATATGTGTTTCTTCTGCGTATATTTCATCTTCCCAGTTGTATGCATTGAGCAATGTAAACATTTTGTTTCGGAAAACAATTTCTTTTTCAAAGAGAATCTCCGCGTCCTTATCCTCTTGTACGATATTCAATTCCGGATTATCGCTGTAATAGTCTGTTACGATTTCTCCAGCTTTACTCTGTAAATAACGTGTCCACTGTTCTTCATCTGCATGCGGTTGCCAGTTCTGTTCGAATGCTTCCAAGTCTTCTGTAAAGAAGCAAGCAACACCATCACAAATGGGGCTACAGTTGTTGTCATATAAAGTTATTTTGTACACAGAATCTCACCTCTTTCTTTAAATGCTCATTGAAAAGTATGTTTGTTATGCAGAAATTATATTCCACGCAAAACACTTGCAACTTCTATTGAGTCATCATTGATGTCAATACCAGCATGTAAGTCTTTCAAAACTACCATTTCAGTATTACATTTGGGACATGTCGTACTCTCTAATTCTTCATTGTAACCTTTTCTTCTGTATATTTTGTAAATTGAACCATTGTAAGTATGTTCCATCAACACAAACTGATGTTGGCAGTTTGGACATTCTATTTCACGAAAATGATGCATTTTTCCTCCATGCCTTTCTGTTTCGTTATCCTTACCATAGGATAAAAGGCTCCTCCGGTTGTGGAAGAGCCTTTTGATTGTTACATTGTTAGTTCCTTATTTTCGTCCATGAGTTTTAAACACTCATCCTCACTAATTCCAAGTTCTTCAGCTGCTTCTCGTACGGTAAGTTTATTCTTTTTAATTAATTTGAATAGCATGCGAAGTTCGCCTTCAGCTAATATTGATTTTGTGTACGCTTTTTCATTAAATTCAGTCAAACACACGCTAATTGCTTCCGGTCTGTGAGTGAATAAAAGGGTCCTTCTGCAATAAAAGACCCTTTTAGTTGTTACACTTTGATTACTCGTTAACTACTTTCTTGAACTCTTCTAAGTCCATCTCGGCTTTTTCTGCTGCGATTTCCAGAGTGATCGCGCCATCTTTAACCAGAGACACTAAAAGTTCAATTTGACTTTCTGTACGACACTTTTTGAGCTCCTGCTCGATTTCCGGTTGCATAAGTTTTCTTAATGCTTCACACATAGCATCGTCACCCTCCTTCATGTTATTAAACACCATTGCATTTTCGGTTGCAGATACCTGGAAAACAGAATCAGCATTGTCCTTATCATCCTTTTCCGAAAGTGCACCTATATTAATCACAAGTCTCTTTGCGGATTCCTCGTCCATATTACTGGTTAAGGATGTTAGCCATGTATGCGTCTCTTTGTTGATTTTGTCTCCAATGATGATTTGAGCTGGAAAAATTCCTTCCTTTGTTATATGGTAAATTCCAGGAGTATCTTCTTTTACCTCAAAATCATTATCATGTAACCATTGCATAAGTTTCTTTGGGTATCCCTCTCGTACAAACGATAACGTAATGTCGTCCAATCGGATTTCATCTACATGTGCTTCATTCGCTTTATACAAGCAGGCGTATCCGATTACCTTAATGAAAACATCTTCATTTAACGAGTCTTTCGGAGACTTGTATTCCATGATATTGTGACCACGAAATATTTTTCCAATTTCGTTCTGAATGCATACATCTGGTGACTTCTTAATGACCAGTAAGTCAATTTGAACCGGCTTTGTGTTTACATTGTATTCGCTGGTATAATTGAGGTCATTTTTGTTTTCCTTGAGCTCCAGCTTGATTGCAGAGCAAAAAGCTGGATGCCATTGTGTATTTCTTTCTGTCATTTATACCTCTTTCCCTGCTTTAGCAGATGTTATATCTATTAAAAACAGGGAAAGTTTTGGCCATCCCTGATTATTTTCAGGGATGAAACCCTATTAACTTTTACTTCATCGTAATACCGCCAAATATTTTTTAATGAGTGTAATAATATTATGTCTAACGTAAAAGTATTTAGCGCGTCAAATCTTTTTCCACCTATATTTTAACACAAAAATAAGAAAAAGTCCATTTGCAGCTATAGCTGTTCTTATTATAAACCACCTTGCCGCTCTCTGCAAATACCCACTGTTTTTGTAAACACAGCACCGCAACACGTACACCTAAACTCACGTTCAACATACAATGGGCACGGACTCAGTGCCAATATTAACGGTGATTCGTTCTTATGCTGTTCATAATATTGATCCAGAACTCTCTGTTCTTCTTCGCTGATAGTTACTTCAAAGCGCATATGTTCCTCACCACAATTAGGGCAGAACGGATTTACCAAGTATGTACGAGCTTTTTCTGAATCGACAGCAGCCTTAAGTTCTCGCAATTCATCGTCGCTGATAACGTTGCGGTCAATACATTTGCGGACAACATAAAGTTTAACGTTCTGCTGGAATAGATTTACGGCGACACCTTCAAGAATGTCTTTTACGCATTCGTTTGTACATTGTTCAATGGATTGACTCATATGATTTGCTCCTTTCTTATTGGGGTATATTTGCAAAGGCCCCGGAATAACTCTCGGAGCCTTTTGCTCCTTGGTTATTCTTCACATGTTTCGTATTTTATCTGGTCACCAACGGCTTCGTCTAGTATGGTAAAGTCATTTGGACCCTCAATGACAATTAGAGGCATTTCATCAATTCCGTATATGCCATCTTGCATGATTGAGATAAACGCCTGCAGACAGGTTTCGTAAAGAGTGTTGTATATCTGGCGACATCCGAAACCGGAATTTGCTTCTCGAACGAGCACATTCATATAGTCCTCGCCTAACACTGCATCGACTCTGATGTCTTTGCTAATCTCGCCAAGAGTTTTAGCAATGATTCTTATGATAGCCATTTCAGAGAGTTTCTTAAAATTCACAATCAAATTGAATCTGCCGACCGTCTCGTGAGAGAAAAGCTTCAAAACATCTTCTCTGGTAATGTCGTCGTAAGTATCATATGCTTTTTCTTGAGCAACAAATCCCATGGTTTTTTCTGCCTTTTGCTTTTTCTTCTCACGCACTTCGTTAAAACTACCGGCGCATACCCAGAAAATGCCTCGTGTGTCGACGGCGGTATTCCCAATTTTCTCGGTATGCCCATCCATGAATGCTAGTAGCTGAGCCTGGACCTGTGGACCACCTGTATCTCGGTTAAATTTCACCTTGTCAAACTCATCTAACCACAGGATTCCATATCGCTGTTGTAGATCAAATTTGTGATACGGAGCGAATTCTGACAGGATATTGTTTACTGTTGTTCCTCGGTATCCTTCTGGTGTAAGCCGCGATGCATCTTTTCGGCTACAGACAAGTGATGGTATTTCTGCTTCGAAGAATTCTTTAAGTGCTTTAAATAGTGCTGATTTACCATTTCCGCTTGGAGCAGTTAGTAACGCAGTGCTGCAACGTTCCGGTGTTTCACCAAGGGAGAGCGTGTAAAGGAAGTTGTAAAGGACGGCAAGTAGCCGCTTTAGTCCTTCTTCTTGTCCGATAATGTCCATGGAGATTGCTTTGAAGAATGCGGAGAAAGAATACTTTTCAAGGAACTCTTTACACTCGTACACCAATTTTTCTTTGTAAGTTTTCGGTTTTGGTCTCTCCTCTTCTTTAGGGGGATCGTCTTCATTTATGTACGGACAATCCTCAGCGTCTACAAATGGACATTCTTCATCATTTTCATACGGGCAAACATCCTCATCTGTCTTGTCACCATGCTCCGTGTTTTTAGTTTCATCAGAAGGCGTTTCTTCTGATAGCGTGCTTTCATCTTTATCAGATTTGGCACTCGATTCATTCTTTTTGTTATCATCCTCCTTGTTGTTATTTGGGTCTGCAGGTGTTTGTGTTGGCTTCGTGGGCGG